>JAJDVM010000272.1 GCA_022826125.1 Defluviicoccus sp.
GCGCCCGCATCCCGATCAAGGGGGTAGGTCGGCACTACACGCGGATCCGGAGACGCAAAGCCCGGAAATCCGCCATTTCTCCGGCCGGAAACCCGTCAAATTAGTTGAAATGCCCGCTCAGTTGCGGAAGTCGGGTTAACACCAATACCTGCGTCCTCAACACGGCCTTCACCGCGCACAACAAGAACTATGCGGCGGTGGTGCTGTCCGATTGCGTCGCCAGCATGTATGGCGACGATCTCCACGAATTCGGACTTCAGAATGTCATGCGGTGCCTCGGCTGGGTGCTGGACAACGAACAGTTCGCCCGAAAGCTCGAAGAGGGGCGCCGGCTCAACGCCTAGGCGTCCGAGGGGAAGTCGGGCTGTTTCGTCGGATGCGCGTCGGCGAACGCATCGAGCGCCATGCAGGTCTCGAAGACCCGCATCGCCGTCGGATACGGATCCATCCTACAGCCGAACATGCGGCTGCCGACGACCTGCGGCACCAGGCAGAGATCGGCAAGACCGGGCCGGTCGCCGTGGCAAAAAGTACCGGTATCGGAGCCGGCCGCCAGATGAGCCTCCATGGCGGCGAGGCCGGCGCCCATCCAGTTGCGGATCCAGGCCGCAAGCTGCTCGTCCGACAGTTCGAGATCCTCGGTCAGATACTTCCGGATCCGCGGGACGATCAGCGGATGCGAATCCGAACTCGCGATCTGGGCAATGCCTCGCACCCGGGCACGGCCCGTGGGGTCGGCCGGAAGCAGCGGCGGTTCGGGGCAGGTCTCGTCGAGATACTCGACGATCGCGAGCGACTGGAAGAGGGCCGTGCCGCCGTCGACCAGCGTGGGCACAACGGGTTGGGGATTGACCGCGAGATAGGAATCCCGGAACTGGTCGCCCTCAAGCAGATCGATCGTCTCGATGTCACACGGAACTCCCTTGAGATTGAGCGCGATGCGCACGCGAAACGACGCGAGCGAACGCCAGTAACTGAACAGTTTCATCTTCCCTTTCCTCAACGTCCCGGAGTGGCGCCGTGAGCGATACAGGAACAAGCCGATTTGCCAACCTCTTTTCGCCGGGCGGGATCGGCGATGTCGCGCTGGGCAACCGCGCAGTCGTCGCGCCGATGACGCGGATCAGCGCAGGTCCGGGCGGGCTGGCGACCGACGAGATGGCGGCTTATTACGCCGAGTACGCGCGAGGCGGGTTCGGGCTGGTCATCACCGAGGGCACCTATATCGACGAAGCCCGTAGCCAGGGCTATGTCGACCAGCCCGGCATCGCCAACGACGCCCAGCGCGATTCCTGGAAGAGGGTGGTCGACGTCGTCCACGCCGAGGGCGTGCCGATCTTCATGCAGTTGCTGCACGCGGGCGCGCTGATCCAGCACAACGACTATGCCGATGGGGCCGTCGCCCCGTCGGCCGTGGAACCGGTGGGCGAGATGGCGCCGCACTACAAGGGCCATGGCAAGTTCCCGATCCCACGCGAAATCACCAGACAGGAGATGAAGGACATCGCCGCAAGGTTCGGCGCCGCTGCCGTCAGGGCGATCGACGCCGGTTTCGACGGCGTGGAGATCCATGGCGCGAACGGATATCTCGCCGATCAGTTCCTCACCGATTACACCAATGCGCGCGACGATGAGTATGGCGGTCCGACGGCGCGAAGGGTGCGCTATCACATCGAAATCGTCGCCGCCGTGAAGCAGTCGCTCGATGGCCGCGCGCCGTTCGGGGTCCGCATCTCCGAGACCAAGGTCAACGACCTGGCCCATAGCTGGGCGGGCGGAGTCGACGACGCGAAGACGATTTTCGGCGCGGTTGGCGAGGCAGGGCCGAGCTACATCCACGTCAACGCCCATCGCGGCTTCGAACCGGTCTTCGGGTCGGGCAAGTCGCTCGCCCGCCTGGCCCGGGAAGCCGCGCCGCGTGACGTGGGGATCGTCGCCTGCGGCAAGCTGAACGACCCCTCCCTGGCGGAAGCCCTGCTCGAAGACGGGACCGCCGATGCGGCCGCGATCGCCAAGGGCGCGCTCGCCGACCCCCACTGGCCGAGAAAGATCGCGCGGGACGAGTCGCCTGTGGCCTTCGATCCGGAAATGCTCCGCCCCTATGCCACTCTGGAAAACGTCAGGCGGTGGAAAGAAGGCCGAGGCCTGCGGGATGCCGCGCGGGTCGGCCAGTAGCTCCCTCCGCTCACTCCTCGCAGAAATCGAACCAGGTGGTGCCGTTCTCCGCCCTGATGCGGCCCGCCGAGGCGCCAGGAAAATGAGCCGGCAGGATCACCGTGTCGGTATCGGCATAGCGCTCGACGAAGGCCATTCTGGTGCGCCGCGACTCCTCGGGATCGGTACAGTAGACCGTGGAAAGCTGGGGCTCCGGCACCTGTATCGGGTAGTGCATCAGATCGCCTGAAAACACCGCCGTCTCGCCGCCTCGCGCGAGGTTAAGGCAGTTATGGCCGGGGGTATGCCCCGGCGTGGGCTCGATGGAGAACCCGGTCTCGATCTCGAAGTCCTTGTCGACGAACGTCACCTGACCGGCCTCCACCACCGGCAGCACGCTGTCGACGAACACGCTGTGCATGTGGTCGATCTCCTTGTGGGCCGTCTCCCAGTGGCGGTACTCGGTATCGCCGAACAAGTAGGTCGCGTTCGGGAAGGTCGGCACCCAGCGGCCGTTCTCCAGCCTCGTGTTCCAGCCGACGTGATCGACGTGGAGGTGGGTGCAGAACACGAAGTCGATGTCTTCCGGCGTCGCGCCGGCAGCCTTCAGGCTGGCGAGCCACGGCCATTTCTTGCGATGCCAGTTGGGGAAATGGGGGCGTTCCTTGTCCTCCCCGACGCAGGCGTCGATCAGGATGGTGTAACGGCCGGTTCTGACCAGGTAGCTTTGGAAGGCGAAGATCATCTTCCCGGTTTCCGGTGCCAGGCAGACAGGTTCGAGCCAGTGGCGGTGGCGCTCGACCATTTCGGGGGTGGCGTCCGGGTAGACCTCCAGAGGATCGCGGTAGGGCCGAACCGCCTCCCGCACAGCCCAGATCCCGACATCCCCGCAACGTCTCGGTTTCATCCCTGTCTCCTGCCCGATGCGGTACCCTACCACGCCAGAAGGAGGCCGCTTCAGGCTTTCCGAACCGGAAGACGCGCCGAGACCGGTGCCGTGATCACCGCGAGCGCCGACACACAAAGCACCTCGATCTCCGAATGCCGGACCGAGTTGCGCAGCGGCCGGGGTTAGGGCGGGTACCTGAAGTCCAACCCGCAGTTCCGCGGCCGCGTGATCAGCGCCCTGGGGATGCGCCGCGACGAGAGCGCCGAGCGCGCCGGGAAGAGGCCCTGGAAGCGGAACGACAGGAACTCCGTCGCCGGCCGCGACTGGTATGACTGGCTGCCGATATTCGAGCTCACCGAAGGCCAGGCGTTCGAGACCATCGCCGTGGCCGGGCAGACTCCGCACCCGGTCTACGCCCAGGGCCTCACGCGCTGCAGCTGCTCGTTCTGCATCCTGGCATCGAGGGCGGACCTTACCCGGGCAGCCCAGCTTCGCCCCGACCTCTACGCCCGCTACGTCGCGCTCGAACAGCGCCTCGACCACACGCTTTCCCCCTCCCGGCGAACCCTGCCGGAGATCACCGGCATCCCGGCGCCGCGCGGGCAGGCTTCGCGGCTTCGCCTGCCTCCCATAGTGAAGAGAAGCTCCCTGGAGCCGCATTTCCCGAGGTTAGAAAATCCCCATGACCCATGCCGGCCACACTCCCCTGCGCCCGGACCCCTTGCCGGCCAGCACTTGCGAAAGTAACTACCGCAACGGTAACGGCCCGCCCGCCCATATCGCAGGAGCCTCGGCCATGCACGCCGCGATCGCCGACAAACGGAACGAGATCGCCGACCTCTGCCGCCTTCACGGGGTTGCCAGGCTTGAGGTCTTCGGATCCGCCGCCCGCGCCACCGACTTCGATCCGCTCACCAGCGACGCGGATTTTCTCGTCGAGTTCGACCCCCGGCGCGCGCCCATCACCCTCGATCGGTATTTCGACTTCAGGGATGCCCTGCACGATGCACTGGGTCGTCCCGTCGATCTGCTTGAACCCCAGGCGATCCGCAATCCCTACCTGCGGGCAGCGATCGAGAAGTCGCGCGAGCTGGTCTATGCGTCGTGATCCCCGGGTCCTGCTCGCCGACATCGAACAGGCCGGCGCCGATATCGCGAGCTATTTGGAAGGGATGCCGCTCGAGTCCTATGTCGCTGACGGCCGGACACAGGCCGCCGTGGAGCGCAAGTTCGAAATCATCGGCGAAACGCTGAAACGCCTGCACGCCGACCACCCCGGGCTTGCGCGACGCATTCCCCAGCTTCGCCGCATCGTGGACTTCCGCAACCTGCTGAGCCACGGCTACGATCGGGTCCTGCCGGAACGTGTCTGGAGCTACGCCGGCCAGGATTTGCCGTCACTCCGGCGGATCGTCGAGACCCTGCTTGACGAGTTGGGCTCCACCGAAGACTGAGCAGCAGAGCCCAGCTCGCGATCCCGTCGCCCGTCTCCTGCCACCGACCTCAACCGGACGACTCAACTCCGTCCCGACCTCTACGCCCGATACGTCGCGCTCGACAAGCACCTCGACCACACGCTTTCCCCCTCCCGGCGAACCCTGCCGGAGATCACAGGCATTCCAGCCCCACGCGGGCAGGCTCCCAGCCCTGACCTGATTTCCCACCCCAGCAACGCCGAGGCGTATTTCGAGCTGGTCGAGGCCAGGCTGCGCCCGGGCGAATTCGTGGTGCTGCGCCTCGGCGGGAAGAACCTCCGCCTCTCCCGCGCCGACGCGGCCGCCGCTTGAACCACGCTCCCTCCACCTCCCCGCACTTCACGGGAAACCGATACCATGGCATCCCTACCCAGAACCCGCGTCCAGCCTCCGATCCACACCGGCACCGTCGTCGACGAGCACACGATCCACGCACACGGCGCCTGCGGCATGGTCTACGCCAACCTCGACCCCGAGGACCGCACGCTCGACGTTATCGTCTTCCACGACGACCACCCGGTGGGTCTTCACCTCACCTCCACCCGCGCCGCGGCATCGCTACCGAGGAAGTCGAGCGCGAAGCCGCGCCTTGCGGTATCCCTACCGGTCGATGAAGGAGACAGGACGATGAAGACCACGCTGCTCCGCGATTCCGACACCGTCTTCAGCGAGATCACGGTTGCCGAGCGCGATGCTCGCGCCGTCGCCATCGAGCGCATCGACAAGCACGCCTACGAGTGCCGCATCGGAGGGCACAGCTTCCTCTTTCGCAGCGCCCGTCCGGACCCGCGGGCGGCACCCCGCGGTCCGGGTATCGAATTCCGGCACACGCTGCGGGGTCACGGCGCGCCGCCGGTCCGCCTCGAAGAGCTGCCGGGGAACCCCGGGCTCATCGCGTCGGTGCGCTTCGAGGAACCGCTGGGCCTGCACATCGAGCGCATGAACGAGGGGTGGTACTGGTGCCGGTTCGGTCGGCACGAGTTTTCGATGAAAACTCTCGGCGGCCGTTCCGCCGGCGTCGAGCTCGTGCGCGCGTGAACGCGGCATCCTCCAGCAAGGGACGCGAAGCGCCATGACCGGAGCCCGAACCGCCGCCGCGCTGCTCTGCTTCCTCGCGCTCGTCGTCGCGATCGCCGGCCTCGCGGCGGGACCCTCGCACGGCGCCGGCTACTGGTGTCTCGCCGTGCTCTGGAGCGCGAGCTGGCTGTTCGTCCTGCTCAGGTCCCGCCGAAGCGTTCTTCCGCATTCCTCGCCTTTTCCCAAGCCGTGAGGATGTGCCCGAGCATCTTGTCTCCACCGGCCTTAAGGCTGGCTTTCACGGCCTTCCGGGCCTGACGCCAACGCACCGCGGCATCTTTCGCCGATCCTTCGCTTGCCTCGTCACGCCGTTGTTCCCAGAGCAGAAAGGCGCTTTCCTTGGCATCCTTCGCCTCCAGATACTCTCTGCATGATCCGATCGAAGAGGCGGTTGCACCGCTTGGTGCAACCGCACCAAGAGCCAGCGTCAAGATCAGCAGCAATCGCGTGAACCGCTGACCGCTGGCGAAGCTGAGATCAGTCATTCCACATATTCTCGAAAGAAATCACCATCCACTCGAAGCGGCGTATGTTGTCTCCATCTGGGTCTCGGGGGACCGGGTCAAGTTCGTCCAGGCGATGGAGGCCGGCGGCGTCGCCGCCACGCTCCTATCCCTGTGCCACCAAGGCATCGAACGGGAACGCAAACCCCTGTGCGCACAATGCCATGCGATAAACCCGTCCCGGCGCGCACAAGTCGGGCTGGCCTTCGATCTGCAAATTCTGTTAGCAAATTTTGCTAGCACAAAGCCGCACGAGCAGGCTGTCGAGCGAACGGGAGCCGCCGACATGAGCACAAGCATTACCGTCCGCGACATCGACCCCGGGGACAAGTCCTGGCTCCGACGCGAAGCCCGCCAGATCGGCGTCTCGATGGAAGAGCTGGTCCGCCGCCTGATCCACGAAAAGCGCACCAGGGCCGAGGCCCGTCCGAAACCGTCGGAGGCCTTTGCGCGGCATTTCGGGGAGAAGCATGGCGTCGAGCTTCCGCCTCGGGTCCGGCATGGCCACAAGCCACTGTCGTTCTCCCGCGAGGAGGAGGAATGAGTCGAGCGCGACTTGTGGCTGTACGGGCTCGTTTCCGCGGCAAAGGAGCCGGTTTGCGGGATTGGAGGCGACTACTGGGGGCCACACGGCGTTGAAAATCCGCCCGGCGCTCCATATTAGATACTGAGGTGCAGCTACGACGCGGACAGTTTGGGCGCCCTGCGGTGGCGTCTGTGTGACGAGCAGAAATCGATATGGGCCGGTCCCGACCGTGGCATCGACGATGTGGTTCCGGCTCTTGAATCGAAGCAGCGAGAAAGCGGGCTGGAGTTCAGCCCCTCCGGATAGGCAGGATCGGCGACGTCGCCCGAGGTGACAGATGGCAATTCCCGGTGCCGGCGCAGAGCCGGCGATAATCAAGGCATCCGTTGCGGGTCGTCCGAAGGAGCTGAACGCGCTTTGGAGGGCTGCGGGTTGGGTGCTGAAGGACACGGCCGTGGTGGACGGACGCCATCTCGTGTTGGTGTTCTTCGTCGATCATGAAGCGCGGATGACGCTTTCGGGCGTTCCGCGGCGACTGACGAAATACACCGATATCGAGGACCACGCCCCGTACCGGGCCAAATGCCTGAAACTGGGGACGCTGCGTCACTATCGGGGGAAGCACGGGGATCTCGAGGGCACCTGGGATCCGATGGAGGGGAGGAGCCGGGTTGCGTCGACCCTGGAGGAGATGTGTCGGAGGCACGGCGTGCGGGAGATGCCTCAGGGTGCCGACCTAGTCGCGACAGAAACCACTTACGAGACGGAGGACACGAGCCTCATCTACTGCACGTCCCGGTCGATGAACCGCGTTTCCCGGTACGAAGAATGGAAGATCGCGTCGCGAATCTGCGATGTCCAGACTTTCTCGCTATCGCTGGGTGCCGAGTTCGCCAGACAGCGCAATGCAGGGCGGCACGCACCGGTGACGGGGCTCGACTGGGTTGTCGCCGCCGCTTGCGAAAGTTCAGGGTTGGAGTCGGCCGTTCACGTTCATCACGGACCGGTCGTTTACAGTGATGAGGCCGGTGATGTGCTGTTTGCGAGCGTGCCGGAACATGCGCGGGGCCTGGCCGCGCATTTCTTCAAGCGAACTAAGTTCCAGGACCAGAATGAGTACCGCTTCGTTCTCTCCGCTCCTGGGGGGCGGCCCATTGAGGACGAGTTCTATCTGAGAATCACGCCAGACCTGCATCCTGTATTCGAAAGCGCCTAACGCGATTTCTCGTTGCCGAGGAACACTGTGCCGGGCAGCGGCACGGTGAAGCGAATCGATTCGAGCCTAGCTCATGAGGCCTCGGTGTGCTCGAGTGCGCGGATTCAGCCGTCCAATGACAGGCGCTACTGCACAGCGCAGTGCGGAGCGCGGTGAGCGGCGCGAGGAGACCGCGGCGGTCGAGCCGACAGTGCCGGCGAACTTTGCCGCGACGGTGCCGCCCCGGTAGCGGCGGCGAGCCGAGCGCGCAGCGACGCGCCCAACAGCATCCGATGGACACAGGCAGGCATATCCACGTTCGGCACCGTCCTCTCCCTCCACCTGCCGGACGATCGCCCGGCAGGCGCGCCACTCTTCCTCCATCTCGGCGTCGCCATCGCCGCCGGCGGTTCCGCCGGGGGCCACGCACCGTTGCGCCCCCTCTGGAAGATCCTGCGGGAGATCGCTCAGAGACACGTCCGGCCGCCGCCCGACGCCGGGCACCGGTCCCACGCATTCCCGTTCGATGTCTGGTGAGCAGGGATTTCCCACGCATCGGTATTCTCGTATTCGGCGCCGGCCCGCTAACCCGAACTTCTCACCACGGGCAAGCGCATGCGGGCCTTCGGTGTGTGAAGACGGTTCCGGGATAGTCCCTCCCCGGGCTCCCGGCGGGTCGGACGACTTCCGCACCTTGTCGCGCGCACGCCGTCACCCCGGAACAAAGCCGGTGTGGTTCTCATCCAATTTGCCTAACTGATTGAAATAATGGTATAATTTACCTATGCTTCGGCCTCCAAGAGGGGGGATTTCCAGATCAGTCATCAAATCGAATGCAGATTTTTTCAAAGTTGTGGCGCTGTTTGAGCAGTGTGGGCGTCAAGATTCGGTCAAGCCGTGATGAGGTGGAGTTGGCAAGACGTTGCGGCCTTCCTCGCTCATCGGGTTTGTTCGAAGCGGACCCGGCGTCGGGGTCTAGCGCGGCCCCATCCGAGACAGGGTTGTAGGCAACCCTCGATTCGAGCCGCTCGCGGGCGAGCAGCACCTGCATGGCGACCGGCTTGACGAGATTGCCGACAGCCTCCAGCGGATCGATCATCGGCCTTTCCCCGGCGGACAAGGGCGGCTGGCCCCAATACTATCCAAGAACGGCCCGTTTGATCGCATCAATTCCTCGCGCCCGATTCCCCGGCACTACCGAATCGCCACGTGTGGGCGTTGAGATTCGACTGAAGCACGAGAACTCAATGCTGAGGACTCGACCGACCAGCGGCTGCTCGGTTTAGGTCGCCTGTCGACCACGTCGCTCCGTGAGAGCAACTCGGTCGCGGCCTTCACACAAAATCCTCTTGTATTGTGTTGCGTCACACGCTACACAATACAAGAGGAAGCTCAGGCGAGCGGCGAGAGTCTCGCCGATTCTTGCTCTGAGTGGAGGATGAGTTTCGAGGAGCAGCCGTCGACGCCATGGAATCGCAACGCAAAGAGCCTCCTACCCATCCAGGACCGTACATCAGGCAATCGATCCTCCCGGAAGCTCTATCCGTGAAGAACGCCGCCGAAATGCTCGGTGTTGGTCGACCGGCCCTATCCAATCTCTTGAACGGCAGAGCAGCACTCTCTCCAGATATGGCGATGCGGTTCGAGAAAGCGTTCCAGGTCGACGCCTCAGCCCTGCTTGATATGCAGGCGCGATTCGATGAATTCGTAGCGCGTGCCGGTCAGGACGATATTGCGGTCCGCGCCTACGTGCCTGCTTATCTCCAGATTACAGCCCTTCAGATCGCCGCATGGGCAGATAGCCTCGATGCGCGAGCGCAGCTCCCGGCGCTGCTGCGTACACTGGTGCACACGACTGGCAGCAATTTGACTGCGGTCGATTTTCCGGCCTTCGACAATTCCCAGCGGAAGGGCTGGGATGGCCAGATCACGTCCGGATCAGCGACACCGTGGATACCGCGCGGCCAATCCGGTTGGGAATTCGGGTGCGACAAGAACCCCCAGACCAAGGCGGAGGCGGACTATGGCGCCCGGACCGCCGGAGTTCCCGCCAAGGAACGAAAGTCCACAACGTTCATGTTTGTGACGCCGCGTAACTGGGCCGGTAAAGACAGCTGGGCCAAGGAGAAGAATGGGCGGGGCGAATGGAAGGATGTGCGCGCCTTCGATGCGAGTGACCTAGAACAATGGTTGGAACAGTCGATCCCGGCACAGACCCGAATGCGGGAGTTCCAGGGCGGCGCCACTCAAGAGGTCACGACGCTTGGTCAGATTTGGCTTGAATGGGCGGGTGTGGCTGAGCCCGAGCTGCCGAAAGAGCTGTTCGCTCCTGCCGCCGAACGACATCAGGAACAGCTCGGGACATGGCTGAAGACACCTCCAGCCAGGCCCTTCGTCGTCACCGCCGACTCGAACCTAGAGGCTCTGGCCTTCCTGTGTTGCGCGCTGGAACGGCTGGAAGAGACGTGCGTCGGCGCCTACGAGCGGAGCGTTGTCATTCGTTCGCTCGAGTCCTTCAGGACCATAGCCAGGATATCATCGAACTTCATTGCGATAGTGGCGTCGTCCGAGGTTGAGAAAGCCCTCGCCGGCCTCCAGAAGAATACTCACACCATCATCGTTCGCGGACGCAATACGGTGAGCGACGAAGCGAACATCGCGCTTGACCTGTTGGGTTACGAGTCATTCCGTGCGGCGCTGCGTGATACGGGGCTCGACGACTCTCGAATAGACCGGCTCGCAGGGGAATCGGCGCGCTCGCCAACCATCCTCCGGCGCCGACTCGCGCAGGTTGAGGCCGTGAAGGTCCCGCCCTGGGCCGACGACAGCGCTGTCGCGCGGGCGCTGATCCCGCTCATATTCGTTGGCACTTGGGATTCCGGCACCGAGGCGGACAAGGAGATCCTGATCTGGCTAACCGACAGACCGAATGAAGACACCGAGCGAACTATCGCGCAGCTCCAGACAATGGACGAACCGCCAATTTGGTCGATCGACCATCTCCGTGGAGTCGTCTCCAAGGTTGATGCCCTGTATGCAGCGCACCGGGCCATTACGAGGGAGGATTTCGAAAAATTCCTGTTCGCTGCTGAAGTTGTCCTGTCAGAACAGGATCCCGCGTTGGAACTCCCGGAGGACCAGCGATGGGCGGCCAACCTCTACGGAAAGAGCCGGGATCATTCGTCCGCCTTGCGCCAGGGCATTTGCGATACGCTCGTACTTCTGGCAGTGCACGGCAATGCCCTCGTTGGTGACCGCCTCGGGATCGACCTTGAAGCCGGGGTGAATGGCGTCGTCCGACGCCTGCTGTCCCCGTCGGCAGCGTCGATGTGGTTGTCTCAGAAGAGCGATCTGCCGCAATACGCTGAGGCCGCGCCGGATGCGTTTCTCAGTATCATCGAAGCGGACCTCGACAGCGAGGATCCGCAGATTGCCGCGCTGTTCGCGCCTGCTGATACCGGATTTCTCGGCGATTGCCCGCGCTCGGGCATGCTGTGGGCGCTCGAATTGCTGGCATGGAAGCCGGAGCAGCTGGTCCGAGTCACGTCTATCCTTGCCAAGATGTGCGCGTGGAAGATCGATGACAACTGGGCCAACAAGCCCATGGGCTCACTTAAATCGATCTTCCGGTTCTGGATGCCTCAGACGGCCGCTTCGCTGGACCAGCGCAACCGGGCGCTCCACAGGCTTACCAAGAAGTTCCCGGAGGTCGGCTGGCAGGTTTGCGTCGCTCAGTTCGATCCGGGTTCAACCCTCGGGGATTACGCCAATAAGCCGCGCTGGCGCACCGATGCCTATGACGCGGGAGAGGTCACTACGCGCGGTGAAGCGTGGCAGGGTCAACAGAAAGCGATAGAGCTTGCGCTTGACTGGTCTGAGCACGACGAGCACTCACTCGGCGATCTGGTCGGCCGCCTCGAAGCGCTAAGTCCTGACAGTCGCACGCGGGTGTGGGAGCTTATTTCCGCCTGGAACGATACCGGGCCCACCGATAGCCAAAAGGCGGCGTTGCGTGAACGGATACGTCGCTATGCCCTAACCCGGCGCAGCCGGCGCCGCGGTCTTGACGACGCCGAGAGGGAGCGCGCCCGACAGGCTTACACGGGGCTCGAATCCCAAAACCCCGTGGTGCGTCATCGATGGTTATTCCTGAACCAGTGGGTCGATGAATCTGCTGACGAAATTGAGGACGAAGAGCTCGATTACCCGAAAAGGGAGGAACGCATTGCCCGCCAGCGACGTGACGCCTTGCAAGAGGTGTGGACGGAGGCAGGGCTGGGCGGAATCAAAGAACTGTGCCAAGCCGGCACCGCCTCCCGCGTGGTGGGGTGGCACATGGCCGAAATCTGCACCGGGGTTCAGCAGAGGGTGGATTTTCTGCAGGGCATTATGGCGGAGCAATCAAACGGCCTGCGGGACATATTCGAACAGTGCATAGCCGGTTTTTTGGCTACGCTCGATTTGCGAGACCGCGACGCTGTTCTCGCAGAGCTGCTCGCGCACTTTGGCTCCGATGAGGATGCGCGTATTCGCCTCCTTGGCTGCGCGCCTTTCGACGGCCGCACCTGGCAACACGTTGACCAACTGCCCGAAGACCTCAAGCGGCGATATTGGGAGGAGGTGAATCCTCCCTGGGGCCCCAGTGATGCGACTTCGATAGCGACGTTCGTGGACGAACTGCTCAAAGTGGAGCGGCCGCGTGCCGCATTCCACGCCGCCCACATGGATTTGAAACTCATCGATTCTCCCCGGCTGATGCGCCTGTTGGAGGAGGTTGCAACCAACGGCGCGGAGCCTTCGGGCCACTACCGACTTGAAGGCCATTACGTATCCCAAGCGCTTGATACGCTTGAACAACGCGGCGATACGTCTCGTGACGATCTCGCTCGGCTCGAGTTTCTGTTCATCAGGGCGCTCGAACGATCCGAACATGGAATTCGAAATTTGGAGGCGCAGCTCTCAGAGACGCCCGCGCTGTTCATGCAGGCGCTCGCGCTGGCCTTTGGCCGCAACGACGGCGGAGAAGACCCCTCTGAGTGGCGGCTGCCGAATTCTGACAATCGGGCTGCTGTTGCGGGTGCCGCGTATTCTCTCCTAACCAGTGCTAGCCGAATTCCCGGAACTCGGGCCGATGGCAGCATTGATCTCAAGCAGCTAAAGGCATGGATGGAGCAAGCACGTTCGCTCGCCCGCGAATATGGCCGTGCAGAAATCGGCGACGAAATGATCGGTCAACTGCTTTCCCATTGTCTGCCCGGAGACGATGGAATTTGGCCGTGCGAACCCGTGCGTGAGGCCATCAACGATCTCGGATCGCAGGACATTGCAACCGGCATGCTCGTCGGTATTCGGAACGCCCGCGGGGCGACTTGGCGAGGCGAAGGCGGAGCGCAGGAACGTGGGCTGGCAGAGCAATACCGAAGCTGGTCCCGTGAAGTGGCCTTTGAACATCCCTTCACCGCGAGAATGCTAGACCAGATCGGAGCCAGCTACGAACAGGATGCCCAGTGGTGGGACAGCCAGGATAGTGTTCGCGATCGAATAGGTCACTGACATCGGGACCGGCGCAAAGGCTAGGTTAACATTTCGGTAAAGCGTGTACACTTCTAACGGCCGTGACTGACAATGAGCAAGAAAACTGGACACCTAAAGCGCCTTCGCCGGAGACTATTTGATCGTGGCAACACGAAGTGCCCAATATGTCTGACCGCCTTTGCAGAAATTGAAGTCGAAAGAGGACGAAAAGTGACATTGGAACATGCGCCGCCCAAGGCTATGGGAGGACAGGTCGCTTGCCTTACCTGCTCACGATGCAACAACGCCGGCAGCGTTCTTGATCGCGCAGCTACGCGAGAAAGGAAAGCGATAGACGACTACGCGTCGGGCCGTGGCACGGAGATAGAAGTCAATCTCTTTGGCGCCCGACGTTCGGGACTCCTTCGTCCCGAAGAAGGTAAGCCACTAAGGTTCCCCATGCCGACCAAGGTAGGACAATTGCGCGGAAAAATGGAACTGAGGTCCTTGCCTGGTGGTCAAGGTCTTGATGTGAGCAAGGGGATCGGAATCAGGATAAAGCGACCAGATTCTGACCACGTGAACGTAAGTCTGTTACGATCTTCCTACTTATTGGTTTTTTCGTTACTCGGTAGCTATGGCTACCGGTACGCTGAGAGTGAGGCCATTTGCAAGGTACGCGAACAAATTATGAATCCTGAAGAGAAGACAATGGATTGTCGGATAGGGAGCTATTCGGGATTGGAGGAAGATCTAATTCTTATCAGCTTCCAATTTGGCACCAAACCATACTTCTGGTCGGTGAAGATAGGGAGTCGTGGAGTTTTATTACCATGCGGAGGACCGATTGAGCATTTGCAGAACCTGGCCCAGGTGCCAGACAATACGGACATGAAGCAGGGCTCATTTGGCCATTGGATTCCAGCGCAATTTGGCAATGGTGTCACGATCGTGAGTACCATTCGAGGCGAGAGCGACATGGTGGATGGCGAACTCATCGGGACTCGAGGTGAAAATACACTGGATGGCAAATCGTGGGAATGGGTGATGGTCGATCATCAGGGGTGTCAGACTGCTGCGCTGCCGCTTGGCCCCAAGCACGCCCAAACTGACGAGCCTGGCCTCGGAGCGATAATGATGCTGGGTGAGAATGAAGTAAGAGGAAGAGGCTTGGATCGGTCAAAGCTCACGAGAGTTAGATCGTCCTGAATTGGTAGGAGCATGGTGGTTTGGCTTCGACAATCGGGCTTCCTAATTTCCCGAGAGGAGGCGCCTGGCGATGGAGATCTGTGGTGTAATGGAGCCAAATGGTGTGTAGCGAAGAACGATCGTGCTGGGTAGGCCAAATTCACCAACCACAAGCAGCTTGGCGTGACGTCCTTGTACATACCGCGGGGCGCCGAGTGGCACTTCAGTCTTTCGGTGTACCATCACAGCAAGATGTTCAATTCAGACTCCATTTTTTTTGTTCGGTAGACAGCGATATGTAGCAGAGATATATCTCTTCCTGTGAAGCCGAGACCATGGAACGCTGCGGTGACCGAAGAGACGTCGAACGAGGCAATTGAGACAGCGAGGGCTGTGCGTGCGACAGCGGACGCGACAAAGGAGGCCATTGGGGCAATTGAAAAGACCGGTGGATTCTTGAATAGAGTTTTTGGAGCAGCGATTGAGGACAGTATAGGAGTTGTCGCCGATAGAATAAAATTTTTCCGTCTTCAAAACTACATTTCACTTTCCGAGAACACGGCAAAACGTCTGCGAGATAGAGGGTATTCCGAAGACGCTATTACAAAAATCGTTCCCCTCAAGGTTGCTATCCCTCTAATAGAGAGCGCAACATTGGAAGAGGATCCTGACCTGCAAACCCTTTGGGCAGAATTGCTGGCCAATGCAATGGATCCGAAATTCGATATAGACGTTAGTATTCGACACGTCTCACTATTGCGCGAGATGGAGCCGCTGGACGTGAAAATCCTTAGCGCATGCCATGCTCAAATGCTGGCTGAGGAACACAAGAATGCCTCGGACAAGGTCTTTTTCAAAAGGAAGGAAATCGCAGAGAATTTTGGGGTGCCTGAACGGTCAATTGAGGCTTCTCTTCTCAATCTGATCCGCCTTAGCTGTATCGATCCAGGATTCGTACCCACATCTATGTCAACAAACGTGGAGGGACGACGGGTCAGTTATAGCATTTACCTTGGTACAGAGTTATTTTCCTTGACTTCACTCGGTATTGAACTTTGCATGGCGGCAGGCGGCTAAGTGCATTAGATGAACTTGACGGCAACGGCTGTATATTTAGACCGTTTCAGAACATTCGGCCGGACGGGCAGCTTCCTACAATGTGGCCCAAGATGAGAAGTGTTGTGTGTTCATCAGCGAGTTCAGGCTGGACGGTTTCTAGCGGGTGGATCACCCGGAAGGCCGGTCGAAGCCTCAGACCCACAGGGTGCCATCCAAGCGGCGGATTAGGATGCCGTAGCGAAGTTGGGTTGCAAGGAAACGCAATGGCTGAAGGGCTAACTCTCCGAGGCGCTGGGACAGCGATCCGCTGTGCGACGGCGTAACCGTCCGGGGACCCGTCAACGTCTTCGACGCGCCCGTTTCCGCGCCCGTTTCCGTGCCCGTAACGGCTAGGCGCGGTGCCCGGACCGGCCTTACCTTGTGTCCCGGCCGCAAGGCCGGGGTGGTTGCCGTGTTCGGTCTCACGTTGGATCTCAATGGCCCGAAGGATGCTCCGATTTTCCGGGCGTCTGGATGGATTGCCGGTCGCTCCGGTTCCACGGGAGTCCGATTCAAGGATTGCTTCCTCGAACTTTCCCGCGCTCAGGTGCCCGACCCGGCCTCTCGGCCGGTCCGGTTCGAATATCAGCGCAGCGACCGGTCTGTCGTAGTGCCGCGAGCCCGGCGATCGGGCCCCTCACAACCACACTTCATCCAAGCCTAGACAACCCTGGTTGCCAGCCAGCGCAACCTTTGGTCAAGACTTCCCGGGGGAAAGCGACCGATATTCCCGACGTTCTCGCCGTTCATCGCTTGCAGGCGATGACGATGCCGTCGCCTACGGGCAGGATGGACGCGTCGACCCGTTCGTCGGTGGAAATCTTTGCCAGGAGCCCGCGCATCGTGACGGTCCGGTCTTTCTCGTTTCCGAGGTCGTATGTCGCGCCCCTCAGAAACGCATTGTCCAGCACGACGATTCCGCCGTTTCGGGTCAGCCGGAGACATTTTTCGTAATAGTCGTCGTATCCGTCCTTGTCGGCGTCGATGAACGCGAAGTCGAAGGATCCGTTCCGTCCTTCGTCGATGAGCGCAGCCAGCGTGTCCGACGCCGGACCCAGCCTTAGCTCGATCCGGTCCGCGACCCCGGCTTCCTCCCAGAACGGCTTCCCTATCGCGGTGTATTCCTCGGATATGTCGCATGCCACGAGCGTGCCGTCGGGCGGCAGGCGTTCGGCGACGCAAAGCGCGCTGTAACCGGTGAAGACGCCAACCTCCAAGCATCGCCTGGCGCCGATCATCGTCGCCAGCTGCGCCATCAGGCGCCCCTGTTCCATGCCGATCTGCATGTTTCGCCTGGGATGCTCCGCCGTCGCCTCGCGCAGCTTCGCCGCCACGGCGCTTTCGCGAGGCGACGAAAAGGCCCGCATGAACGCGACAGCCCGTTCGTCCACGATGTCGGTGACAAGCATTGGCGAATTCCCGTTTATCGGCCCCCCGACGCGAAGCAGGGAAGCACCCTCCCTTGGCACGCGCCGAACCCGATGGACGCATAGCCGTCGCGTTCGGCTTTCGCCCGGAAGGATACTTCATCGCCGTCCTCGAGCCAGGTTCTGGTCTCGCCGCCGATCGCAATCGTCCGGGCGCCTTTCTCGTTGATCTCCGCGAGGCAGGCACGCGACTCCGGTGTCGGGCCGGAGACCGTGCCGCTGCCGAACAGATCGCCCGACCGCAGCTCGCATCCGTTGCTCGCGTGGTGACAAAGCATCTGGGCGGGAGTCCAGTAGGTGCCCCGGAAATTGGTCCGAACGACGGTTTCCGCCGGCGCATTTCTCTCGCGCATGGCCTCGGTCGACCAATCGGCGAACATGGCGAGGTCGAGACCGCCGCCAACTTGGTTCCCGGTGCTCGTCAGATGTTCGGGCGGCTCTTTTCCGGGTTCGCGCGGGCGCGCCGGGGCGGCGAAAGGGACGAGCGCTTCCGTCGTGACCACCCAAGGCGAAATCGAAGTCATCATGCTCTTCCCGAGAAACGGGCCGAGCGGCGTGGACTCGAAGAACTGTATGCCTCGCGCCGACCAGTCGTTGAGCAGGCAATAGCCGAATATATGCGCGCCGGCCTCGTCGATCGCGATGGGTTCGCCCAGGCGATTGCCCGGCCCGACGAAGATGCCGAGCTCCAGCTCGAAATCCTGCGCCGGTTCGGGGCCGTACGCGGTCGCGCCGTCCGGATTGGCGAACTGGCCGCGCGGCCGGACCAGCGGCGTGCCGCTGACGCATACCGTCGTCGCGCGGCCATGATAGGCGATGGGGATGCGGTCGAAGGCCGGCGGGCTCTTCCCGTTCGGCGACATGCGAAGCGTGTGATCGAGCGAGGTCAGGAAGTCGGTGAAGCTCCCGATCCTGGTCGGCAGCGCCATCGTCGCCCCGGCCATGGGAACGAGGCAGGGTTCGGCCTTGCCGCGGTCCGCGCTTCCTTCGGTCAGGATCGCCGAGGCAGCCGCCCGGAGGGCGGAGGCCGCGTCGTTGCCGAGGGCCATCAGGGAATTGAGCGCGGGTTCCATCGCCGCCCGCGCGACGTCTTCGGCGTCGCCGCGAAACAACCCCGTTTCGACAGCGGCGGCGAGATCAAGGATGCGGTCGCCGATTGCGATTCCGCCGCGCGGCGTGCCGCCGGCGTTGGAGAAGACCCCGAGCGGCAGGTTCTGGATCGGGAAATCGGTGCCGGCAAGATTGGCGGATTCGACCCAGCTCCTGCGGTTCGGATCGTGGGTGTCGTTGATCTCCATCAGAGCCGTCCCTCGCGCTCATCGAAGAAGTACCGGCCGGCGGCGCCGATGGCCTCCATCGGATCGAAGTCGCGGGTCCCGCCGGCGAACTCCCGGTAGCAGGCGAAAACGTTCATCACGATGCGTTCGCGGTCGATCCAGCCGGCATAGGGGCCGAGTTCGATGTCGCGGCCCGCCTCCTCCCAGCCCATGCCGGCATCGTAGCGCTTGCGTGACTCTGCCTCGACGAAGACGAAGTAATCCCTGAGGTCCCGGATTCCCCGCTTGTCGGTAATCGGGCCGTGGCCGGGTATGACGACCTCCACGTCCCAGCCGAGCATGAGATCGCAGGCATCGATCCAGTTCCGCAGCGGTCCGGCCCAGATTATCGGGTGGCCGCCGATGAACAGGATGTCGCCGGCGAATACGATCCTGTCATCCGGCACGTAGACGATGACGTCGCCCTTGGTGTGGGCGGGGCCGACCTCGACGAAGCGCACCTCCTTCGCGCCCACGTGGATCGTCCGTTCGCCGGAAAATGTCTGGCTCGGCAGGGTCTCGATGAAACCGTCGGGCGAGAACCTGGTCCACATGACCTCGTTGAAGAACCTGCCGGCGTCGCCGAAATTCTGCCAGTGGGAGCGGATATTGCCGCGCGGATCCCGGGACCGCTCCCCGAATTCCTTCATCTCCTCGAGGCAGGCATCGGACGAGACGATCACCGCGCCCTCGACGAG
>JAJDVM010000152.1 GCA_022826125.1 Defluviicoccus sp.
CGCGATCGACACGATCCTGCCGCGGCACTTCGCGCAGACCGCCGCGAGGGAGGGCGTCCCCGCTCATGCGATCGACGAGATATGCGGGGAGCTGGCGGAAGGGGCGGAACCGGCGATGGAAACGGTCCTCGCGTCGCTCCCCCGGGATTTCCCCGCCGACCTCGCCGATTCGATCGCCAGCGGCCTCCGGAGGCGCCTGAGACCAATCGAACGCGCCCTCGCTTGATCCGGTCGCGGCGGAAGACTCCTCCCCCGCTCGCGGGGGAGGCCGGGTGGGGGACCGCGCCGGCGGAAGGCAAGGCCCGGCGAAGGCCCGTCGACCGACCCGCCCTCCCCGGCCCCTCCCGCAAGCGGGAGGGGAGAAGGTATGGCGCGAGCGGCGCCGTGTGAATTCCCCTCTCCCCCAGCGGGGGAGAGGGTCGGGGAGAGGGGGCGAAGGCCGGCCGCACCGTGGCTCGCGAATACGGTCTCCCTGAACTGCCGTCTTTACAAGCCGCCAAGGTCCTGATGTTCTTTCCGCATGCCGAACCCAAGGGAGAACGAACGATGAAGAGACTCGGACTTGCCGCGGCCGCCGCCGCGGCGTTCGTGCTGCCGCTTGCCGGCCTTGGCGGGGCAGCAGGGGCGGCGGACGTGACGCTTCGCATGCACACCTTCATCCCGCCGGTCGCGAACCCGTCCAAGACCTTCTTGATCCCGTGGGCCAAGAAGGTCGGCGAGGCGTCGGGCGGCAAGCTCAAGGTGCAGCCGTTCTGGGCGATGCAGCTGGGCGGCAAGGCGCCCCAGCTGCTCGACCAGGCGCGCGACGGGGTGGTGGACATCGTCTGGGCGCTGCCCGGGTTCACGCCGGGCCGGATGCCGAGGGTCGAGCCGTTCGAGCTGCCCTTCGTCCACAAGGACGCGCTCTCGACCACGCTTGCGCTGCAGGACTATCAGGCCAAGCACCTGACGGACACCGACCTCAAGGACTATCACCCGCTGCTGCTCCATGTGCACCAGGGCTTCCTGTTCCAGACCAAGAAGCCGATCCGCACGATGGCCGATCTCAAGGGGCTCAAGATCCGCGCCGCCTCGCGCGGCGGGGTGTGGCTCCTCGAGGCGCTGGGCGCGACCGGCATGGGAATGCCCCTGCCGCGCATCCCGCCCGCGCTGTCCAAGGGGGTGATCGACGGGGTGACGCTGCCCTACGAGATCGCGCCGGCGGTCAAGACGCCCGACCTGGTGAGCCACTTCTCGAAGCTGTCCGGCGACCAGCCCAGGCTCGGCACCAACATCTTCACCTTCCTGATGAACAAGGCGAGCTACAACAAGCTGCCCAAGGAGCTGAAGAAGGTCATCGACGACAATTCGGGCCGCAACATCGCCAAGGCGGCGGGCCAGAACTGGATCGATATCGAGGAGCCCGGCCTCAAGGTCGTGCAGTCGCGCAAGAAGAACAAGTTCTACACCATCTCGCCCGAGGAGACGGCCAGGATGAAGGCCGCCGCCAAGCCGGTGTTCGACCGCTGGTTCGCCGAGATGAAGAAGATCGGCGTCGACGGCCCGGCGCTGCTGGCGGACGCGCGCGCGCTGATCGACAAGTACTCGAAGTAGGCGCCGCCGCCCGAGGCGATGGCGGAGCCCGGTAACGGCTCGGGCCGGCCCACCGATCCGGTGGGCCGGCTGCTCTATGCGATCGCGCGCTGGCTGGCGATCCTGGGCGGCGCGATCCTCGCCGCGATGGCGCTCCTGACCACGGTGAGCATCGCCGGCCGGGCCGCCTTCTCCGCCCCGGTGCGCGGCGATTTCGAGCTCGTCGCGATCGGCACCGGGATCGCCGTGTTCGCTTTCCTGCCGTGGTGCCAGCTCACCCGCGGCAACGTCCTCGTCGATTTCTTCATGGACAAGGCGCCGGTGCGTGCCAAGGCGGCGTGCGACGCCCTGGGCGGCATCCTCTACGTGCTGCTGGGCGCGCTGCTCACCTGGCGCATGGTCTATGGCGGGATCGACATGCGCCAGTACGCCGAGCTCTCGCTCACGCTGAACTTCCCGCGCTGGACGACCTTCCCGGTTTCGGTGGTCCTGATGGCGTTCCTGATCGTGGTCACGGTCTATACCGTCCACCGCAGCTTCCGCGAGGTCCGCGCGGGCCGCTTCATCGACACCGGCGACGACGGCTGACGCGGTGAGCGGGCTCGTCATCGGCGGGATCGGGTTCGCGGCGCTGCTGCTGCTGCTCGCGATCCGGATCCCGATCGGCGTCGCGATGCTGACCGTGGGCGTGGTGGGATACGTCTCGATCGCGGGATCGCCGGCGCTCTTGAGCTACCTCAAGACCGAGACCTACTGGCGGTTCACCAACGACGACCTCTCGGTGGTGCCGCTGTTCCTGCTGATGGGGCAGTTCGCCGCCAAGGCGGGGATCAGCCAGTCGCTGTTCCACGCCGCCAACGCGTGGCTCGGCCACCGGCGCGGCGGGATCGCGATGGCCGCGGTGGGCGGCTGCGCCGGCTTCGCCTCGATCTCGGGCTCCTCGCTCGCCACCGCCGCGATCATGGGCCAGGTCGCGCTGCCCGAGCTGCGGCGCTACAACTACGCCGGATCGCTCGCCACCGGGGCGCTCGCCGCCGGCGGCACGCTCGGCATCCTGATCCCGCCCTCGATCGTGCTGATCATCTACGCGGTGATGGTCGAGGCCAACGTCGCCACGCTGTTCCAGGCCGCCTTCATCCCGGGCGTGCTGGCGGCGATCGGCTACATCCTCGCCATCGCCATCGTTGTCCGCGTCAACCCGGAGGCCGGGCCGGCGGGCGTCAAGGCGGCGGCGTCGGCGCAATGGGCCGCGCTGGTCGATATCTGGCCGGTGCTGGTGATCTTCCTCCTCGTGATGGGGGGGATCTATGTCGGGATCTTCACCCCCACCGAGGCGGCGGCGGTGGGCGCCGTCGGCACCTTCCTGATCGCGGTCACCAAGGGGCGGATGCGCCTCGAAGGCACCATCGACGCGCTGCTCGGCACCGCGTCCACCACCGCGATGATCTTCCTGATCCTCCTGGGCGCGGCGGTGTTCAACGCCTTCCTCGGTTTCTCGCAGCTGCCGATCTTTGCCGCCGACTATTTCCAGAACTCGGGCCTCGCGCCGCTGGTCGTCCTCCTCGGCATGATCGTCCTCTACCTCGCGCTCGGCTTCGTGATGGACTCGCTCTCGATGATCCTGCTCACGGTGCCGATCTTCTGGCCGATCGTCGCCGGGCTCGATTTCGGCCTCGGCCCGGAGGAGACCAAGCTCTGGTTCGGCATCATCACCCTGATCGTCGTCGAGGTCGGGCTGATCACCCCGCCGGTCGGTCTCAACGTGTTCGTCATCAACTCGATGGCGCGCGACGTGCCGATGATCGAGACCTTCAAGGGGGTGGTCCCGTTCCTCGCCTCGGACGCGGTCCGGGTGGTGCTGATCGTGGCCTTCCCGACGCTGACGCTCGTCATGCCGGCCCTCCTGGCCGACTGAGCCGGTCTCGGATAGGCTTCGGAGATTTTTACGGGGAGGCCGCGATGGGCATTTCGTTCCGCCGGGTGGGCGCCAACCTCGCCGCGGAGGTCGAGGGGATCGACCTTGCCGCGCCGCTCCCGGACGCCGACCGCGACGCGATCCGGGACGGGCTCGCCGAGCACCAGCTGCTGATCTTCCGCGACCAGGTCATCTCCTCGGACCGGCTGATGGAATTCGGCCGCTCCTTCGGCGAGCTCTCGGTCCATCCCTTCGCGCCGCACGTCGAGGACACCCCGGCGCTGATCCGCTTCGAGAACGACGCCGAGACGCCGCCCTTCGGCACCGACGTCTGGCATTCCGACGAGACCTTCCGCGCCGCCCCGCCGATGGCGACCGCGCTCTGCGCCAAGGTGGTGCCCGAGGTCGGCGGCGATACCGTGTTCGCCTCGATGTCGACGGCCTATGAGGGGTTGAGCGAGCGGCTCAGGGCGCTGATCGACGGGCTCCAGGCGGTGCACGACATCAAGCCGTTCAAGGCGATCTTCGAGGACACGCCGGAGGACCGGAGCGAGCTGCAGAAATTCGAGGCGATCTACCCGCCGATGACCCACCCGGTGGTCCGCGTCCACCCGGTGACCGGGCGGCGGGTGCTGTTCGTCAACCCGCAATTCACCATCCGAATCAAGGACATGGACGAGCGCGAGAGCGCCTCGCTCCTGGACACGCTGTTCCACCAGGCGCTGATCCCGGAATACCAGTACCGGCTGCACTGGCGCCCGCACACGCTGGCGATGTGGGACAACCGCTCGGTCCAGCACTACGCGGTGCACGATTACTGGCCGCAAGCGCGCATCATGGACCGGGTGACGATCAAGGGAACCCGCCCGGTCGGCCTCGAGGCGGCCGACCCGGCGACGGTGAAGCGGCCCAAGACGCTGATAACCGGCGCCGTCTCGCACGGCGCCCACAAGCCGCATCTGGTCGAGGACGACATCCGCGAGGACGCCCCGGCGGCGGAGTGACGGGGACCGTTAGGCGGGCACCATGTCGGGCGGCGTGGGCGTCCTCCGGCATCGCCCCATTCGTCGTCATGCCCGGACTTGTTCCATTGCTGTCCGGTTTAACTTTTGGCGAACTTGATCCATTTGAAGAACAGCTCGATCTGCCAGCGCTGCTTGTAGAGCGCGGCGATGTCTTCGGCCGGCGCGTCGAGGTCGTTGGTCACCAGCTCGATCTCCCGGCCGGTGTCGATGCGCACGGTGACGATGCGCACCGGCTTGTCGAAGGGGTTCCTGCGGCTGGCCGCCAGGCGCTGCGACAGCCGCCCGATACGGTCGGCCAGCACCGCCCCGTCCGGCGCCACCGCCCGGGTCTCGACGAGCGCCACCGGCGAGTTCTTCTTCAGCCGGGTGACGAAGCGGCAGCCCGCCGCGTCCAGCGCCGCCCAGAAAGAACCCCTGGTCCTCGCTGTTCCGACGAACGATTGTCGGACGCCCGCAGCGCGGACATTTTCGCTTGCCCGCCGGCGGCTGGGGGTAGGGCGGCAGGGCGGCCGGCTTCGCCCCGTCTTCCGCACAGGGCATGCATACGTTGGTATCCAGCAACGCTTGCAGGCGCGGCAGGGGAATCGGGCAGCCGCACGCGCGGCACGGAGTAATCGCGGCAGGGTCGATCAGCGTTCGCCCGGCCACGTCTCCGATGCGGATTTCCCTGCTGCCGCAGCCCGAACAACGCAGCCTTCCGTAGAGCTGTCCAACGGAGTTAATCGAGAGCGGTCGATCGAGCCGGGTTTCCAGCATTTCCGCGTCGATGGTCGCCCGCCGACCGCAACCGGGACACTCCACCACGATACTCTCGAGCGCCTTCATGCGCGCCATCCTGGAAGGAGTCCGCAGCGGCTGCAATCGTCTGCCAAGTTGCGCTCCCTGATCGGTGCTTCACGCGAGGTAACCGCACGATCGGCCCGCGATGCCGGAGTGGAGTCCTCCCGGGGCCGGCCGTGTCCCCGAACTCGTGGGCGAGCGCCCCGATCCCGCCGCGGAGCGTGCGCACCTGATTGTCCAGCCATTCCGCAACGCGGTCCGCCGCCGGACCGACACGGTCTTCGGCTGCATCGAGAAACCGCCCCGGCAGTACCTCGATGCCCCCGGAAACCGAAGCCAGGAGCATGGCGGCCACCGTGGCGAACAGCATCGCCATCCCGACGACGCGCCTCCCGCCTTTATGGTGCAGCGCAGACGGCGGAGCAGAGTTCTCCCGCATCGCCTCGAGCCTGCCGCCCGTGCTGGGGATCACACCCGTCCCGGCCCGATCAGCCGCGCAGGTCGGGCGCCGAGTTCACCGTCGCGTGCAGGTTGCGGGCGAAGTCCACCGCGCTCGCGATGTCCATCGAGAGCGCGGAGCGGGCGTACTCCTTGACGGCCAGGATCGCCGGGCGCGGCGCCTTCTCGAGGGCTTGGCACAGGTCCTCGAAGGCGTCTTCGAGGTTCCCGGGCGGAACCGCGTCGCTCACGATCCCGAAGGAGAGCGCCTTTTGAGCGTCGATCGCCATGGTCGAGTAGGTGAGATACATCAGCGCCTTACGCGGCACGCGGTCGACGAGCGACGACATCGCCATCGTGGGCATGATGTTGTGGCCCATCTCGGGGAGCTGGAAGGTCGCCGCCGTGCTCGCGAGCGTGATGTCGCAAAGGGACGCCAGCGCGCAGCCGAAACCCAGCGCGCGGCCCTGGACCACGCCGACAATCGGAACGGGGGAACGACGAAAGGCGCCGTAGCAGTCGAAGATCACCTGGTTCTGGGCACGGCGTTCATAGGCCGGAGGACGTTCGGTCGGACGGCTCCCCATGCCGGCACGCCCGGTGCAGAAGTCCTCGCCCGCCCCGCGCAGGACAATGAAATGGGACTCGCCCGCTCCCGCGATGGCGTTTTCGAGCGTGGCGGCCATTTCGTTGGTCACGGCGTTTCCCGCGTCCGGACGGTTGAGGACGATCTCCGTCGCGCGGCCGGAAGTCCGGACCAGGATTTCGTCGGACATGATGCTGCTCCCTCTGTCTCAGGCGTCGGCGTTCGCATCCCGAACGGCGCGCCACACGCTTTCGGGAGTGACGGGCATTTCAAGGTGATTCACTCCGAACGGGCCGAGCGCGTCGACGACCGCGTTGACGTAGGCGGCGAGCGACGGCGTCGTGCCGCCCTCGCCCCCGGAACGAATGCCGAGCGGGTTGTCGGGAGTAGGAACCTCGCTGATCCCGGTGTGGAAAGATGGAAGATCGTCGGCGCGCGGCATCGCATAATCCATGAACGAGGCTGCCAACGCCTGGCCGCTCGCGGGATCGTAGACGCTGTGCTCCATCATGGCCTCGCCGAGCCCCTGAGCGATGCTGCCATGCGCCTGCCCGTGCAGGATCATCGGGTTGATCGCGCGTCCGACATCGTCGATCCCGGTGTAGCGCAGGATCTCCACGGTTCCTGTCTCCGGGTCCACCTCCACCTCGCACACATGGCAGCCATAGGGAAAAGCCGCGATTCGCACGGTTTGGTCGGAGATGCCCGCGAGCGGCCCACGCATGTCTTCCGGCAAGCCCTCGCCGCGCTCGGCGGCACGGGCAACATCGAAGAGGCCAACGGATCGGTCGGTGCCGGACACCTCGAAGCGGCTATCCGCGAAGGCAATATCCTCTTCCGCCGCTTCCATCAGACAGGCCGCGATCCTGCGCCCCCGAGCCACGATCTCTTCGCTAGCCTTGCCCATCGTGATCCCGGCGAGACGCATCGACCGTCCGGAATGGGACCCGCCGCCGACCGAGACGATATCGGTGTCGCCGGTGATCAGATTCACTTCGTCCAGGGATACGCCGAACCATTCGGCCGCGAGCTGGGCGAAGCTCGTCTCGTGGCCCTGCCCGCTCGACAAGGTGCCGATGACGACATCGATCCGCCCTTCGGACCGCACCGTTATCTCGGCCCTCTCCCGCGGGGCGCCGGTCGACGTCTCGATATAGTTGGCGATGCCGATGCCACGGCACCTGCCCCGCGCCCGAGACTCCTGGCTGCGTTCAGCGAATCCGTCCCAATCGGCGTCGGCGATCGCGGCATCCATCGCGGATTCGTAATCGCCGCTGTCGTAGGTCATGCCGAGCGGGTTGGGAAACGGCATGGCGCTTTCGGGCACCAGATTCTTTCGCCGCAGCGCCACCCGGTCGAAGCCGTGCGCGCCGGCCGCCATGTCGACCAGCCGCTCCAGAACGAACATGACCTCCGGGCGGCCGGCGCTCCGATAGGGGTTGGTGGGTGGCGTGTTGGTCACCACCGCGCGGGCTCGGAAACCGGCGGCCCCGACCTCGTAGAGGCCGGTCATGATCTCGACGCCCTTGATCAGCGGCACGAAGGAGACGGTGTGCGCGCCGACATTGCTGGTGTTCGAACCGCGCATCGCGAGGAACCGGCCGTCCTCGTCGAGGGCGAGCTCCGCCGCGACCGTGAGGTCGCGGCCCTGGTAATCGCTGACGAACGACTCGCCGCGGTCCGCCGTCCACTTGACGGGACGGCCGAGACGCCTGGCGGACCATGCCACGAGGGCGAACTCCGGATAAAACGCGTTCCGGGTGCCGTAATTGCCTCCCACATCGGCGGCCACCACCCGCACCCGGTCCTCCGCCACCCCGAGTATCTCGGCGAGCTCGCGCTTCGGCCGGACCACCCCGCCGCCGCCAGCATGGAGGGTATAGCGGCCGGTCTCGGGGTCGCACGCGGCGACGGCGGCGCGGGGTTCCATCGGAATGCCGGTCACCCGCGGAATCCGGGTTTCCAGGCGAACCACGTGACGGGCGCCCGCGAAGGCGCGTTCGGTCGCCGCCATGTCGCCCACGTCCGCATCGACGCAGACGTTCGACGCCAGATCTTCCCAGAGCAGGGGCGCATCGGCAGTGCACGCACCGATGCCCTCGGTCACCGCTGGCAACGGTTCGTAGTCGATGTCGAGGCGCTCGAGCCCGTCTTTCGCGGCGTCGGGGGTCTCGCCTATTACCATCGCCACCGCTTCGCCGACGAAACGCGCTCCGTCCGCGGGCAAAGGAAACGGGAGGACTTCGCGCCTGGGCGAGCCGTCCCGGTTGACGAGCTCGATATCCGGCGGGCTCGTCGGCGCCGGTCTGTGGGGGATGCGCCCCAGACCGTCCTCGAGCAGATCCTCTCCGGTAAGCACGGCAAGAACGCCCGGAACGGCGAGGGCTCCCGCGGAGTCGATGTTCAGGATGCGGGCATGGGCGTGGGGCGAACGCGCCATCGCCGCGTAGGCCTGCCCGGGCAGGTTGACGTCGTCGGAGAACCGGCCGCGCCCGGTCAGCAGCCGGCGGTCTTCCTTGCGGCGGAACGGCCGGCCGATCGCCGGCATCAGACCATCAATCCCAGTATTCCGGGCAGCCACAGGCTGAGGGCGGGGAAAATGGCGACGATCGCCAGACGCGCGAGGTCGGCGACGAAGAACGGCGCGATGCCGCTGAAAATGGTCTTGAGCGGCACGTCCGGCGCCATGCCGTGCAGCACGAAGGGAATGATTCCGATGGGCGGCGTGATCTGGCCGATCTCGATCACCATGATGTTGATCACGCCCCACCAGATCGGATCGAAGCCGAGGCCGACCACCAGCGGGAAGACGACGGGCAGTGTGATGATCATCGCCGCGACCGTCTCGAAGATGCTGCCGAGGATGATGTACATCACAAGCAGCAGGACGATGACCATCCAGGGTTCGAGGCCGGAACTCTCGATCGCGCTCACCAGCACGGTGGGCATCTGGCTGAGCGTGATGAAGAAGGTGAAGATCGTCGCGCCGATGATGATGATGTAGATCAGCCCGGTCGAAGCGGCGGTCTGCACCAGCACCTCGCGCAGCACCTTGACCGTCAGGCGCCCGCGCAGCCAGGTGAACCCGAAGGCCATGAAACAGCCGACCGCGGCCGCTTCGAGCACGGTGAACACGCCGCCATAGATCCCGCCGCTGACCACCGCGGCGAGCACCAGAACGCCCCAGCAGCTCCTGACCACCGCCAGCCGTTCGCGCCACGGCATCCTCGGTCCCGCCGGGCCCGATCCTGGCCGGACCCGGACATAGATCAGGATCGTCGTGAAATAGACCGCGATGCAGATGAGCCCCGGGATGACCGCCGCCGCGAACAGCGCGATCACGAACTGCTCGGTCAGCACGCCATAGAGCAGCATGAGGTTGGACGGAGGAATCAGGATGCCGAGCGTCCCGCCGGCGGCGATCGATCCCGCCGCGAGAGACGGCCGGTAGCCGCGCTCGCGCATTTCCGGCAGCGCGATGCGCATGAACGTGGACGCGGTCGCCAGCGAGGAGCCGCAGACGGCGCCGAAACCGCCGCACCCACCGATCGTCGTCATCGCGAGACCGCCGCGATAGTGCCCGATCAGGGCGTAGAACAGCCGGTACAGGTCGCCGGACAATCCCGCCGCCGACGCAAAGCTACCCATCAGCAGAAACATAGGGATCGCGCCCAACTCCTGGGTCACGAGAACCTGCGTGGGCGCGGTGGCGAACATTTTGATCGCGGGCTCGAGGTCGAGCAGCAGCCAGACCCCGAAGAAGCCCGCCGTCGCCATCGCGATGCCGATGGGCACGTGCAAGGCGATCAGCGCCAACATGCCCGCTATCCCGATGACGGCGACGATCACAGGATCCATCGGCTTACCGCTTGCCTCCCGGGCGCATTGCTCTAGACACCGGAATCGACCGCTGTGGCAGGCGCCTTCGGCACGCCGCGCCAGGCCCGCACGCCGGCTTCGAGAAGCACCATCGCCTGGACCGCCGTGCAGACGAGAATGATCGCCGTGACCATCCACCACCACGGGGCCTGCGGGAGCTCCAGCACCGCGGTCGCAAGCCCGGTCAACGTGACGTCATGCAGCGTGAAACGAAAGAACTGCCAGCTGAACAGCAAGAAGATGAACAGGGTCACGAGTCCGCCGAAGGCTTCGAGCCAAAGTGCGCGAAGCGGCCCGATCGCCCGGCCGAGAAACCGGATGGTCACGAAATGCCCGCCGATCAGGCAGATCGGAAAGAAGCTCGAGACGATCACCGCGAGGTTGTACTTGCCGAGATCGTCCACCCCGAGGATCGGCGCGTTGAACAGCCACCGCATCAGCACGTCGACCACGATCGCGGCCGCCAGTCCGAGGATGGCCGTGGCGCCGATGAGCGCGATCCAGTTGGCCGCCGGGCCGAACGTGCCGCTCGCGTCGAACGGCACGCTCTCCGTCGGATCGCCCGGGTGTGCCGACATCGGGTTTACTGCCCGGCGCGGAGGTCCTTCAGGATCGCCTGCAGGGCGGCGTATTTGCGCTGGCCGTCCTTGTTCTTGGCGATCCATTCGGTGTGATAGGCCTTGAAGATGTCGTTATAGAGCCGGTCGTGGTCCTTTTGCGACAGGCGAACCACCGTGCGCTCGCCCGGATCGGCGCGGAGCCTCCGTCCGTCGGCCTCGTAATAGTTGCCCATCGCCTTGCTGAGCTTGAGTCCTCCGTGGCGGGCGAGAGCGTCGCGCGCCTTGCTTCCCAGCTTGTTGTAGACGTCCTTGTGCACGGCGAGGATGAACGTCCGCACGCCGAGCGGTATGTCGATGTGGCTCTTGATCAACGGTGTAATGCGGAACGTGCCGAGCGCGGACCATCCGGCGAGCGCGCCCTGGATCACACCGCGATTGAGAGACTCGGCGACCTGACGGATCGACATGCCGACCGGAGTTCCGCCGAGTTTCTTGACCACATCGGCCTCTGCCTTGCCGGGAACGCGGAATTTCAGACCCTTGATGTCGGCAAGGGAGGAAATCTTGCGGTTGAGATGCATGCCGCTGTTGTCGTTGGTGTAGACGCCGAACACATGCACTTTCTCGAGACCGCCGAGGTGGCCCTGTTCGTGCATGCGCCAGATCGCCACCGCAGCTTCCGCGGACCCGGTGTTACGGAAGGTGTAGGGCAGCGCGAATATGGTGAAGTCGGGGAACAGTTTGGGCGTATAGGCCGGCAGCACCTGGGCGGCGTCCTGAATCTTGTTCATGACGCCTTCCCACTGCTTGCGCGGACTGCGGATAAGCGCGCCGCCCCAGAACTCCTTGAACGCTATCTCTCCGCCGCTGTCCTTTTCGACAGTACGAAGAAACGGAATGATGATTTTCTGAAGATATGCCGCCTTGGGCGGCGTGAACGAACCGATCTTGACGGTTACCGGATCGGCGGCCAGCGAAGGCGTCGTTGCCAACATCGCGGCGGCGCCCGCTGCGCCCATCAAATATCGCATCTTCATCTCGTTTCCTCCCTCGATTTGCATCGCCGGGAATAGGCCCGGCGCCACGCGAGACGCCCGTCAGGTTCCCTCGTTGGGATCGTGATAGAGTTCGCCCACGATCGCCGTCGATCCCGGCTCCCCGTCCGCGACATGGTAGCGGCCGTCGCGGTCGCGCCCGAGCCTCCCCTGCTCCCGCAACTCGTCGAGCGCGCAGGCGACTTCCCTTCCGTCCTCGCTGCCTATGGCTTCGACGATCTCGCCGAAGAACAGCGGACCCGCGGCGAGCGCCTGCTCCACCGTCTGGAAACGGGCCTGTCCGTTGAACGATTTCGCGGCGCAGCGCGTGAAGCGGATCTCCCTGTCGGCGCCGAAGGGGCGGGTGCAGTCGAAACCGGCCTTGGCGCCGGTCCTGCGCCCCTTGAGCGAGGGGTCCATCGGCATCGACGGGATACCGGTCAGCAGGACCATGTCCTCGTCGGCCTGGAAGCGTGTGCCGAACGCCCATTCGACCTGCCGGTCGTCGCGAATGTCGATGTCCTCATCGAAAACCCAGACATGCTTCAACCGGCGCATTCCGCCGAAAAGGGCCGCGATGGCGTGGCGCGGTTCGCCCGGCGCGTGCTGTCTGATCGACACCCGGAGCGCGTTGGCCCCGCCGCCCGTGGGGCGGAGACAGGCCGCGATGGGCTCGCGCAGGGCCTGTTTCAGGATCCGCATCGCCTCCGCTTCGAGCCGAAGCGCGGTGATGTTCGCGGAATCGGTTTCGTCGAGGACGAAGGCGCTGCCGTGCTGCAAGGTCTGGTGGAGCACGTCCTCGCGCATGGTAATCGCGGTGCAGGTAAAGACAGGATCCATGTGGATCGAGCCGTAATAGCCCATGTACTCGCCGAACGGCCCCTCGGGTTCGCAATAGCCGCGCTCGTCGAGATAGCCCTCGAGCACGATCTCGGCGTCCGCGGGCACGCGGATGTCGTTGGTCAGGCTTTTCACGACCGGCGCGGGCTCGCCCCGCATCGTCGCGATCAGGCTCAACTCGTCGCCCGGGACTCGCGTCGTCGCCGCATACATGTCCAGCGGATGGCTGCCGATGGTGAACGTGATGGGCAGTCGCTCGCGGCGGGCGGCGCAAGCCTGGTAGATCCGCTTGAGGTCGGAGGGCGCGGTGACGTTGGTCCCCGCCTGGTAGCGGTTCCGGAGCGACAGACGCCTGCTTCCGACGTTGGTTCGCCCGGTCTCGGGATCGACGGTGTAGTCGATACCGGACGAGATGTAGCAGCTGCCGTCGAATTCGTGCTGCAGGTGGAACGGGAGCTCGGTCAGGTCGACGTCCTCGCCGACGATCCTGACGGCGTGAACGGGCGCTTCGTCCGACGGCACCTCGACGACTTCCTGCGGGTTCGCCATGCGGCGGTAGAACTCGTCGTAGATTTCTTCTTCGTTGCTGTCGAACGCGGCGATCAGGCGCCGTCGCCCGGCGGACGCCTTGGCGACGAGCTCCAGCTGCCTGGGACCGGCTTTTTTGAACAGGACGGCCTTGGGCGTCGCTTCAATGATCGGGCTGAGGCCGGTAAGCGGCACCGGCTCGTCGTGGATCTCGACTTCGTCGATTTCGATCAGGCGTTCGACGAAACGGCGCAGACGGAACTTGTCGAAATCCAGCTCCCGGAGGTTTGCCATACCGCGCCCTTCCTGCCGACTTCTCCTCGATTCAATCACACGCGGAAAAGGCGCGCAAACGGAGCTCTCTCAGCCGTCTTCCATCCTGAGCCAGCCGAGCTGTCTCATGACGGGCTCGTCGGTCATCGCGAGCAGGACGGCGTCGGTCTCCGCCCGGTGCGAAAAGGAGCGCCAGGAGGGTATCGCGATCACGTCGCCCCGCGACCAGGAAAACGTCTCGCCGTCGATGACGGTACGGCCGGTTCCCTGGGCGACGCAGACGATCTGGTTGGCGGTGGTCCGGGTTGCGCGGGTTTCTTCGCCGACGGACTGGCGCTGCATGTAGAGCGCGATCGACGACAGCGCGGGCGCGCCGAGTTCGATCCGGCGGAAATGGCGTCCCTCCGGGTCGGGCACGGCCCGGTCCAAGCGGACCAGCGTGTCCTCCCAGCGGAAGATGAAGGGCGACGCCGGCGGCGCGGTGCGCACGGGCTCGTAATCCTCGGGATGGGGCTCGAAGAACATGGGTTCCAGCAGATGGACCAAGGGCGCATCGAGACAGTCGAGCCACAAACACATGCCGTCCGCCTCGCTCCCGTGGCCGTGCCAGCACCAGTTCGGCGTGAGCAGCACGTCGCCCGGGCGCATCTCCAGCCGTTCGCCGTCGACCACGGTATAGGACCCCTCGCCTTCGAGGATGAAGCGCGACGCGTTGGGCGTGTGCCGGTGGGAACGCGCGGTCTCGCCCGGCAGGATCGCCTGATAGGCGGCGATCAGCGTACGCACCGTCGCGTAGGTGTTGCCCTCGACGGGGTTGAACAGGATCAGGTTTCGGCGTTCGGCGAACTCGGTATCGACCAGCCGGCCCGCGGCTTCCAGCGCGGCCCTGCCCTCGGTCCAGGACCAGCGGAAGGGGGCGAAGTTCCGCCTGGGCTCCGGCCACAGCGAGGGCGTCGGCTTGGCCCAGCCCGCGTTGATGCTGAGCGGTGCGAGACCCGCGTAGAGCGCGTCCAGGGTCTCGGTTCCGGAAAACGCGGGTGTGATCGTTGCGGTCATGCCGTTCCCCCCGTCGTTCGCCCCCGATTGTAGCCGTTCAGACGGCGCCCCGCACGCGATCCACGAGCCGCAAGGGATCGGCCGGCGACGCGTCGCCCCGCCAGGCGACATGCCCGTCCGGCCTGACCAGCACCAGCGCCGTCCCGTAAAGGCGCGCGATGTCCGGCCGGTCGAGGGCGACGCGTTCCATCGGCATGCCGCGCATCCGGGCGGCGCGGAGCAGGGGTTCCGCATCGGGCGGCGACGGACCGAGCGCGAGCAGGACGAAACCCCGCCCGAACAAGTCCAGCGTCGAGCCGCCGTTCCCGAAATCCGCGTGGGGTGCGCGGGAGCCGGGCCGCGCCGTCGGTTCGTAGACCGCCGGATCGAGACTCGGCGGCGGCGTCCCGTCGGCCACGCAGATCGGCGAGCCTTCGTAGACGTAACCGAGATGGATGCCGAGCGTCCGCCATTCGCGGAGCATGGCCGTCGCCAGGTCGCGCCCGACCCGGGCGCGCAGCGCGGCGCCTTCCAGACCCGGGTCGAGCAGGCCCGGCTGGGGGCCGGGCGAGAGCATGCGGCCGAGATTGCCCGATGCCTCGCGGACATTGCGCTCGGCCACCGGCCGGCGTTCCGCCGTGTAGGAAGCGAGCAGGCCCGGCCCCGCCCAGCCCGCCAGCGCGGCATCCAGCTTCCACGCGAGGTCCACCGCATCGCCGACGCCGGTATTCATGCCGAACCCGCCCGTGGGCGACATCGCGTGGGCCGCATCGCCCGCGAGGAACACCGACCCGCCGGGGCCCGACCGGAAGGTTTCCGCGACGAGTTCGCGGCGGCGCCAGGGCATCACGGAAAGGAGCTCGCAATCGAAGTCGCGCCCGACCGCGCGGCGGATCGCGTCCCGCACCTCGCCTTCGGGCAAGACCCGGCCGTCGGTGCTGGAGCGGACGATCGACATCCGCCATTCGTCGCGGCCGTTGATCGCAACGATCGTCGCCCAGGTTCCGGCTTCCTCGTCGAGCAGGATGAAGCGGTAGCCCGGTGGCTTGTCGTGCAGCGCCTCGAAACCGTCGCGGCGAAAGATCAGGTTGGTCGTATAGGTCAGCGCGGGCTCGCCGAGCAGTCTCACCCCCGTCGCCTCGCGCACCGCGCTGCCGGCACCGTCGCAGCCGACGACGAAGCGCGCTCGGACGTCGATCCGCTGACCGGTGTCGGTGCGCTCGATCTCCGCGACGGCGCCGTCACTCTCCGCTCGAAGACCGAGGAAACGGTGCCGGTATCGCAGCGATACCGTTTCGTGCGAGCCGGCGAACCCGCGCAGGATGGGATCGAACATGTTCTGCGGGCAGCGTTCGCGCCGGCATGGGCTCTCGGGCGGCGGACAAGCCTGGTTCATGCTGGGCGACGGGTAGCGGCCGATCTCCCACCCCTGGGCGAGCGAGCCGGCGATGTAAACGTTGTCCTGCGGATAGTCCCGGTTGTAGGGCGCGGCCTCGACGGCCTCGACGAGCCCCCATCGTCGGCAGAACTCCATGGTCCGGATACCGACCAGGTCCTGACGTGGCTGTACGATGGTGCCGTCCGTTCGCTCGACGAGCAGGCAATCGCGGCCGCGCCAGCCCAGATCGCCGGCGAGCGCGAGCCCGACCGGTCCGCCGCCGACGATAAGGACCGGCGTCTCGATCGTGGCGGCCACTCCGGATCCGGAAGACTGTTCGAAGCCGATATCTGGAACCATCCCGTCGTCCACGCGGTATGCCGCCCACCTTGCGCTGGAGGGTCGGTCCGATCGTTTCGAGCAGGCGCCGGCGCCCAGAGGCCTCGGTCCGGTCTACCGGGCAACTGGCGCGGTGCGCCCGTCCCGCTCAGTTCAAGACGTAGCCGCCATTCACGGGCAACAGCTGACCGGTCACGAAGTTCGCGGCGTCCGACAGAAGGTAGACGACGGTTCCGACAAGATCCTCGGGATGCTGGTTCCGCTTGATGAACCGACCCTGGACGTAGCGCTGGTGCCGTTCCTCCGGAACCCCGGAGGTGGCCTCGACCCGGGTCATCCCGGGCGCGATAGCGTTGACGGCGATATTGTCCTCGCCGAGCTCGCGCGCCATCGCCCGCGTCATCGAGATCACGGCGCCCTTGCTGGCCACGTAATGGAGGATGAAGTCGGAGCCGAAGAGCGCGGTATCCGACGAGATATTGACGATCTTGCCGTTCTCCGACTTCCGCAGCCACGGGAGACATGCCTTGGTGGCCAGCCAGACCCCCCTTGCGTTGACCGCCATGACCCGGTCCCAGACCTCCACATCGATATTGTGGAGTCGTTTGCCGCCAAGCCCGGTCGCGAGCGCGCCGTTGTTGACCAGGCCGTCGATCCGTCCCCAGTCATTACCGACGGAATTGCCCATCGCCTCGACCGATATCGGGTCGGCGAGGTCAACCGGCACGAACGTCGCGTCGCCCCCGCCAGCCGAAAGCGAGTCCGCGGTCTTGCGACCTTCCTCCTCCAGAATATCGGCCACCGCGACCCGCGCGCCGGCCGCGCAACAGGCTTCGGCGTAGGCACGACCGAGGCCGCGCGCCGCGCCGGTGACGACGACGTTCTTTCCCTTGAGATCGATCACCATCCCCCGGCCTCCGCTCTTCCGCGACGGACTCGGTTACCCTGCCGCCAGTTCCTGCGCCTGGGCCTCGGCCTGCTCCCGGAAATGGCGTCGTATCCGCGCAAGACCGATGTCGTGCTGGTAGAGGTTCTCCCGGGGCGGCCAGGCGGGCATGGCAGCCAGCGCCATCTCGTCCTGAGCCAGAACCGCGTCCATGAACGTCCGGAAGCGGTGCCGGTACATGAAGTGGTAGAGATCGCTCCGCCAGCCCGACACATTGCGGAAGCGGTAGGCGAAGATCTTGGTCTCGGTCTCGTCGACTGGGGTGACGTAGAAGACGATGCATAGCGGTCCGCCCGGACCTCCGCCGGGGGGAAAGCCGATCTTCGCCCGCATGTAGACGCTGTCGCCGGTGTCGATGAACTCCATCCAGTCGAAGGAGGTCTCCTCTTGCCCTTCGCGGAACAGCTCGAATCCGTGGGCGGTTTCGGCGAGCTTCATCCGGTCGACCCGGGATCCGCGCTCCTGCATGTAGGTCGTGCCGTGCAGATAGGAGCCGTGCATCGGATCGGCGATGTTGTCGTAGACGTACTGGAAATGCCCCTTCCAGACATTGGTGTGGAGCGGGCCGCTCCAGTCGGGCGAGGTAAGCTCTTCGGGCAGCTCCAACGGCGCCGGCTCGGGGTGCGCGTCGTCGCCGAACCACGCCCAGATCATCTGGTAGTGCTCGAACGTCGGATAGCTCCCGATCATTTTTTGTCCGACCATCGGGCAGTCGGGGAAGGCGGGCACTCGCAGAACCACCCCGTTCTTGTCGACCTCGACGCCATGATAGCGGCAGCGCAGATTGCCTTCGGCCACGCTGCCGATCGACAGGGCGATGCCGCGATGGGGGCAACGATCCTCCACCGCGCGCACCACCCCCTCGCTGTCGCGCCAGAGGACGAGGCGCTCGCCCAGGCGTGTCACGCCCACCGGCTCGTCGGTCACCTCGTGGGAGCCGGCGATCCCGTACCAGCGATTGCGGAGGCCGAGTTTCAGCAGGTTGTCGACCCCGTGTCCGGCGGCCGCCGGGCTCGAAGCGGTTCCGTTCCCGGCTTCGTGGGTGTCACGCGCGGGCCCGCCGCCGCCGGCTACCCGGACGGGTGTGGGGCATCGAGCCTTGACCGGCGTGTCGCTGAGCCGGGCGAGTTCGCCGCACAGCACCGCGTCGGTCCACTCGCCGCTACCGTACGGATCGATAGCGGACTCGTTCAAACCCGCGACGATCTCCGGAAGCTCCCCTGCCCCACCTTCGAAAATTTCGAAGAGCGCGCCGCAAAGGCTCGATTCATATCGGTCTTCGGGCATTTCTCTTCCAATCCCGTTTCGTCGCCGACCGGAAGATTCACGCCGCGACGTCGTCGATCCAGCGCAGCGCGGCGATGACGTCGCCGAACGTCGCCGTCGCCGCGAGGGTGACCATAACCGCCTGGCGCAACGCCGCCACCGGCACGTCCTCCTTCAACAGTCGCCGGGCATGGGTCTTGAAGCTCGCCTCGTTGCCGACGGTGGCGAAGGCGCCGAGGGTGATGAGTTCGCAGGTGTTGTGATCGAGCGGCCCCGATTCCATTACCGCGCGGCGGAGCGCCTGGAACGACCTGGACGCCTCCGGGCTGAACCGCGCCAGGTACTCGACCGGAGTCGGCGGCTTGGACTCGTTCATTTCTTCCCCTCAAGTTTTCTTGATATTCAACAGGTCGGGAAATTCGGTTCCGAGCCCCCGGTCGCGCGCGCGCTCATACACCTTCGCGGCCAGCGCGATGTCCTGGATGCCGGTGCCGACCGACTTGAACAGCGTGATCTGGGTATCGTCGGTGCGCCGAGGCGTGCCGTCGGCGACCGCGTTGCAGAGCTCGTGCACCTCGTCCGGGACGATCGCGTCCGCCGCCTCGATGGCGTCGCCCGCCTCGTTGAGGACGCCGTGGCGCGTGTCGACGACGGTGATGTCGCTGCGCGCGAACGTCTCCGGGTCGATCTCACGCTGGTTGGGCCGGGCGGTTCCGACCGAGTTCACATGCACGCCCGGTTCGAGCCAGGCGCCGTAAAACGCGTGCTCGCTCGACTTGACCGCCGCGACCACCATCCCGGCCCCGTCCACCGCCGAGCGCGCGTCCCCGACCGGCGCGACCTCGACCCCGAGGTTTTCGGAGTAGTCGGCCGCGAACGCCTCCCGGTTCTCCCGGGTGGGGCTGAACACCCGCGCGCGGGCGACGAGGCCGAGCGCATGCATGGCTTCGAGTTGGGCGCGCGCCTCGACGCCGGACCCCAGCACCGCGACGGTGACCGGATCGTTGCGGGCGAGCCGGCGCGTCGCCACCGCGCTGGTCGCCCCGGTGCGTAACGTCGTCAAATGCTGGGCATCCATGATCGCCTTAAGGTCCCCGTCGGCGACGGTGTAAAGATGGACCTGGTAGCGGACGCCGATCCCGGCGGAGAGGTTCATCGCCTTGAACCCCATCCAGCCGCTCTGCTCCATCACCACCGGGCCGATGCGCAGGAAGCCGTTGCCGAGCGGAATATTGGTGCGCGGCGGCTGGTTGACGCCGCCCGCGCCCTCCTCGGCGAAGGCGGCTTCCATGGCGTCGATGGCGTCGTGCATGTCGACCGCCGCGATCACGTCGGCGTGGTTGAGGATAAGCGTCACCGGCGTGCCCTCACGTCGGATAGCGGCCCTGGTAGAAGGCGGAGAACGGCGCGTCCTCGGGCTCGAACCCGGCACGCACCAGACCGGCGCGCACCTGAGTCATCTGCGCGTCGGTGAGCTTCATGATCGGCTGGCGCATCGGCCCGCCCGCATAGCCGTGCAGCCAGGCCTGGTATTTCCACAGATAGCGGTGGATGAAGTTGGCGCCGGCGAAGGTTCCCTGGACCGCGAAACGCGTGGCGCGCACGGGCTGGAGCGACCAGTAGACCTCCATCGCCTCCTCGTAGCGCCCCTCGCGGAGCATCTTGAAATATTTCGGGATGCGCTCGCCGAAATACTCGTAGTTGCTGGTCCCCATCCATTGCTGGCCGAACATCTCGACGGTCAGCGGCGCATGCGCCTCGAGCGGGTCGGAAAACAGCACCCGCTTGTCGCGGATCATCTTCCAGAACTCGTAATCGCCGGCGATCCCGGGCCGGGCGACCTCGTACTTCACCGCGACCACGTTCTCGAGATCCGAGGCGCGTGCCAGCACGTCCGGCGGATAGCCGCTCGGATGCAGCCGCGCATAGTTCCAATGCCCCGCCGCGAACAGGCAGACGGCGAGGTCGGTCCGCTCGCAGACATAGGCGAGATAGTCGTAAAGCTGATCCCGTGTCTCGGGGTAGAACGAGTTGGGGTGGCCGAGCAGCAGCCCGCCCATCCCGATCGCCTCGCCCGCCTTGCACATCTCCACGATCTCGTCCGGCGTGTCGTAGGTCCCGTGCACCAGGAAGCATTGCCTGCCCGCCGCCTCGTCGACGGCGATCTCCATGAACTGGCGCATCTCGTCTTTGGTGGTGCCGCATTCCGAGACGATCAGCGCTCCCCAGAAGCCCTGCTCGATGTTGCGCCGCACGTCGTGGCGGATGGCCCGTTCGTTGAGGCCCGACAGATCGTTGGTGAAGCTCGGCAGGATGACGTTGCAGCAGCCATGCCAGTGCTCGAACGCATAGTCCTTCGCCTCGGCGCGCGTGTAATCCATCTAAATCTCCGTCAGTGCAGGGGTCCGGCGACGAACTCTTCGAATGCCGGGCGGGACTCGAGCCGCGACTGCCACGCCTCGATATTGGGGAAGGAAGGACGGTCGGCGACCATCTTGAAGAAGCGGTAGATCGAGATGCCGAGCGGGATGTCGGCCATGGTAAGGCGTCCGCCGGCGAGGAAGTCGCGCTCGGCGAGGCGCGTTTCCGGAACCGCGAGCACATCGGTGACCCGCTCTATCGCCGCCCCGATCGCCGCCATGTCGCGCTTATCGGGGGGCGTGCGGATCAGCCCGAGAAAGATGGTCGGCATGTGCGGGTAGACGGTCGAGAGCTGCCAGTCCATCCAGCGCTCGGCGTCGGCGCGTTCGACCGGGTCGGTCGGCCAGAGTTTGCCCGCATCGTGCCTGGCGGCGAGATAGCGGACGATGCTGTTCGACTCCCACAGCACGAAACCGTCATCGTCTATCGTCGGGATCACGCCGTTGGGGTTGAGCGCCCGGTATTCCGGCGAATCGTTGCCGCCGAATTTGCCGCCGATGTCGATCCGCTCGAACGGAATTCCGGCCTCGCCGCAGCACCACAGCACCTTCTGGACGCACATCGAGTTGGCGCGGCCCCAGATCTTCAGCATCGCCTGCGCCTCAGGCCGCCTTGCCCTCGGAGAAACGTTCGAGCGCGTCCACCTGCGCCTCGGCCTCCCTGCGGTAGTAGCGCCGGATGCGGGCCACGCCGAGGTCGTGCTGGTAGAGGTTCTCCGGCGCCGGCCAGGGCGGCAGGGTCTCGAGGATCTCGCGGTCCTGCTCGATCACCTCCCAGGTCAGCGGCTCGTACAGGTTGTTGAACATGAAGCGGAACATCGCGCCCTGCCAGCCGTCCAGCTTGCGCATCCGCCACGCGTTGAACTGGCTGGAATTCTCGTCGATCGGCACCACGGTCGCGATGATCCGCAGGAAGCCGCCCGGTCCGCCGCCGGGCGGGATGTAGACGCCGACCCGCGCATGGGCGTTGTTGCAGGCGACGAACTCCATCCGCTCGACGTTGCTTTCCTTGTCCTCCTTGCGGCGGACGATGAACCCGGTCTCGGTGTCGTCGATCTGGACCACGTCCGACTTGTCGCCATAGGCCAGCGTGTAGGTGTCATCGTGCAGATAGGGCGGGTGCATGATGTCGACGAAATTGTCGAGCACGTACTGGTAGTTGCCGTGCCAGGTGGTGGACACCAAAAAGCCCGTCCATTCCGGCGAGATGAGCTCTTCCGGCAGGTCGATCGGCGGCGGCTCGGCATGCGGCTCGTCGCTCGCGACCGCGGCCACGATGTCGCAAGTCGCCGGACCCGAGATGCGCCGCCACGGCTATTCGGGAGCCTTGGCGACCGGCACCCTGGCCGCCGGCGGCACGCTGGGCATCCTGATTCCGCCTTCGGTCATCCTGGTCATCTACGCCATCTACACCGAGCAGAGCATCGGCAACCTATTCATCGCCGCGATCGTCCCCGGATTCCTGGCGGTAGTGGGCTACATGGCCGTGATCTGGATCTATGCCCGCATCTGGCCCGCCGAGGCCCCAGCGGCGGGACGCTTCGTCCTCGTGCGACGGCTCCGCGACAGCCGCGACATGTGGCCCACCGCAATCATCTTCGCCGTCGTGGTCGGCGGTATCTACGGCGGCTGGTTCTCGCCCACCGAGGCATCCGCCATCGGCGCTTTTTGCGTCGGTCTGCTGGCGGTCATCCTGGGCGGCATGCGCTGGCAGGGCTTCTGCGAAGCGATCCTGCGCACGGGGCTCAACACCGCGTTCATTTTCCTAATATTGCTGGGCGCGGAATTGTTCAGCGCCGCCCTCGCTCTGTCCCGGGTACCCAGCGAATTGTCGGCCCAAGTGGCCGCGCTGGACGCCCCGCCGCTACTGGTCATCGCGTTCATCCTGGCGATCTATCTGGTCCTCGGCTGCGTCTTGGAATCCCTCGCCATGGTGCTGCTCACCCTGCCGGTGTTCATCCCGGTCGTGCTTTCCCTGGATCTGGGCATGAGCGACCCCCAGGCGATGATCTGGTTCGGAATCCTGGTGTTGATCTCCGTTGAGGTCGGCATGATCAGCCCGCCTTTCGGCCTCAACCTCTTCGTCATTAACAACATGGCCCGCGACGTGCCGATGGGGCAGACCTACAAGGGAGTCATGGGCTTCTGCGTCAGCGACGCCGCGCGACTGGTTCTGCTGGTCGCGGCTCCGGGACTCTGTCTATGGTTGACGGGAGTGCAGTAGGTTTCCAGCCAAGATCGCCACCGGTACGGGACGGTGGGCGAATGCGGCGAGGCGCATGCCTGCGCCGAGACGTCGGCGTTGTTGGAGGACAGAAGCGCTTGCAGTGCGCGTTTGTCAGACGTCTCGGGATGCAAGGTGACTTCTATGCTCATGGGCTCGGATCATGGATTTCTCGTGCGAAGCGAGGGGACGAGAAAGCGCGGCGCGGATGGAACATGCATCGCCCCCGGCCTGGGAGAGAAGCGAGTCCGATGGGCATCGCCGAAATCTCTTCGAGCCGGGCCGCAGTCAACGTCTCGGACGTACCTGATTCCGAAGCCGACGGTCTGGAAGGAACGACCGGGGGGGTATCGGCGCCGCTGCCCGCCCGTCAGATCGCCCGGTAACCCCCGTCCGCCATGACGATGCCGCCGGTGACGTAGCCGGCGAGGTCGGAGGCGAGGAAGACCGCTGGGCCGACGATGTCGTCCGGCTGGCCGGTGCGCCCGAGCGGGGTGTGGTCGAGGAAGAGCTGGACGAGCTCCGGGTTGCGTTCCCTGGCGGCGGCGTTGAGCGGAGTCTCGATCAGCCCGGGGCCGACGGCGTTCACCCTGACCCCGTCCTTGCCGAGCTCGGCGGCGAGCGCGCGGGTGAAGCCGAGCACGCCGTGCTTCGAGGTCGTGTAGGCGATGCTGTTCGGCGTCCTGACATGCAGGAAGGACTGGATCGAGCCGATATTGACCACCCGCCCCCGGTTGGCGCGGAGCTGCCCCAGAAAGGCGCGGGTGACGTTGAACACGCCGTCGAGGTTGACCCGCATGATGTCGTCCCAGTCGCCGGCGACGGTCTCGGCGTCGCCGGTCACCGGGTTGCGGCGGTTGATGCCGGCGTTGTTGACCAGGATCGAGACCGCGCCGACGGAGCTCTCGATGTCCGCCGCCGCCCTTACGCAGGCGGCGCGGTCGCGCACGTCTAGCGTCACCGCGTGCGCCGCATGTCCGGCGGCCGCGATCTCGTCCCGCACCGCCCCGGCCGCGCCGCCGTCGATGTCGATGACGACGATTTCGGCGCCCTGCTCCGCATAGCCGTGTGCAATAGCGCGCCCGATCCCCGACCCTCCGCCGGTGACCGCCGCGCGGTGTCCTTCGAGCAAGTTCATCCAGCTTCCTTTCGTTCCATTCGGTGTCGGGGAAACATCGCGAGACCGCATCACTCGCGCGACGGCGCGGCGCGCGTCAGGGTCGATTTGCCCGAGCCGTTGGGGCCAGCAACAACGTAAAGCGTCGGCATGACGGGGAGCGCCGGGTGAAAGGAACGGGCTGTCTAGTCGACGGGAGGCGGGGTCGCTGTTTTCTTGCGCTTCGACATGCCTGTCAATCTACGGTCGATTCCGGAGCGATTCAATATACCCGGGGGCGAATCCTACCAGAACCCCTCATGCGCTCTCGCCGATTCCTCCGCCAGCAGCGGCCCTATGACCTCGACCTCGCGCTGGCCGGCGGCGAATACGTCGCGGCAGGGGAGGTCGAGGGTGAGGTTCTCGGGGTGGGGGCCGATCAGCGCCTTGAGCGCCCTCTCGCTCATCCCGTGGACGACGCGGCCGATCCCCGCCCAGTAGGCCGCGCCGGCGCACATCGCGCAGGGCTCGGCGTTGGCGTACATGGTGCAGCCCGCGAGGAAGTCCGCCCCGTAGGCGACCGAGGCCCGGGTCATCAGCACGCGCTCGGCATGGCCGGTGGAGTCGCCCTCGATGCCGAAGGCGTTCATCGCCTCCATCAGGACCTCGCCGCCGGGCCCGACGAGAATGGCGGCGAAGGGGTGGTTGCCCTCGCGCCGCGACTTCTCGGCGAGCGCGAAGGTCAGGCGCAGCAAGCGTTCGTGGTCGAGTTCCGGGAGGTCCCGCGTCACGCCCGCCGCTCTTCGCCGTAGAGCCGGCGGATCATGCGCCGCATCCGGAGCAGCGCGTCGTCGGCCGCGATCGTGCCGCGCGGGTTGACGTCCGCCCCGCCGGTCTCGGGGTCGAGGTCGATCGCCCGCTGCTGCGCCTCGTAGACCGCGAGGTCCTCGGCCAGCACCCCCATCATCTGCTCGGTGAACGTCGCCTCCATATGCGCGGGCACCATCGAGCGATGGCCCGCCACCGCGTAGAACTGGTGGGTGGTGGTCTCGGTTTCGGGCGTCAGCGCGTGGTAGACCACGAAGCCCCAGCGCCCCTGGCTCGCCGGGCGCTCCTCCTGCGGCAGCCCCTCTCCCGCGACGGTCGAGCCGTTGCAGATGTCGATATAGGCGGGCGGGATGAATTTGGAGACCTGCCAGCGGTCGATCGGCCCGTCGTCCCCGGTGTACTGGACGAAGGCCGGCGCCGGCGGAATGCCCTCCATCCAGCGGGTGACGCGGACGAAATCGTCCTCCTCCTCGGTGATCAGCGTCGCCTCCTCGGCGAGCGCCCGGTTGCCGGTGGTCGACGAGTGGACGTAGGTGAGGTGCGAGAGGTCGAGCAAATTGTCGAGCACCAGCCGGTAGCCGCCCTTGACCAGCGTCTGGCCGGTGACCGCGTACCAGTCGGGATCGGCGAGCCTGGCGTGGTAGTCGGGCACCAGAGCGGGGTCGGCATCTTGGGGGGCGCCCATCCAGACGAACACCCAGCGGTCGCGCTCGACGACGGGATAGGATTTCACCCGGGCCCAGCCGGGCACGTCGGCCTGCCCCGGAACGTGGGTGCACACCCCGTCGCGGCCGAACACCAGCCCGTGATAGCCGCATTCGATCTCGTCGCCGTCCAGCCGCCCTTCCGAGAGCGGCAGGTTGCGGTGCGCGCACCGGTTCTCCAGCGCGACCGGCGCTCCGTCGAGGCCGCGAAACAGCACGACGTATTCACCGAGCAGCACGCGGCCGAGCGGGGTCCGGCCGACATCCTCCGACCAGGCCGCGACGTACCAGTGGTTCCTGAGCAGCACCGCGTGTCCCCTCGTTCGATCCGGGCCGAAAACCCTATGGTCGGCGCGGCGAGAGTGTCAACAAGCCGGCCTCCCGACCGTCATTTCGACCGGGCGCGAAAATGGGTTAGTCTCGCTCCCAGCAGAAGCCGCCACACGGGAGAAAGCCATGTCGCTGGTCGCGCTTGCCACCAAGGGGAACTATTTCCACGTCTACGATTTCCGGGTGAAGCCGGGCACCGGAGACGAGTTCATCGAGAAGTTCGACGAGTTCGACTATTCCGACGGCAACCCGATGCACAAGTCGCCGGCCCAGGTGAAGGATGGCGTGCTGTGCCGCGACACCGAGGACCCGGACCATTTCTACCTGATCGGCGAATGGTCGGACATCGAGGTGCACGCGAAGATCCGCCAGCAGCTCGCCGCGATGAACCTCGAGTTCGTCACCCTGATCGAGGACCTCGACAAGGGCGCGTTCGTGCCGACCTACGCCGAGATCGTCTCCTCGACGCCGCAGAGCGTGCTGGATTCGGCGGCGGAGTAGCCGTCCCTGTTCGCGGGCGATCGACCCGGCTAGACTTTCGCACACCATCCGGACAATCCAGAGGGAGGACAATCATGCGTTTCGGCAAAACCGGCGCGATGGCGCTCGGCGGCGCGGCTCTGGCCGTGCTTCTCGCGGCGCCCGCCGCCCAGGCCCAGAAGACGCTCTCGCTCACCGCGGTCGACGGCTACCCGCCGCGCGCGCTCCAGGTGAGGACGTTCCTGAGCTTCCTGATCCCCGAGGTCGACAAGCGGCTGGCCGCGAAGGGCGAGTACAAGATCAACTGGAACAAGGCCTTCGCCGGGCAGATCGTCAAGGTCCGCCATGTCATGACCGGCATGCAGAAGGGGCTCGGCGATATCGGCGTCGTCACCAGCGTGTTCCACCAGGACAAGGTGCCGATGCAGGCCGTCGCCTACGTGACGCCGTTCGTCACCGCCGATCCGGTGCTCCTGTCGCGCACCGTCGACGAGCTCGCCGAGCAGTTCCCGGCGATGAAAGAGGCCTGGATGAAATACAACCAGGTGCTGCTCTCGAGCTTCTCGGTAATCGACACCTACCAGATGTTCTTCCGCAACCGGATCACCAAGCTGGAGCAGTTCAAGGGGCTCAAGATCGCCGGCGCCGGGATCAACATGCGCTATCTGACGGGGACCGGCGCGACGCCGGTGATCGGCTCGATGGTGCACTACTACAACAAGTTCAAGACCGGGGCGATCGACGGCTCGATGCTGTGGACCGACGCGGCGGTGGCCTTCAAGCTGGTCGAGGGCGCCAAGTTCATGCTCAAGGCCGATATCGGCACCGCCAACTCCAAGGCGCTGACGATGAACGCGGGCGCCTACAAGCGGCTGCCGGCGGCGGTGCGCGACGTGATCCACGCGGTCTCGGCGGACTATCGCGACCACACCGCGCAGCAGGCGATCGACGACGCCGACAAGGCCTACGCCAACTACAAGGCGAAGGGCGGCGAGATCATCCAGATGTCGCAGGCCGCGCGCGAGAACTGGGCGAAGACCATGCCCAACATCGCCAAGGACTGGGCCGGCAAGCTGGATGCGCAGGGGCTTCCCGGCACCAAGCTGATGACCGCCTACATGGACAAGATGCGGGCCGCCAAGCAGCCGATCATCCGGCACTGGGACAAGGAGTAGCGTTTGACGGATAGCGCGCCGCGCTCCGGGAGCATGCGTCCCCGGAGCGCGGTCCTCCGCGCCTTTTCCTCGCTGGTCGGCGGCATGAACGCCGCCGGCTCGTGCTGGATCGTGGTGCTGATGCTGCTGATCAACGCCGAGGCGATCAGCCGCTCGGCGTTCAACGCGCCGATCATCGGCGTCATCGAGATGATCGAGATCTCGATCATCGGCATCGTCTTCATGCAGCTCGCGGATTCCTTGCGCCGGGGGGTGCTGACCCGCTCGGACGGGCTGTTCAACCAGGTGATGCGCCGCAGCCCGAGGGCGGGTCACGGCATGGCCGTGGTCACCTTCCTGCTCGGCACCGTTTTCATGGGGCTGATCATCTGGGGCAGCGTGCCGTTCTTCTTCGAGGCCTGGGAGAACGACTATTACGTGGGCGTCGAGGGCATGTTCACCGCTCCGGTCTGGCCGGTGGCGCTGATCATCGTCGTCGCGGTGGTGGTCACGATGGTCCAGTTCGCGATCATGCTGTCCGACCACTGGCGGTCCATGACCGGCCGGGCCGGGGGCTGACGCGCGGTGGGCGTCGAGGTCGGGATCGCGTCGGTCGTCGCCATCCTGGTGCTGATCTATGCCGGGATCCACGTCGCGGTCGCGCTCGGCCTGGTTTCGTTCGTCGGGGTCTGGATCTACCGCGACTCGATCGACGTCGCGATCAGCCTGCTCGCCGCGGCCACCCACGACACCATCGCGCACGCGGTGTTCGCCAACATCCCGCTGTTCGCATTGATGGGGATCATCGCCAGCGAGATCGGGCTCGGCGCGGACGTCTACCGGGTCGCCGACCAGATGTTCCGCCGGGTACGCGGCGGGCTCGGCATGGCGACGGTGGCGGCGAACGCGCTGTTCGCCTCGATCACCGGCTCGTCGATCGCGTCCGCCTCGGTGTTCACCCGCATCGCGGTGCCCGAGATGCGGCGCTTCGGCTACACGCGGCAGTTCTCGGTCGGCGTGGTCGCGGGCTCGTCGGTCCTCGGCATGCTGATCCCGCCCTCCTCGATGCTGATCATCTACGCCATCGTCGCCGAGGTGTCGGTCGGTCACATGTTCATCGCGGGCTTCATCCCGGGCATCATCCTGGCGACCGCGTTCATCCTCGGCATCGTGCTGATGGCCCGCGTCATGCCGAAATTCATCTCGGAAGAGGAGCTCACGGGCGTCGTCGAGGAGGGCGAGACGATGGGCCTCCTGGAGATGTCCTGGCTGCTGCTGCCGGTCGCCTTCCTGGTCGTCCTGGTGCTGGGCGGGATCTACACCGGCTGGTTCTCGCCCGAGGAGGCCGGCGCGGCGGGCTCGGCCGGGGCGCTCGCCATCGGCGTCCTCAAGCGGCGCCTGACGTGGCGCGGCTTCTGGCGGGTGCTGGTCGAGACCGGCCAGATCACCGCCGCGATCCTGTTCCTGATCATCGCGGCCTCGATGTACAGCCGCATGCTCGGCGTCGCCGCGCTGCCGACCCAGTTCAGCGACTGGCTCGCCAGCATGAATTTCGACATGGTCGGGCTGATGGTGATCTACGTGATCCTGATGGTGCTGCTGGGCACCATCATCGAGACCGCGTCGATCATCCTCATCGTGGTGCCGCTGTTCCTGACCTCGGTCGAGGCGCTCGGCGGCAACATCGTCTGGTTCGGCATCGTCACCGTGATCGGCGCCGAGATCGGGTTGCTGACCCCGCCGCTCGGCATTTCATGCTTCACCATCAAGAGCACGATTCAGGACAAGTCGATCACGCTCGCGCACATCTTCACCGGCGCGTTCCCCTTCGCCTTCATCATGCTGCTGGTGCTGATCCTGATCATCGCCTACCCGGTGCTCAGCCTGGCACTGCTGTAGGGGGCGTCCCTCGATACGGCGCTGACGCGCCTACTCGGGATGAGGAAACAATAGAAGTCCCTCACCCTGAGTAGCGGCGAAGCCGCGTATCGAAGGGCTCAAGCCAGCGCGTAGTCGTTCTCGTAGTGCAGGAAGATGCCGTCGAAGTAGAACCAGCGCATCACCGCGCTCTCGCGCGCCCAGTGGATCGCCTCGTCCTTCATCGCCCGCGTCGTGCAGTGGCGCTCCAGCGCCGCGAAGCCGCGGTCGCCGTGCTCGATGTCGACCTCGGCGTGGAGCCAGAAATGCTCGATCGCCGGCTCGGGGTAGTTGTAGACGTCGCGCAACGCCGGCAGCACCTTGGAGTAGAGCATCGGCGACTGCGACTCTGTGCCGATCCGGATCGCCGCCACCGCGCAGTGCCAGGGTTGCTCCTTCGCGACCCATTTGAGCCAGGCGACCCACGAGCGCGTGGTCGGCAGGCCGCGCCCCGCCCTGACCGCGTCGAGGTCGGCGCCGTTCGCCTCGGCGAAGCGAAGCACGATGTCGAGATGCGAGTGCTCGGGGTCGGTCTCCTCGTGGAAGTTCTCCAGCTCCAGCTCGACCACGTCGGGCGGCGCCTTGGCGCAGATGTTGAACGAGGCCTCCTGCACCATGTTGGAGATCCAGTGCCAGTGCTCGACCGCCCAGCCCATGCAGGCGCGGCGCCCGAGGTCGCCCTTGGCCCATTTCTGGGTCATCGGGTGGTTGGCGCAGTGGCGCTCCAGCACCGCGGCCTCCAGCTCCTGCCGGAACGGGGATTTGTCTGCCATCTCTCGACCTCCTCAGTCGTCCACCACGGCGATGCCCTGGATCTCCACCATCATCTCGGGCTGGGCGAAGCCGGCGCAGGTGATCAGCGCGCTCGCCGGGTAGCCGTCGGAAAAGAACTCCTTGCGGATCTCGGTGAATTCGGTGCCGTAGCGCGAATCGATGACGAACACGGTCATCGTCACCATGTCGTCCAGCGTCGCCCCGGCCCGCTCCAGCGTGGCGGCGAGCAGACGGAAGGACTCGCGGGTCTGGGCCGCGAAATCGCCGGCGAGCGAGTTGCCGTCGGCGTCGGCCGGCGCGCCGTGCCCGGCGGCCCACACCATGCGCCCGCCCCGCGTGGTCACGACGGGGGAGAACGAGCGGTTCTCCTGCCAGGTTCCCTTATGGCGTTCGCGCTCCATACCGCCCCCTATTCCGCCGCTTCGGCGGATTCGATCCGCTGCATGTGCGCCCAGATGTCGTCATACATCAGGTGCATCACGTCGACCGTGGTCTGCACGGTATCGATGACCAGCTCCAGATCCTCCTGGGTGGTCGCGAACTGGTCCAGGAGCTTCTTGCCGACGCCGGAATGCTCCTCGTCGGCGGTGTCGTGCACCCGCCAGTAGGCGACGCCCTTCTCGTCCAGCCCGAAGCGCGCCTTGAGGCGTTCGGCGATCCGCCCGTAGGTGCCGGGGATCGGTGCCTCGCCGCCCAGCATGTGTGACGCCACGCCCTCGAGAAAGGTCTTGCCGCAGATATAGGAGAAATAGGCGAAGAAGGCGGTCGTCCCGGCGCAGTACTTGGTGGCGTACATCTCCTCTTTCGAGAGGCCGATCGCGGCGGCGTAGTCGAGATAGAGCTTGTGGTGCGAGACGCCTTCGGCGTGCAGCCTGCCGGTCGCCTCCTCGTAGGTCACCTCGGCGATCTCCTCGCGCCAGGCGGGGTCGGGGCAGATCACGTAGAGCCGGCCGTGATAGTTGTGGTTGTTGAGCGGCAGGATGCCGTGCTGCTTGCAGAAATAGCGGATCTGCTCCAGCGAATGGCTGTCGTCCAGCATCCCCGCCCACAGGGGATGGCCGTAGATCGGCTTCGCCTTGTGGATCCGGTCGATCTCCCCCAGCACCTTTTCCGCAGTCAGCGCCATGTCGCTCCCTCCCGTCCTGCTTCGCAAGGATGATCGTCCACGGCGCGGCGCCTGTCCAGACGCACCCCCGTCATGGTCGGCGGAGACCGACCATGACGAGTTTGGGAAGGCGGGTCTCCGCGGGTCTCGACCGGCGGCGGGCGCGCGGCTAGTTTCGCGCGACCCCGCCTAACCCCCGAAGCAGGACGATGAAACCGGAAAACCTCTCCCAGGTCGTGGCGATCGTGACCGGCGCGGCCGGCGGCCTCGGCTCCGTCATGACCGGGGCGCTCGTCGAGGGCGGCGCGCGCGTGCTCGCCGCCGATGTCGACCGGGGCGCGCTCGACGCGCTCGCCGGACGGCTGCCGGATGGGCGCATCGCCGTGCATGCCGCCGACATCCGCGATCCGGAGGCCTGCGCCGGGATCGTGGCGCGCGCGGTCTCGGAGTTCGGCGCGGTCCACGCGCTGGTCAACAATGCCGGCATCGGGCAATCGAGCATCCGTCCGAGCTACTACGTCGACCGCGTCAGGTTCTGGGAGGTGACCGACGAGCGCTGGCGCACCATCGTGGAGACCAACGCGATGGCGCCTTTCATGCTGGCCAAGGCCGTCCTGCCGCATATGAGGGAAGCCGGCTGGGGTCGGATCGTCAACGTGACCACCAGCCTCGACACCATGACCCGGCCCGGCTGGACGCCCTACGGCCCGTCCAAGGCGGCGCTCGAGGCGAGCACGGCGATCTGGGCCGGCGACCTCGAAGGCACCGGGGTGACGGTCAACGTGCTGATCCCGGGCGGGCCCGCCAACACCGCGATGGTGCCGCCCGACTCCTCGCCCGACCGGGAGGCCATGATCCAGCCTTCGGTCATGGCCGCGCCGATCCGCTGGCTGCTCGACCCTGCCTCCGACGGGGTGACGGGCCGGCGCTTCCTCGGCGTCCGCTGGGACCCCTCTTTGCCCCCGGAAGAAGCGGCGGAGACGGCGTCGGCGCCGGCCGCCTGGTCGGGGCTCGGACAGCAGGCTCGATGGCCCGGACAAGATCGGGGTGAGTGAAACGTCCGCCCCCGCGCGGAGCGTCACGGCGCGGGACATACGCATCGGCATCGTCCTGATGCTGTGCGGGACCGCGCTGTTCGGCTGCGGCGAGAGCGTGGTCAAGCTGCTGACGCGGCACTACGACACGATGCAGATCGTCTGGGGCCGCTACGTCTTCCACGCCATCGTGTTCCTCGCGATCTTCGCCCGGACCGGGATTGTCGCCCAGATGCGGACCGCCCGGCCGTGGCTGCAACTCTCGCGCTCGGCGATCCTGCTGACCGGGACCCTGCTCTTCTTCGGCGCGCTCCGCTATCTCGCGCTGGCGGATGCGGTGGCGATCAACTTCTTCGCGCCGCTGCTGGTGACCGCGTTCTCGATCCCGATGCTCAAGGAACAGGTGGGAATACGGCGCTGGATCGCGATCCTGGTGGGGTTCGCGGGGGTGATGGTGATCATCCGCCCCGGCCTCGGGGTGATGCACTGGGCGGCGATCCTGCCGCTCGGCACCGCGGTCTGCTACGCGCTCTACCAGGTCCTGACGCGGATCGCCGGGCGCACCGACCACGCGCGCACCAGCCTGTTCTGGTCGGCCGCCGTCGGCACGGTGGTGATGTCGGCGATCGTCCCCTTCGGCTGGACGACGCCCGACGCGCTGGGCTGGGCGATGATGGCGGCGACGGGATGCCTGTTCGGGCTCGGGCACTATCTGCTGATCAAGGGGCTGGAACGCGCGCCGGCCTCGGTGCTGTCCCCCTTCATCTACAGCCAGCTGATCTGGGCCGTCACGCTGGGCTTTTTCGTGTTCGGCGACTTCCCGGACGGGTTCAGCATCCTCGGCGCCTTGATCGTGACCGGCAGCGGGCTCTATGTCTGGCACCGCGAAACGCGGAGGACGAGATGAGCGA
>JAJDVM010000145.1 GCA_022826125.1 Defluviicoccus sp.
GAGACGCCGCGTTTCAGCAGGTCGATTACCGCCCGGCCCGCGTCGAGCTCCGAGACCTCGCGCAGCGCGCGGACCAGCCCGTCGCGCGCCGCGTCGTCCCGGTGGCCCCGTTGCCAGCTCTTCGGGATCTCTCGCAGCATCGCCCGGAACGCCCGCCAGGTCCGGTCGGCGGACAGGTCGCCGGTTGCCGGGTTGGGGTCGTAGCCGTGGTTCTGCAGGGCCGCGGCGAGGGAGCGCAGCACCGGCGGCGCGTATTCCGGCCCGACGATCGGCAGCAGGCGGTGGACGTTCTGCACCGCGATGGTCTTGTGGCCGATCGCGCGCAGGTCCCGGATGCCGTACCGGAAAAGGATCTCTGAGAGCTGCCGCGGCGGCGCGAGCCGGGCGAAATCGAGGATGGCGGGATCGACGGCCTCGACATCCCAGCGGTCCAGCGCATCGACCAGGCGTCGCCGGGCCTCCTCCGCCGTCGCGGCCGCTTGCGCCGGAGGCGGGCCCATCGTCCAGCCGCTCGCGCGCCGCTCCCGCTCCTGGGCGCGCTTGAAATAGTCGAGCGCCCAGAACACCGGCAGCCAGCCCTCGACGTCGGGCAGGTTGAGCGCCGCCAGGTGGGCGGATTGCAGCGCAAGCACCGAGTGGTACCTGAAACCGACATGGGGGAAGGGCCGGACGCGGCGCGACGTCGCGACCGCCAGCGCGGCCAAAGCCCCGCGGCGATCGAGCCCGTCCCCGATCAGGCCCGCGAGCTCCGCCGCGGCGCGCTCGCGGGGGGTTTCCTCGATCAGCCGGTGCAAGGCGCCGAGCCCGGGACGGGTCCGCGCCAGACCCGTCCCGCCGCCCAGGCTCAGCGCCGCCGCGCCGCCGGCGGCGCGCAGGAAATTTCGCCGATCCACGGGGCATACTATACGCCGGATTCGCGGGGCGGGCGGCCGGGAATGCGGCGACGACCCGCTCGTCATGGCCAGGGGAGGTAAGGACGGGTCGGCGAGCGAGTCCCCTCTCCCCCAGCCGGGGAGAGGGGGCGATCCGGACCGGACAGGCTCTAGGTGCGCGACCTGTTGTAGGCGGCGAGGCGGTCCCTCGCCTCGTCGACCAGCGCCAGGCCGGCCTTGGCGTGATCCGAGGCCGGATCGGCGGTGTGCCCGTCGTATTCGTCGAGCCCGAGAACGCTCGGGCGATCGCCCAGCGCCCGCCACCAGCGGGAGACGTTGGGCCGGGGCTCGAACCAGATATCCAGCCACTTGATCATGTCGAGCACCTTGACCAGCGGCGCATAACAGCACTCCACCAGCGTGAACCGCTCGCCCATGATCCACGGCCGGCCGTCGGCGAGGGCGGTTTCCATCTTCGCGAAAATCCGGTCCCACCCGACCAGCCCGCGCAACACCCACTCCGAATCCATGCCCTCTTTAATGACCGATTTCTGGCGCAGCGTCTTCTCGAGATCGGGTTGTTTTTTCCACCGTCTCTCCAGCTTCCCGACATCGACCGCCGAGCGGAATCGCGTGACGAAATTGAGGGCGGCGACTCCCGGAAACCCTATCTCGTCGGAATCCTTTATCCACTCGCGCATATAGGTGCGCTGGAGAAGATCGGCCGGTTTCAGGGCCGGTTCCGGTTTCAACTCGTCAATGTAATCGCAGATGATCGAGGATTCGCGGATCGGGTTGCCGTCGTGAACCAGCGTCGGCACGACGGCCTTGGGGTTGATCGCAAGATAATCTTCATCGAAATGATCTTCGTCGAGCAGGTGAATATAACGCGGTATCCAGTCCTCGATCCCCTTTTCGACAAGCGTAATTACGGCCCGGTTGGAACATACCGAATCCGCTTCCTTGAGGTAATAGAGTTCGAGCATTTCGACATCCTCCCGGCGTCTCCCAACGGGCGCGCGGGCAGTCTAGCGCGGCGGCCGTCCTTGACAAGGCCGCGCCCCTCTGTCCTAATGAGTTCCGGGGAAATTCGCCGGATTCCGCGTTCGCCGGGATCGCGGAACGGGATAGGAATATGGTCGTCGTCGTTCCCGCCAACGCGTCGGTTCTCGACTTAAACGGTCTTCACCTCTATCACGCCAACCGCTCGAACTGCTCGGCGCGCGTCCGCCTGCTGCTGGAAGAGAAAGAGCTCGACTGGACGAGCCATCACATCGATCTCGGCGGGAAGGAAAACATCTCGGAAGAGTATTTCGGAATCAACCCCAAGGGCGTGGTCCCCGCGCTGGTGCATGACGGCACGGTAATTACCGAATCGAACGACATTCTGCTCTATCTCGAGGAGAAATTTCCGCAGCCGGGGTTTCGCGCGGTATCGTCGGACCGTCAATCCGAGATCGACTATTGGCTCAAGATGTCCGGCGACCTTCACATACCGGGAATCAAGACGTTTCAATATTACAAGCTCAACGCCGCGCTGCTGGAGAAGACCGACGAAGAGCTCGCGCTTTACAGGAGGTTGCAGAGCGATCCCGACCTGCTGGCGTTCCACGACAAGCACAGCGAGGGGCGGAGCTTTTCCGAGGCCGACGCCGACGCGGCGTCCGCCCTGCTCGACGAGTATTTCGAAAAACAGGAGCGCGCGATCGCCGACGGCGGCTGGCTGGTCGGCGCCTCGTACACGCTCGCCGACATCTCCTGGTCGCCGACCGTAACGACCCTGCTGGCCGGCGGCTTCGACTTCGGCAGATACCCCAACATCCAGGAGTGGTACGCGCGCATATCCCGGCGGCCGCAGTTCGAGAAGGCCGTCTTCGAATGGCGCAACCAGGCGACATACGCGGTGACCGACCCGACGATCGCGGGCGCGGCGAAGACCGCCTGAATACCGGGCAGGCGCACGGGAGACCCAGGACAATGACGCTTTACGCGGACTCGCAATACAAGGTTCGGGAGGATCTCGACGCGGTTCACGCCGGACAGCTCGATCAGCTCGCCGACCCCGGCACCTGGGGCACCGGCGCGCAGCGCCTGGCGGTCGCGCGGGAGGTTCGCCGGGCGTGTTACGACGCGGGCACGCAGGAAGAGCCGGAAGACGCCGGCCCGCCGGGCGACGTCGACCTGCCGGAACCGGTGCGCGCGACGGTCCGGAAGCTGGCCGTCGCGCCCGGGAACTTCGACGAGGACTCCTACCGCGAGGCCAGGAGTGGCGGTCTGAGCGACGAGGAGTATGTCGAGGTCGTCGGCATCGTATCGCGCCTGACCGACATGGACGTGTTCGCCCGCGGCATCGGCGTTCCCCTGCGCCCCCTGCCGGCCGCGCGCGGCGGCCCGCCGTCGCGGGCCCGCCCCCGGGTCGCCAAAAAGGAAATGGCCTGGGTGCCGACCGTCCCGAACCTCCCCGAGGGCGGCGAGGAGGCGGCGGAGATCTACGGCGAGGACTATCGGCCCTACATCATCCGCTCGCTCAGCCTCGTGCCGGACGAGATGCGGCGGCATCTCGAGCTGGAAGAGGTCCAGTACCTGCCGATGAAGAACGTGTTCGTCGCGGATTACCGGCATCACGAGGGGTTCACCCGGGCCCAGGTGGAGCTGATCGCGGGGCGGGTCTCGGCCCTCAACGAGTGCTTCTACTGAACGGCGGGCCATGCCTGGTTCCTCCGTGAGAGTGGACGCAAGACCGGCCTCGAGGTGAATCTGGCGGCGCTGCTCGACCCGGACCGGGAGAGCGGAGTCCCCGGCGGCAGGGAGATCCTCGCCTTCGCCGATGCCGCCATCGGACCCGACCGGCCGGCGCTCGACCGGGCGCGGCGGAACCTCGCCGACGCGCTGGGGCCGGCGGCGGTCCCGGCGGCGGCGGCCATCGCCGCGACCTTCACCAAGAACGACCGCATCGCCAACGCCATCGGCATCCCCTCCGAGCTGAGGATGCTGAAGAATTCCAGGGAGATCCGGGCAGAGCTCGGGATCAACGACTTCCGGTCCTCGGCCAACACGTTCAGGCACTACCCCGACGAGCGGTAGACGGCGGCGACCTGCCCTCCCCAACCCCTCCCGCAAGCGGGAGGGGAGAAGACTAAGGAGGAGGCGGCGAATGCGTCCCCTCTCCCCCGCGGAGAGAGGGTCAGGGTGAGGGGGCCGGCGCCTACTTCTCGATATAGCCGAGCGTGATCGGGTGCCCCTTGCGCTGCTCTTCGGCGGCCCCGGTGTGCTTTCCCGAGTTCCAGCCGACGGGGCGCAGCACGCGCTCGGCGAAGTCGATCGATTCCTGGTCGGTGACCGTGGCGATCGTGTCGTTCCAGCGGTTCAGGAAGCCGCCGACCGCGATCACCGCCAGTATCTCGATGATCTGGTCGTTCGAGTAGTGCTTGCGCAGCTCGACGTAATTCTCCGGCTCGACGACGTTCGGCGAGACGCCGGCCGCGAAGGCCAGATCGAGGGCCGCCCGTTCGGCGTCGGAAAACTCGGGCGAGGTCCGGTAGGTCCAGAGCGCCTGGATCTTCTCGTCTGCGACCCCGAGCTTGTGGAGGTGGTAGGAGCCGTGCGACTGGCAATGCAGGCAGCCGCTCGCGAGGCTCGCGGCGGTGAAGATCAGCTGCTTGAGCTCGCCGTCGATACCGCGGCCCGGAAAGACCAGCCTCAGCAGATCGTTCACCTTCGCCCGCAGCTCGGGCCAATGGTGCATCTCGAGGTCCTGCCGGCTCTCGTATCCCGTCTCTGCCATGAGTGTCCTCCCCGGGCCGTTGGTGTGCCGATCGCGCAGTTTATTCCAACGGGTCCATCGGTTGCACCGGAGGGATGACCTGCGGCGTCTTCTCCCCCTCTCCGCCCCGGGGCGGAGAGGGAAGGGGCGAGGTGGGGATATCGGTCACGATCGCGGCCTCCGGTTCACGCTTCACGCTCGGCATGTTCGAGCATGTCCCGTGCCAGATCGGCCGGCATGGCCCGGACATGCCGACCGGCCCGGATATCGGCGGCGAGCAGATCCAGGAACGCGCCGATCGCCGGATCCTCGTGCTCGGCGTCGGCGCGGCTGACGACGACCTGCCCGTCCTCGTGGAGCTCGAACGCCACCCTGGCGCCGACATTGACCCCCAGCGCCCGACGGATCGACTTCGGCAGGGTGATCCGGCCTTTCGCGGTCACGGTGGCGACTTCGCGGACGATCGACATGATCGGCGCTCCCTGTGCGAAGCTATAGCCCCGTCATGGTCGGCGGAGGCCTGCCGCCGCGAAGGCGGGGGGCCGACCATGACTGAAGAAAGAACGACAGCGGTTCAAAATAAACCGGATAGAAGGGTAACACTACAGACCGGATACATGGGTAACAGTGTTCCCGGTTTGTTCGGCATTCGCGCAGCCCGGCCGAGCCGAGCAGGACGCGTTCATTCGTCCGGTTTCCAGCCTTCGCCGGGCGTCCACCGCGTTGGAGGCATACCGTCGTCAATGGCTGCTTGTGCCACCGGCATGACGAAGTCGCCGACCTGGCCTATCGCTTTCCGCAAGTCGGGTTCGTCGAACAGCAATGGCTCGCGCGCGAGGAACGACCGCCATTGCTGAGCCTTCCGGGGGTCCTCCGAAAAAGCGCCGGTCAAGGGCGGAGGACGTTCGCGCGGGATATCGGTCCCGCGTGTTTCGAACGTGGCGCGGATCGCGGCCGCGAGCATCGCGCCGTCGAACGCGAACAGTCGCGCCATGGCAAGGAGGTCGTAGAAATCCTTCATCCGGCTGTTTGCGAGATCGAGCGCCACGATCGCCTCGAACTTCTCGGCGACCACGGTATCACGGGGATAGGCGTTGAGCCTGGGCGCCGGCTGATCGAGGAGAACCGGATATTCCAACTCCAGGGGGCCGGGCGTCACGGCGTCGCCGAAACCGATATCGATCCGGACCGGGATGACCGCGGTGCCGAGACGAGTCGACATTCTCAACCGGATCCCTCCGTGCATCCCGCTTTCCCGGATCGGTTCGGCCTCGATACGCTCCATGTCGAAGACCAACCCGTCGTCTTCGACCGGCTGGGCGCATATCCCGCGGAAGATCGTCACGAACCGCCCGGCCTCCCCTTCTTCCAGCGACAGCAGGTCGAGGTCGCGCGTCATCCGGAAAGGATCGTCGAGCCAGGTGGCGTAGAGCATCGCGCCCTTGAGGAGGAAGCGTTCCCGGTACCGCGACGCGCCGATGCGGAACAGGAGCCGCTCCAGCGCGTAACGTGCCAGCACACGCTGGAAACCAGCCCGTTTTTTCCCTAGCCAGGTTCCGGAGCCGCGCGCGCACCGAAGCGGTGACATTCGTCACGTCACGCGCCATCGGCGACGACCGTTTCGAGATAGGGCCTCAGCACCGACCAGATGCGGGTCTCGCGGGCGTAGCGGACGATTTGCGCGGGCCTGGCCTGGTCGGACCGTATGGCGTTGTGGAGACCTTCGAGCGCGACGTCGAGACCGACATGCTTCCTGAAGCGGAAGCAATCCACCACGGTCTTGGCCGGATCGAAGACGGGAACCGGCACCCCGTCGACGGTGCGCCTTTCCACCCCGAGCGACAGCGCCCGGTTTCCCATCCGCACCACCCGGATCGGCGGATACCCGATCCCCGGCCTTCGCGCTTTCGAGCCTATGGCGAGCCAGACCCGGTTCGGCGTCTGCACCGTGAGCTCGTGCAGCTGGAGGGCGGAGACGAGGCAGACGACCCCTTTCGGCACCAGCTTCGCGACCTCCGCCAGATCGTGAGACGCCGCGATGTCGGCGTCCGCCAGCCTGTAGAGCCCGCGCGCGGCCCGGACCAGAACCCCCTCGTCGACCATCCGCGCGAGCGTCTCGGGATGGACGCCGGCGCGGCCGAGCTCGACGCGGCGCATGACGCCGTGCCTTTCGAGCAGCGCGGCGGCGCGGTCTCTCTGCGATGCCCCGTCGGTGGGAACCATGTGACGAAACGTCGGTTATCAATTCCTTTCGTCAGGCATTTTGTCACAATTCAGACCGGCGGAAAAGGGAAAGGAGAGCAGCCGGGACCGCGACGGGTACCCGCCCCCCTACCCCACCGTCCCGTCCCCCACCCAGCCGTCGAACACCCCCAGCGCCGCCGCGGCGAATTCGGGGTCGTTGATGTGGCAGTCGAGCTCGGTCGTGCGGACCGGCGGGGCGATGGATTTGCGGAGCTCGTCGGCGAACGCCGCCATGCCGCCGGGGTCGTGGGCTTCGTAGCCGGGGCGGTCCCACTCCACGATGCCGCGCGCGGGCAGGATGAAATGGACCGGCGCCCCGGCCTCGGCCAGCCGGCTTCCGACCTCGCGGGCGATCTCGCGGCGCTCGGCCTCGTCGAGCAGGCCCGACTTGACCAGCCGGTTGTGGGTGTGGAACGGCCGGTCGGCGAAGCGCGGCGGCGGGTCCTGCCAGGTCGGGATATGGACCAGGTTGAGGTAGCCGGGCGCAACGATCTGGGGGATGCCGGCCCGGCCCGCGCCGCGCAGGCGGTTCTCCCCGGCCTTGACGACGGAGCCCATCATCAGGTTGCCGAGCTCGACCAGCGCGAAATCCATCACGCAGCAGAACCCGCCTTGCGAGGCGATGCTCTCGAACGCCATCCCGCCCATGCCGGTGGCGTGGAAGATCGCCACCTCGAAGCCGCGCTCCTCCAGCGCCGGCTTCAACGTCTTCATGTAGTGCATCGAGGACGAGCCCAGCGAGGTCATGCCGACGACCGGGCGGTCGCCCGCCGGCGCCTCGGCGGCGCGCGCCGCGCCCAGCACGGCGCCAGCCGCCTGGCTGAGGGTCGCCCTGCAGACCGCGTTGAGCCCGTAGAGCCCGCCCGCCCAGAGGATCATCTGGATGTCGGGCGAGAGCCGGTCGGGCGGGATCAGCGGCGAGAACGAGATCGTCGAGACGACGTATTTGGGAACCCCCATCGGCAGAGCGCCGCAGATGTCGAGCGCGGCGTCGGTCCCCATGGTGCCGCCGAGCATGACGACGCCGTCGAACGCGCCCCGGCGGTGCAGGTCGGCGGCGAGCGCGGTCGCGCCCCTCGCCATGATCTGCATCGCGGCGTTCTCGTGCCCGGCGTCGACCGCTTCCCGTATCGAGCTGCCGCCGGCCTCGGCGACGGCGTGCTTCGAATAGTCGACGGCGGACACCGCGTCGCCCAGCACGCTCACGTCCATGGTGAGCACCCCGCCGCCCAGCGCCCGGATCCGCTCCGCCATGTAGTCGAGCTCCGGCGACTTGGTATCGTAGGTCCCGATCACCAGGATCGTCTTGTCGGCCATGCCCATCCCCCTCCCCCGCGCGGAGCGTCGATGCCGCCGGGATTATGGACCGGCGGGGCGCGGCGGTCCTACCGTTCGAACAGTTCGGCCCCGCTCCACATGCCTCAACGCCTCGCGGCGGCTGAGGTCGGAGAGGCCGGGATGGGCCGCGACGAACGCCGTCACCCAGTCCGGGTCGGTCTTGGAGTATTCGCGGAGCGCCCAGCCGATGCCCTTGCGGAGGAAGAACTCCGGGTGGCCGATGGAGGGCCGGATCGCGTCGGCCAGCAGCCCGGTGTCCGTCGCGCCCTTGGCCCGGAGCTGGGCGAGGATCGCGGTGCGGCGCTTCCAGATGTCGTCGTCCCCGGCCCATTCGCGGAGCGCGGCGGCGGTCGGGCCGGGATGCGCGGCGAGCATGGCCCATACCCCCTTGCCGGCGATCGCGTCGACATGGTCCCACCACGCGCCGGTGACCACGAGCTCCTCGATCAGGGGCAGCCGCGCCGGCTCCAGCCAGCCCGCGTAGCGCGGGAAGACCAGCAGCTCGACCGCGGCGTAGCGCTCCTCGCGGTGGGCGGCGCCGCGCCAGAGGTCGAGGATCGCAGCCTCCCACGTCCCGGCATCGGGCAGCGGATGCGCCCGGAAGACGGCGCGGCAGATCCGACGGCACTCCGGCACCCCGACGCCGAAATATGGCATCGCGGACTTCATGTAGGCCTGCTGCTGCGGCGCCCGCGCCGGGTTGGCGGCTTCGCGCAGCGCGGCGACGATGGAGGCCCGGAGGGTCATCGGGCCCGCCGCCCTCGCCGCTCCGCGTTGGGGAAGAAGAGCTGCTTTCCGTCCACCCGGTGGGACGCGATTGCGGCCTGGCCCTCGGCGGACAGGATCCAGTCGACGAAGCGCCGGGCAAGCGCCGCCCTGACGCCCGGGTGGCGCGCCTTGCTCACCGGCACGATTCCGTACTGGTTGAACAGGCGCGGATCGCCCTCGACCGCGATCCGGTGGCGGCGCTTGTTGCCGAAGGCGATCCAGGTCGCCCGGTCGGTCAGCACGTAGGCGCCCATGCCGATCCCGGTGTTGAGGGTCGCCCCCATGCCGGAGCCGGTCTCGCGGTACCAGCGCCCCGAATGCGTCCGGGCGTCGATCCCGGCCGCGCGCCAGAGCCGCAGCTCCGCTTTGTGGGTGCCGCTGTCGTCGCCGCGCGAGGCGAAGACCGCGCGCGCCCGGGCGATCGAGGCCAGGGCGGCGGCGGCGTCCCGGGTCCCCGCCACCCCGGCCGGGTCGGCCGGCGGGCCGACGATCACGAAGTCGTTGTACATCGCGTCGAAGCGGGCGGTGCCGTGGCCGTCGGCGACGAACTTCTCCTCGGCCGCCCTGTCGTGCACCAGCAGCACGTCGCCGTCGCCCCGGGCGGCGTTGCGGATCGCCTGGCCGGTGCCGACCGCGACGATGCGCGCCTCGATCCCGGTCTTGGCGCGGAAGATCGGCAGGATGCGGTCGAACAGGCCCGAGTTCCGGGTCGAGGTGGTCGACTGGACGATGATGAACCGGTCCCCGGCCGCCGCGTCCCCCGCGACCAGCAGGGCGCAGAGGAGGGCGAGCCGGATCATCGCCGGGCGCCGAGCCAGAGCCGGCCCTCGAGCCAGGCGCGGGCGGGCTCCGAGCGCGGCGCGTCGAGGATTTCCGCCACCCTCCCCGCCTCGGCGACGCGCCCAGCGTCGAGGAAGACCAGCTCGTCGGCCAGCCTGCGCGCCTGGCCCGCATCGTGGGTCACCATCGCGGTCGCCACGCCGCTTTCGTGCGCCTCGCCGATCAGCGCCTCCACCGCCTGGGTCGAGGCGGGGTCGAGGCTCGCCGTCGGCTCGTCGAGGAGCAGCAGGTCGGGGGCGCAGGCGAGCGCCCGGGCGACCGCGAGGCGCTGCTGCTCGCCGGCCGACAGCACCCGGGCCGGGCGGTGCGCGAGGTCGCCGAGCCGCGCGCGCGCGACCGCCTC
>JAJDVM010000358.1 GCA_022826125.1 Defluviicoccus sp.
CGGCGGCCTGTAGGACCGATACACGCTCCGACTTCCCCCGAGCTTCGCACTTTCCCAAGACACCCGTGACCCCTTCCGGCGCTTCCCGGCCCTCGCAGCGCTGCCCTGGTCCCGCATGGCCGGGTCTGGCGCCCGCTGGCCGATTCCGGAGAAACCGGCGACCGTGACGAGTGCGCGCCGCGACGGATTTTGCCGCCGCGCGGGGTGCTGTTTCGGCCGGAAGGAGGGAGGGCCGCTACAGGCCCATGTCGAAATCGCGCGACTTCTGCTTCGCGCCGGCGGCCTTTTCGAGCTCGGATTCGCGCGAGACTTGCTTCCCACCGTCGCCGCCATGGTCGAGACCGCGATCCTTGCCGGTGGATTCCTGCCCGCTTCGCCCGCGTTCCGCGGAGCGCGCGGGCGATGTTCCGTCGCGATCCCGGCCGGTTTCGCGTGCTGACCGATGCTCGCGCTCGCGCTCGCGGCGCGCTTCGCGGCCCGTTCCGCGATCCAGTTGCCGCTCGCGTTGAGCTTCGCCCTGCCCGTCGCGGGCAGCTTCATGGCCGCGATCCATCGCGTCAGAAGCGCGTGTCACACGATCGCCGCCCCGCTCATTGGCGGAGTCGCGACCGAATACGGTCTCGTAAGCCGCCCGTTGCGCCGTCGCATCGAGCGCCGCGAGCCGCTCGCCCGTCGCCCGTTCGAGCCGGTCGGCGAGCCTGTGGGCGTCGTCGGTGACGAGGTGGGCGGCATCCCGCGCCCGCGAGATCGCGACATAGAACGCGCGTTGGTTGACCAGGTTGGGATTCTCCGCCGGCATCGCCGCGAGTATCCGGTCCACCGTGCGGCCCTGGAAGGCATGCACCGTCGCCGCGAAGGCGCGGTCGATATGCCGGAGCTGCGGATCGTGCTGCCGGAGCGTGGCCAGCGAACCGTTCTCCAGACGGAAGCGAACCCCGTCCCGGCCCACGGCATCGACCGTGGCGGTCTCGCCGTTGGTGAGGCCCGAGGCCGGATCGTTGCGGGTGAAGCGCACCCGGTCGCCCCGGCGAAGCTCCATCGCCTCGCTCGCGTAGACCTCGACGCCGCCCTTCGCGGCGGCGATGCGCTCCGGCCGCCACGGCGTCCGGCTGCCCTTCGCGTCCTCCAGACGCAGCACGCCCCAGCGCCGGTCGATGGCGGCGACCCGGCGTTCGTCGCCCTTCTCCACCCCGAGGGTCTTGTAGGGGCGGTTGAAGATCACCGTGTCGCCGATGTTGTAGTTCGACGCGCGGGCCATTTGCGCGCGGGTGAGATCGCGCGCCACCAGCTTCTCGCCCGGCCGGGCGGGACCCGAGATCGCGCCTTCGGCGACCAGGCCCTCCCGGATCGTGGCGTTGATTTCGTCGCGCAGCGCCCGCGTCGGCGCGATCACCCCGGTCGCGGCGCGCCGTTCGGGCGGGAGGCCGAGCCATTGGCGCGCGGTCTCGGCCCCGAGATCGCCATACTCGACCTGCCGGATGTCGTCTCCCAGTTTCGCGAACGCGCCCTTCACGTCGCCGGTGAGGCTCGCCCTGACCGCCGCCTTCAGCTCGGCATCGCGCTGGCGGAGGATGTCGTCCATCACCGCCGTCTGCATCCCGGCGGCCCTGAGCTGGGCGAAGGGCTTGCCGGCCTCGACCGCGCCGAGCTGCTTCTCGTCGCCCACCAGCACCACGCGGGGAAGCCGGAGCGCGGTCGCGATCCGCAGCAGGTTCTTCATTTGCGCGCTGGAGGCGAGCGAGGACTCGTCCACCACCAGCACCGTCCTGGCGTTGGCGGCGCGGAGCTTGCGCAACCCCTCCGCCGTGCCCCGGCCCTCTGCGATCCCGTCATGGCGCGCGAGGTAGCGTTGCAGCGTCTCCGACCCGATGCCGGACTCGTTCGCCAGCGTCTTCGCCGCCGAGGCCGAGGGCGCGAGCCCCACCGTCCGGTAGCCCTGGCTGGCGGCGAGCGCGCGCAGGCGCTTCAGCATCGTCGTCTTGCCGGTGCCGGCGTAGCCCTGGACCCCGATGACGCGATCCTTGCCGGCAAGGATGCTCTTGACGGCTTCCTTCTGGCTTTCGTTGAGGCGGCCCCGGTGCAGCTTCGTCTCCGCCACCCAGCGGCGCATGACCGTCTTCTCCGCCCCTTGGCCCGCGCGCATCAGCGCGATGGTCTCGGATTCCCGCGCCAGCGCCGCATCCGTGGTCCAGTGCCGGCCGTGGTCGAGGCCGCGCGCGGCATGCAGAGAGCCGTCGCGTTCGAGCGTTGCAATGGCGCGCTCGGCCGCATCGACGGTGACCGCGCCCGGCTCGCGGGCGAGCGTCGCCGCCAGCAGGTCGGCATGGCCGAACACCGACTGGCGCTCGGCGAGATGACCCACCGCCCAGGCCGCCGCATCCCCCGCCGCATAGCCCGGACCCGCGAACAGGTCCGGGCCGAGCAAACCCCGCTCCGCCTTGCGGGCTTGAGCCCGCACCTTGCCGGGAGAAAAGCCGAGCGTCTTGGCCTGGCGCTTCCAGCTTCGGTCCAGCGCGCCCCGGTCGATGTCGCGCTTCGCGGCCCGCGTCATCAGCGCGGCCCGCGCCGCCAGATGGGGGTTGTCCTTCGACTCACCCATGCCGCGTTCGGCCATCGCCGCCTCGATCTCCGCCCGGCGGGTCGAATAGGCGTCGATCGCTTCGCGCGGGACGCCCTCGATCTCGAAGCGGCCGTCGGCGTGGGTCTTTTCGATGCCGTAGCCGAGACCCCTCAGCCCCTGCGCCAGCTCCGCCCGGTAGATCGAGCCGATGGCCATCTTGCCCTTGAACAAGCCGTCATCGACCATCGTGCGCCACTTGGAATCCCCGCCCTGGACCATGTTGGCGATGACGCAATGGGTATGCAGCTGGGGATCCAGGTTGCGGGACGTGTCATGCCGGAACGTCGCCGCGACCATCTTCTGGTCCCCGGCGCGGACCATCGCCCCGGTCGCGGCATCGCGCATCCGGGTCTCTATGGCGTTCTTCTCGATCCAGCCCAGCGTCGCCGCCACGGCCTTGTCGTGCGCCTCGACGATCCGCTCGTCGCCGCCCACCATCGCCATCAGGGAGACCGACTTCGGTGCGCTCAGCGTCACGTCCCGGCCGGGCCGGTGGACGATCCCGCCGCCGACTTCCTTGCGTCCGAGCCGGCGCCCGCCCGGAACCTCGCCTTCCAACACCGACCGGAAACGCTCGGGATCGACCGGCCCGGAGAGGCCCAGCGCCGCCGCACCCTTGCCCGCCCAGGCGCTCGCCTCGCGGTGCGCGCCGTCGTCCTTCGCGTAGTAACCATCGCGCTCGAAATAGCCCACGCCCTGCGCCGGCGAGGCGATCTTGCCGATGGACGCTACCATCGCGGCGGCCCCGCGCCGGGGGCGAAATGAGCGGATTCGTGCCGGTCCATACAGGCCAGATATGCGCTCGCGAGCGGAAGAACAAGGGACGAACAGGCGGTCTCATCC
>JAJDVM010000334.1 GCA_022826125.1 Defluviicoccus sp.
ACGGGGCCGGCGGCGGCGCCGTTCGGGGCCGCGCTCACGGCCGGTTCGACGGCGGTCGGTTGCGTCGCGATCGGTCGTTTCTCCCCTTGAATCGCGGACCTGTCGGGCACCGCCAGCCGGGATGGCGACGCGCAGGATGGAAACAAACCGGAACCCGATCAAGCCTCATCGTGGAAAAGATTTCCGGGAAACGGTGCGCCGCGGAAACACGATCCCGTGGAGAGCGAACCCGGCAAATCGAACGAAATGTTTTCGCATCGATCCTTATCGCTCCACGCTCCCCATGCGGGGTGCCGACGTTATCGCTCGGGCTCCATGGCGTGTGGGAGACCGCCGCGCCGTCACGAATTCCGGCATCTCGACGAGAAACTACCCTATGCTTGGGGAACCGGCGGAACCGGAGGACGACGATGGACGCCGATCTGCTGTTTCTGCTCGCTTCGGTCGCGGCCTGGACCTATGTGGCGTATCGGCTCGGCCGCTGGGTGGAGCGCCGCCGCAACCTCGAATAGACTTTCCGTCATGTCCGACAGGCCGCGCCTGACCGTCACCCTGGAACCCGCCGCGGAGCTCGAACACCGCGACCTGGCGCAACGGGTGCCGGGCTTCGAGGACGCCTACGGGGAGCTGGTCGGGATCCTCACCGTCAGACCCCGGAGAGGCTGGCCCCTCGCCGGCGGGAGCTGGGGCTACGCGCTGGCACGGCGGGGCAAGCCCCGGGTCCGGGTGATCTACACCTTCAACCACACCGGGATCCGGGTCCGCGACGTCCAGGCGACGCCGGTGGAGGACCTGCCCGGGGGCGAGGGGCCGTAGGGCGGGATTACCATGGATCGAGCGGATTCTTCGGCGAAATAAACGCCGTCCGCCGTTGGGCGACAGACGACCGCAGCGGACCGCTTGCCGGAGGAGACGATCGCCGCCGACAAGCGGCGTCCGGCATCGCGGAAAAGATTTGCGGGAAACCTTGCCGGGGAAACCTTGCGCCGCGGCGGCGACGCGATCGCGCGGAGAGCGGACCCGGAAATCAAACGAAAAGTTTTCACATCGATCCGCGCGGCATCGCGCTCCCCGCATCCGGGTTGCGTCGACGGTCGCGAGCTCCGCGGCGTTGCCGGCAAGTACGACGGCGATACGGCCACCCGGCTCAAGGCGGTCCGGCGGCGTCGCGGTGCAGGAGCGGCAGCAGCAGCGGTGCGGGAGAGGTGCCGTGAAGCCTCTCCCGCCGCCCGGTCGGCGATCGCTACTGCCGTTCCCCGTAGAACGTGGACCGGAAGTCCTCGTCTCCGTCGGTCACATATCCCACGACACCGGCCTGGTCCGTGCCGCCGAATTGCCCGAGCCCGCGGAAGGTTCTCGACACACTGCCCGACCCGGTCGGAATGGACACCGTCCCACTCGGGGCGAACCGGCCGTCGGTGACCGGAGCCGGATCGGAGGACATCGAGGAAGGCAGGCCCGGAACATCGATGCCGGAATAGGTCAGTACCGCCTCGACATCGCCGCCGGCGATCGTCACGCCGATCGTCGCGGTTCCATCGTCCGTCTCGTCGAGAGCGCCGGGCTCCGAAGTCAGGGCCGTATATCGGGCGGCCCATCTTCCGGACCAGGTCCCCGCCACCGTGGGCTGGTGCATGGGCGAAGAGGCGGTGATCATGGGATTCCCGCCCGTCGCGTCGAACCTGGCCGTCAACCCGTGCCCGGTGTGCTCATAACCCGTCGCCCGACCGTTTTCCATCACCACCGTCCACTCTCCGAGATCGGTCATTTCGTTGGGACCGGCGGTGGGCGGATCCATGGTACTGGAGTCGTCTCCGCTCCCCCCGCACCCTGCCAGCGTCAAGCCCATCGCAAGGATGGCCGAGAGTAGGACCGCGCCTTTGGTGTTCCGAATGGTGCCTGAGATCATGGTCGAGTTGCTCCAGTTGATGGACAAATGGACGCTGCAAGCGGACGACGCGATGCAGCCGGTGTCCTCTCCGCCCGAGAGAGAACGGGCATCGTCGATCGCTTGAGCTCCGGGTTCCCCCGGACACGGCGGGCGACCGTGTTTCGGCTGTTAATCGGAGCCCGCGCGATCGCGGCGGGCGCGGGGTTCCCGGCGACGGCACCGGAATATGGACCGTATCGCGCGCTCACCGTTGTCGGTCGGTGTCGGCGACCTGAGATGGATGGGAGTTCGGTCCGATCGCGCCGGCTCGGTCTCGGACGCCCGGCCGCGGAGACGATCACCGTGCGAAGGAGAACTTCAGGCCCGACGCCGTGTCGCTCAGACGGCCCCTGAAGCCTTGCCTGAAGGCATCGCGGTAGGTCTCGCCGAACGCCTTCACGGCGTCGATGAACGCCCGGCGCGGCATGCCGTCTACCGCGCTCCTGTGCCACTTGCTCTCCACCCACCGCGCTCCCCTCTCCGGCGGGAACCCGAAGGCGGCCGGGTTCACGAAGTGATAGACCCACAGGTAATCGTAGGCATCGTTTCGCCGAAACATGTTTCCGACGAAGGTGGACGCGGCACCGTGTTTCCTGAGGTAGTCCTTGATCCTGTTGTAGAAATCGACCCTCACCACCTTGCTGGTGAAAACCCGGTGGTTGAGGATCCAGCAATCGGCATCGTCCTTGTTATGGTAGTTGTCCGAGCCGTTGTGATGGACGTTGCTGCGGTCGCACCAGTTCGGCCGTTTCCATCCGCGGCCGCCGTCGTGTTCCAGGTTTGCTCTCACGAGGAGGGATCCCACGATCCCGTCGTCCGCCTTCTGGACCAGAAAGGCGGTTCCCGCCTTCGCGGTGCCGCGCCGGTCGGTTTCGGCAAGGACCAGCTTCCACTTCCCGGCAGGCAACGGCACCTGCCGGTCGCCGATGCGCGCGACACCCTCGATCTCCATGCCGGCATCCATGCTCATCAGATCGTTGGCGTGCACGGCAGATATCGCCGTCAAGACTGCGAGCGCCGCTCCCAAGGATGCGGCGATTCTCCCTGCCGCCGAAATTTTCCGGGCCATCGTCCCTCCGCGTCGTTGCCGCGACCCGGCGGGTGCCGGGCCGTTGCACCTATCCACGGATGGAGAGTTCCGCCTATTCGCCTTGGCTCAGGGAGCGACCCCGCGCCGGGTAGCGGCTGTTCTATTCAGCGGACAACCCGACAGGGCGGGTCCGTAGATAGGTGCGCGAAGATGTTCCCCGGATTGGCGGGAGCGGTCAACCCGACACGGGCGACCGAGAAGAAGAGGAACGACCGGAGGCCTTGCCCACTGGCAGATCGGCCGACGGCGGAGCGGTCCGCGGCGTGAAATTCCATATCCGGCAGTGGGGCCGGCAAAAGTCCGGATCGCGCCTTGCCGGTTCGAAGCCTGGTTCGGAGAGGCGATCCGATCGCCATGCCGGTCCCGATCGGAGGCGATGCATCTCCTGCGCCGCTGGCGTCGGTGGGTCGCGCCGGTTACGGTCGGCGGCGCCGGCAACCGGAGAGCGTGCCCCGTCCCATGACCGATCTTCCCGACGAAAGGATCGCGCTGTTCATCGACGGCGCGAACCTCCATTCCGCGTCGCGCGCGCTCGGCTACAGCATCGACTTCAGGAGCCTGCTGGACCGTTTCCGGGCCGAGGGCCGGCTGGTGCGCGCGTATTACTACACCGCGCTGTTCGACGAGGTGGAATACTCGCCGCTGCGTCCGCTGGTCGACTGGCTCGACTACAACGGCTACACGCTGGTGACCAAGCGCGCGAAGGAATTCGCCGACGCCTACGGGAACCGAAGGGTCAAAGGCGACATGGATGTCGAAATCGCGATCGACGCGATGGAGATGGCGAAGCATCTCGACCGCATGGTTCTGTTCTCGGGCGACGGGGATTTCCGGCGGCTGGTGGAGGCGGTCCAGCGCGAGGGGGTCCGGGTGAGCGTGGTGTCGACGCTGCGGTCTTCTCCGCCGATGGTTGCGGACGAGCTGCGCCGCCAGGCGGACGAGTTCGTCGAGCTCGCCGACCTCGCGCCGGAGATCTCGCGGCCGCCGCGCCCGGTCGAGGGACGCGCGCCCACGCCGGCGCGGCCCCATGCCGGCGGCGCGGGATACGAATGAGCATCGCCGCGAGGGGAGCGACGGTTCCGTGGTCGGTCGGGCACCGGGTCCGGTCGCTCGCGTCGGTCGTCGACACGCCCGCCCGGCGCGGCGGGAACGGTCCGCGGGGCTCGATGCCGGAGACCGGCGTCCGCGCGATGATCGCCGGAACGCCCGCGCCGCCATACAACTGTCTTCGAACCGCACGATCGAGCTTGGTCGACCATTTGGGAGGAGCACAATGAGGACCATCGCAACTGCCCTGAGCATTGCCCTGTTAACCGTGGCGGTCGGCTGCACGAACGGCGACGATCCCGCGACGGCGGAGGGTCCGACCCCGGAGGAAATCGCCGCGTTCGCCGAAGCCCAGGAAGAGTTCAGGGCGAGGGCCGCGTTCGGAAACGCGATGCGGTTCAGGACGAAGTCCGCGTTCGAGGACGGCGTGTTCTCGGTGGAGGCCAGGCGCGAGGGCGCCAGCCCCCGAACGCTCACGACCGCCGCGCACCGTCAGTACGAGTGGGCGACCTATCTACCCACGCCGCCGATCCCGGGGTTCGTCAGCCGCGAGTGGTTCCTGGCCGAAAACCGTAACGACGGCAGAACCATCCTCTATGCCGCGGTCGAGTGGGACGACGCCAACCCGGCCGATTACCTGTCCGTGGGCTGGTGGCTGCACTTTCCTCCCGGCGTCCCGGGCGACGAGTACGAGCTGGCCGAGCGCGGCGTGTTCATCGACGGGCCGGAGCTGGATTCGTCGCACCCCCCGGAAATGCCGGTCAGCGGCGAGGCGACCTACGCCGGCGGCGCGGGCGGCCTCTACGAATACCTTTACGGCAGCGGATGGGGGGAGCTGCAGGGGGAGAGCCAGTATGTCGAGTTCTCGGCCCCGATCGAGCTGAGGGCGGATTTTTCCGAAGGGACGATCGCGGGCTGTATCGGCTGCACGGGAGACATCGAGGATGAGACGCTTCACCTGTGGCCCGCCGTCGAGTGGCGCGGCCCCGACCCCGACGCCCTGCCCAAGGATTACGAAATCCACCTCGGCCCCGCGCCATTCAGCCCGGACGGCACGTTCGGGAACACCGCGATCTCGGTGAGCCATCCCGAGCGGAGCGTCACGGGGAGCGAGGGCGTGTGGGGCGGCCGGTTCTCCAACGTCCCGGACAGGGACGGCAATCCGCGGCGGGTGGTGGGCTATGGCGGCGTCAGGTTCGACGAGGCCGACGGCAGCATCGGGAGCTTCGAGGGCATCTTCTCCGCCCTTACGCCCGCGACCGTGGAGCCGAAGGAGAGCGGCGGCCGGTGACGCACCGCCCGATTCGGTTAGCATGTCGGGCCGAATGAGGATGGACCGGGCTGGCGGAAGACCCTGAACGGATGAAGACGCCGACCGCCTATATCGACGGCCACGCGCGAGGCCGGGAAGTCGATCCCGAGCGGGCGGACAACTACGTCG
>JAJDVM010000293.1 GCA_022826125.1 Defluviicoccus sp.
GTGCGGACCCACGACGGCTTCCTGGTCCTGGAGGACAATCTGCGGGTGCCGTCGGGCGTGTCCTACATGCTGGCCAACCGGGCGGCGGTCAAGACGAGCCTGCGCGACGCGTTCCGCCGGCACCGGGTGCGCGGGATCGAGAATTACGGCCGGCTGCTCCGCCGGACGCTGGCCGAGCTGTCGCCGCGCGGCGACTCCGACCCGACCATCGTCCTGCTGACGCCGGGCGTCTACAACTCGGCCTTCTACGAGCACATGTTCCTGGCCCGCGAGACGGGCGTGGAACTGGTGCAGGGCGGCGACCTGGTCGTCCGCAACGGCTTCGTCTACATGCGCACGACCGGCGGGCTGCGCCGCGTCGACGTGATCTACCGGCGGATCGACGACGATTTCCTCGATCCCCTGACCTTCCGGCCGGATTCGGTGCTCGGCACGCCCGGCCTGTTCAACGCCTACCGGCTGGGCAACGTCGCCATCGCCAACGCGCCCGGCACCGGGGTGGCCGACGACAAGAGCGTCTATGCCTACGTTCCGGAGATCATCCGCTATTTCCTCAACGAGGAGCCGCTGCTCGCCAATGTGGAGACCCATCTGTGCCGCGATCCGGACGGGCTGGAATACACGCTCGACAATCTGGACAAGCTGGTGGTCAAAGAGGTCGGCGGCTCGGGCGGCTACGGCATGCTGGTCGGGCCGCACGCGACGGCGGAGGAGCGCGACGCCTTCGCCGAAAAGATCCGCGCGACTCCGGAGAACTACATTTCCCAGCCGACCCTCGACCTGTCCCGCGCGCCGTGCCTGACCGAAGACGGCGCCGCGCCGCGCCATGTCGATCTCCGGCCCTTCGTCCTGCGCGGGCAGGAGACCCGCCTGGTCCCCGGCGCCTTCTGCCGGGTCGCGCTGACCCCCGGCTCGCTCGTCGTCAATTCGAGCCAGGGCGGCGGCGGCAAGGACCTCTGGGTACTTTCCGGGTAGCGCCATGCTGTCGCGCAGCGCCCTGGGCCTGTACTGGATCGGCCGCTATCTCGAGCGGGCGCAGCACGCCTGCCGGCTGATCGCCGACCAGTTCGAGACCATGAAGGACCGGCCGGTCGACGAAATCGACAAGGGCTGGCGGCGGCTCTACGGCGGGCTGCGGCGCGTGCCGGTCGGCGGCGAGCTCAGCTCGAACCTGGACGACGAGCAGTTCATGCTGGTCGACGCCTTCACGCTCGCCGACGACCTGACCTTCGAGGCCGGCAACCCCGATTCGATCCGCAGCAGCCTCGCCAACGCGCGCGAAAACGCCCGCCAGGTGCGTCATGTGGTCGACGAAGATCTGTGGTCCTGCCTGAACCGCGCCTTTTTCGATCTGCGCGATCTCGGCATTGCGGATATCTGGCAGGACCGGCCGGGCGATTTCTACCGCCGCACCGAAGATGCGGTGCGCACCTTCTTCGGCATCGCCGAGAGCAACATGTACCGCGACGACGGCTGGCATTTCCTGCAGCTCGGCCGGTTCGTCGAGCGGGCGCAGCTGCTCTCAGCGCTGCTCGAGGCGCAGCTCGCCGTCTATCCGGCCCGCGGACCGGACACCGGACAGGACACCGGACCGGACGCCGGCCCGGCTTCCGAGGCGGAAATGTCCGACCCGGAAGCATTCGATGCGGAAACGTCCGATGCGGGGGCGGACGCCGCCGCGGACGCCGGTCCGGTCGGCGACCCGGCGGCCGATCCGGCGGCCGACCCGGACTGGCTCTCGCTGTTGCGCATCTGCGCGGCGCGGGACGCCTACGGCCGACGCCATTCGCTGCACTACGATCCCGCCGCCGTGGTGGATTTCCTGGTTGCCGACCCGCTGCTGTCGCGCTCGATCCGCTACGCCCTGGCGCAGGTCTGCGCGGCGCTCGACGCGGTTTCCGCCGGTCGGCCGCTGATCGCCGAGGCCGGGCGCCGGGCCGGCCGGCTGGCGGCGTCGATCGACTACGACTGGCCGAACCGCGATCCGGCGGACGAAGAGGCCATCCGCGCCACGCTGCGCGGAATCGGCGAGTCCTGCCGCCGGCTTCACGACGATATCGACGCGGCCTATTTCAGCTACGAACCCGGAGACGGCGACGCAGCATAACGGCGGGCCGCTGTCCTACGCGTCTGCCGAATTCGGCAGATCGATGATCATCTCGGTGAATTCGCCGGCTTCGGTCTCGACCCGGATGTGGCCGCCGTGCTGGCGGATGATGTCGCTGGAGAGCGCGAGGCCGAGGCCGGTGCCCTGGTCGGTCGGCTTGGTCGTGAAGAAGGGATGGAAGATCTTCTCGACCAGCTCGTCCGGGATGCCGTTGCCATTGTCCCGGATGCGGATTTCGATACCGTCCTCGGTGCCGCGGGTCGTCAGCCACAACCGGGGTTCGTAGTCCGCGCCGCCTTCCTTCAGTTTCACGGCGTCCGGGTCGGTCTCCTTCAGCGCCATGCGCTTCTCGTGGGTCGCGTAGCAGGCGTTGGTCACCATGTTCAGGAAAACCCGGCTGAGATCCTGGGGGATCACCTCGATCTCGCTGACACCGGGATCGAGATCCTCCTGCATGTCGAGGTTGAAGTCCGGGTCGCTCGCCCGCGCGCTGTGATAGGCGAGCTTGGCGTGCTCGGAAAGCAGCGCATTGATATCCGCCGGCCGTCGTTCGCCCGAACCCCGGCCCATCTGGAGCATGCTCTGGACGATATTGTTCGCCCGCTCGCCATGCTCGTGGATCGTCTTGAGGTTGCCGGTGAGGTCGCTGGCGATCTCCTCGATGATTTCCGCGGTATCGTCGTCCGCCCCGCCATCCGTTCCGTCGCCATCCGTTCCGTCGCCATCCGTTCCGCCGCCATCCGTTCCGTCGCCATCCGCCCCGCCGTCGTCCGCCCCGCCGTCGTCCGCGGCGCCCGGCTTCTTGCCGGCCCCGGCCAGGTTGCGGACTTCTTCCAGCAGCTCCTCCATCAGTTCGACCGAGACTTCCGAGAAATTCTTGATGAAATTCAGCGGGTTCTTGATTTCGTGGGCGACGCCGGCGGTCAGTTCGCCGAGCGCGGCCAGCTTCTCGCGCATGACAATCTGGTCCTGCGCCTTCTCCAGGTCGCCCAGCGCGGTCTCGAGCTGGTCGTTCTTGCTCTTGAGTTCCTCGGCGAGCTTCTCCACCAGGTTCAGCCGCTGGACTTCGAGGGCGTGGCGGCGGAAGACCTCGAGCGCCGCGGCCATCTCGCCGACCTCGTCGCGCCCGCCGATATCGACCTCCGCCTCCAGGTCGCCTTCGGCCATGCGGCGCATGCGGTCCGACAGGCGGCCGAGCCGCCGCGAGAGGAAGCGGCCGACATAGATCCAGGACAGCAGCACGGCGCCGACCACGCTGACGGCGCTGATCAGCAGCAGGAGGTTGCGCCCGGTCAGGATCGCCTCGGCCGAGGCGAGGGTGGCTTCCCGCACGCTGACGCGGGCGGTCCGGACCAGCCCTTCGGCCGCGGCCACGAGCTCGACGGCAAGGCTGCGGTTGCGTTCCAGGAGATTGCGTTGCCGGCCGTCGATGGCGAGCTCCCGGGCGCGCAGGCCGAAGACGTTGTCCGGCCCTTCGCCCAGCGCGATCAGCCGGCCGAACGGCTCGGTGAGCCGCGTGCCAAGGGCGCCGTCGCCGAGCCGGGACAGGCGCCGCTTGATCCCCCGTGCGGTCGCCTCGAAGCTCTCCCGCAGCGGCTCCAGCAACGAGGCGTCGGACACGTTCAGCGCCGCCGCCAGAATCTGGGCGCCGGTGGTGGCATCGGCGCGCAGTTCCGCAAAGTGGCGGTACCGGGTGATCGCCGCCTGGGAAAGATGCTCGCCGGACGGCGCCGGCGGCTGGCCGAGCTGGCGATAGCCGGTCACGGCGTAGAACAGCTGGTCGTCGATCAGCGGAATCAGGCCGCCGACCAGCCGGCCGCGCAGCGCCGTCACTTCCCTGAGCCGCGCCTGGTGCCGTTCGGCCAGTTCGAAGCGCATGGCCATCGAGGCTTCGATCGCCTCGATATTGGCCATCAGGGCTTCGCCGCTCCGGCGCAGGGATTCGGAGCGCGACGCATCGCCCTCGGCGCCGGTCAGCGCCTTGAGCTGCGTTTCGAAGGCCCTCCGGTCGTCGGCGATGCCGCCGGCGATCCGGGCCAGCTCGCCGGGCGTGGCGGCGGCGGTCAGGCGCGGCGCGGCGGCGACCAGCGCGCCGCTCTGCTGGGCGACGGCGAATGCAGCGGCCATTTCCGGTACGCTGCCCTCGTTCACCCGGCTCTGTACGTCGCCGACGCGGTCGAAGGAAACCCACCCGACCAGGCTGGCGACGATCGTGAAGAAGACGGCGCCCCCGATCCCGAGGTAGAGCTGAGTCGACAGGCTTCTGGGAAAGAAAGTCACCGTGCCGCCGGATCCCGGAGCGTTTCGACCGCGCGATAGCGGCCGTCATTGCCGATAACGGTAAGGAAAACGCGGTCCGATCCCTGGTTGTCGTCGGTGTCGTAACGCAGTTTGAAGCCGCCGACGTCGATCTCTTTCGCGGTCCGCAGGCGGGCCAGGAAACAGGCCCGGTCCGGCTGTGCGCCGCAGTCCTGCAGCGCGGCGATCGCAAGGCGCCCGGCCAGATAGCCTTCGAGCGACACGAAACCGGGCTGTGCGCCGTTGCCGTGCCTGGCCAGCGCCCGGCGGTAGGAATCGAGAACCGGCAGCCGGTTCCCGGTCGGAAACGGGACGACCTGGGTGACGTAAACGCCGGCGCCGGCCGGGCCCAGTTCGCGGCGCAGGGCGTTGCTGCCGACGAAGGAGATGGTCATGAACACGGGGTTGAAGCCGATATGCCGCGCCCAGGCGATGAACGCCGCCACCGGCCGGTACGCGCCGACCAGCACCACCGCGCCGGGGTCGGCGCTGCGCAGGTCGAGCAGGGCGGTCTTGACCGCCGTCGTGTTGCGCGGATACACGCCCGTGCCGACCGGCTTCAGCCCCCGGCGTTCGAGCGCGCGGAGCACGCCGCGATAGCCCGCCCGGCCGAAAGTGTCGTCCTGGTACAGGACGGCGATGCGGTCGATGCCGCGGTCGCCGATCAGGCGCGCCACCATTTCCTCCGTTTCCTGGTAGTAGGAGGCGCGCATGTTGACGACGATCCGCAGCTTCGGGTCGCGCAGGAATTCCGCGCCGGTGAACGGCGCCACATAGGGCACGCCGGCCGCCGCGGCGACCGGCACTGCGGAGCGCGAGGTCGGCGTGCCGACCGCGCCGATCAGGGCGAACACCTTTTCCCGATTCGCCAGTTTCGCGGTGTTGGCGATGGCGGCTTCGGGTTCGTAGGCGTCGTCGAGGGACGCGAGTTCGAGCCGGCGGCCGTGAACGCCGCCCCGTTCGTTGATCTCGGCGAACGCGACCTCGATGCCCAGCCGCATGTTCCGGCCCAGATCGCCCGCCGGGCCGCTGAAGGCGGCGGACTGGCCGAACAGCACGCGGCCGGCGGAGACGCCCTGTTCCGCTGCGCCGGCGGGGGCCGCCGCGCCCGGCGCCAGCAGCGGCAACGCGGCCGCCAGCAGGGCCGCCGCCCACCGGCCGGGCGGGCGCCTCATTCCTCTCTCCGCTTGACCAGCGTCAAACGGTTGAGGTCGCCGTCCCGGCGATAGCTCGCCTTGTCCATCATCGTGAGCACCAGATGGACGCCGAGGCCGCCGATGGCCCTGTTTTCGACGGAAGAGGTCGTGTCGGGTTCGGGCGTGTCGACGAGTGGGTCGAAGGCCCGCCCGCTGTCGGACATCTCGATGGTCAGCCGGTCCGCTTCGGACGTGAAATCGATTTGTACCGGCTCGCCGGGGCAGCCGCCGTAGTTGACGACATTGGTAAACAACTCCTCGACGACCAGTTTGACCTCGAATTCCAGCTTCGTCGTCCAGCCTTCCTGCGCGGCAAACGCTTCGAGCTCTTCGTGGAGCTGCGCAATGTCGTCGAGCGTCGCCGACAGCCGCAGGGACAGCTCTGCGCTCACTCAGCCCCTCCGCCGCGCCGCAGCGTAAGGCAGGTGATGTCGTCGAACTGGGGCGCGCCGTCGGCGAACGCATTCACGGCCTTGAGGACATCGACCGTGGCCGTCCGGGCGTCGCGCGGCGGCGCCTCGGCAAAGACCTCGTACAGCCGGTCGAGCTCGAACTGTTCTCCCTCGGCGTTTTCCGCCTCGGTGACGCCGTCGCTGTAGAGAATTGCCGTTTCGCCCGGCGCCAGCGTGATCGAATTCTCCCGGAACGCGATATCGGGGAAGATGCCCAGCGCGATTCCGTCGGTTGTCGGCAGCAGGTTCGGCGTGCCGTCGGCCCCTAAAATCACCGGCGGATTATGGCCGCCGTTGGCATAGACGAAGTCCCCGGTCTCCGGATCGAAAATGCCGAGGAACAGCGTGACGAACATCGCCGTATCGTTGTTCTCGCACAGGAGCTGGTTGACTTCGCGCAGGATCTTCGACGGATCGGACTGGCCGATGGCGGCGCCCCTGAGCAGCGTCCGGCTCGACATCATGAACATCGCCGCCGGAATGCCCTTGCCGGACACGTCGGCGACCGCCAGGCCGACCCGGCCGCCCTCGATCGGCAGCAGGTCGAAAAAGTCGCCGCCGACGTCGCGCGCCGCCTCCATGCTGGCGAAGACCTGGTACGAATCGGTTTCGGGAAAGCTCGTCGGCAGGATCGATTGCTGCATCCGGTTGGCAAGGCTGAGCTCGTTTTCCAGTACGACCAGCTTGTCGCGGGATTCGAGCGCCGAACGCCACAGCTCGATCGTCTCCAGGGTTCGCGTAATTGTGATCCGCAGGTCGTCGAAATCGATCGGCTTGGTGACGAAGTCGAAGGCGCCCCGGTTCATCGCCGTGCGGATATTCTTCATGTCGCCGTAGGCCGACACGACGACCGAGCGCACATTGGGATCGACCGACGGGATCTGCTCTAGCAGGGTCAGGCCGTCCATCTCGGGCATGTTGATGTCCGAGAGGACCATGTCGATGTCCTTGTGCTCCCGGAGCTTCGCCAGTGCTTCGATGCCGTTGCCGGCAAAGACGAATTCATACTCGCCACTGCGAATCTCGCGCCGCATGCGCTGGCGCACGAGCCGTTCGACGTCGGGCTCGTCGTCTACAACCAGGATTTTGTTGGCGCCGCGTTTGATATTGGCCTCCTAGCTGTGCTGTCGCGCAACATCCCCGACCGAAAGCAGGACCGGAAGCGGTTCGTTCGGGCGGTCGCGCCTTCTGCTGCGCAGGAGGCCCGAAGCCCCGGCGAAGCCGGTGGCGGCTGCGGGGAATCGCGATTTCAAGTCCAAGTCCGGATCGACCTCGCGCGTTGCGGCCGGGGTGCCCGGGGAAATCCTGCGCCAGGCGCGAACGGCGCGGCCGGCGTCAGCTGTTCAGCGAATCGAGCGCGTCGGCTTTCGTCGCGTGTATCGGCAGGATCTTATCGAACCCGCTGATTTCGAAAACCTCGCGAATCCGGTCGGAGAGGGAGCAGAGCAACAGTTTGGCGTCGCGGTTCTGGAGGGACTTGGCGGTGAGCAGGATGGCGCGCAGCCCGGCGCTGCTGATGTAGACCAGCTTCTCGAAGTCCATGATCACGGCGCGGTCGCTGTCTTCGATCGCGGTTCTGACCGCTTCCTCGAACTGAACGACGTTGGAGCCGTCCATGCGTCCCTCCACATCGGCGGACAAAACGCCGTCGATCCGTTCGGTCGTCACATTCACCATCGTTTACCCTCCGCAATGTCCCCGCCGGGCCGCACACCCGCTGTTCTCGGCTGCCGGGGGCGACATTCAATTGCGTGAACCGGTCGCTTCGATCTCAATCGTCGTGTTCCGGAATAACGACGAATTCCGGATAAGCTTCGATGCCCAACTCCGCCACATCCTGGCCCAAATCCTCGGCCGTGGGCGCAATCCGCACGCCGACCGTCACCTTGAGCAACGTCCATATAGCCCATGAAGCGGCAAAAACGAAAGCGCCGATAGCCGCAATGCCGATTAGTTGTACGAGCAGATTGCCGCCGCCCGCAATGGAAACGGCGAGCGTGCCCCAGATTCCGGCGAACAGATGGGCCGGCACCGCGCCGACGACATCGTCGATTTTCAGTCGTTCGAGCAGCTTCATGCCGAGGATGACGATCGCACCGCCGACGCCGCCGATAATCACGGCCCAATAATGTTCGGCGATATCCGGCGCCGCGGTGATCGAAACGAGGCCGCCGATCGCGCCGTTCAGGCTGGCCAGCAGGTCGACCCGCCCCAGCAGGGGCCGCGACAGGGCGATGGCGGCCATCACGCCGGCCGCGGCGGCGAGATTGGTGTTGGCGAGAATATTGCTGAGCGCCACGGCATCGGCCGCACCGCCTAGCGCCAGCTGCGACCCGCCGTTGAAGCCGAACCAGCCGAGCCACAGGATGAACACGCCCAGCGTGACGGCGGGCACGTTGGACGGCGGCGTCGACCTGACGGTGCCGTCAGGCCGGAACTTGCCCTTGCGCGCGCCGACCACGATGGCGCCGGCCAGCGCGGCCCAGCCGCCGGTCGAGTGGACGATGGTCGATCCGGCGAAATCCTTGAAGCCCATCTCGGCGAGCCACCCGCCGCCCCATGTCCAGGCGCCGACGACCGGATAGACGATCGCCGTCAGCACCGTGATGAACGCGAAGAAAGACCACAGCTTGACCCGCTCGGCCAGGGTGCCGGAGACGATCGAGGCGGTCGTGGCGACGAACACCATCTGGAAGAACCAGTCGGACATCGTCGCCTTGCCGGTCTCGATCACGGCGGCGCTTGCCGCCGCCTTGGCCGCGGCGTCCTCGCCGGTCAGCAGCGTCACTTCGTCCGCCGTGGTGCCGTAGAACAGCGTGAGCGAACCGAACCAGCCGCCCTCCGGCACGCCGACATACATGATGTTGTAGCCGATGAAATAGAACATCAGCCCGGCGATGGAGTAGAGGCCGATATTCTTCAGACAGATGACCGATGCGTTCTTGGTGCGCACCGAGCCGGATTCGAGCATGGTGAAACCGGCGCACATCCACATCACCAGCGCGCCCCAGATGAGGAACGAGAAACTGTTGAGGACGAATTGGGTCTCGTCGCCGACCGCGGCCCAGGCCGCCGAAGGGGCGAGCAGAAGGAGCGCGGCGCCAGTCAGTATGGGCAGGGCCGGTATGGGCAAGGCGGCTGCCGGGCGGCGCGCCCGGACGCCGCGGCGGCAGATACTGTCGAAAATCATTCCGGCCCCGTTTCCTGTCGGCAATTTCCTGGAACGCAATACGAGGAGCCGGCAAATGAAATCGTCCGGCCCCGGCCGGGCAGCCCCCGTTTCGGCCACTGTCGCCCGGCGCATCTGCAACGCCGCAATTAGGTCCCGACAAAACCGGCGCTGTCAAGCGATGTCGCGGCCGGAAATGCGCGCCTCCGTCCTGTTCGCCGCCGGTCGACCCGCCGCCGCGCGGCATCGGCCCGGCGCATGCGATTCCGGCGGTATCGAGGGCGAATGGCGGATGGGGTGGGATTCGAACCCACGATACGGGATCACCGTATACACACTTTCCAGGCGTGCGCCTTAGACCGCTCGGCCACCCATCCGCACGACACGCCGATATGTAGCAACCGGCCCCCTTCAGGCCAACCCCGCGCGCCGACCCTGCGCCCGCCTTGCCGCGACCGCATTCCGGAGGTGTCTTCCGGCGCCTTACTGGCGCGGCGCGGCCGAACCTGCTAGCACGGAGGCCGGGAGGCAACGCAGGGTCCGGACCGCGCGTTCCGGACCGAAGGGGGCGAAGAGAGAAACGATGATCGTAGTCCGCATGCTCGCCTGGCTGTTGCTCCTCGTCGGGGTCGGCCTGCTCGGCCACGCCGCGGTCGAACTGCTCAAAAACGGCGCATTCGAGCCTGTGGTCTTCGCCCAGGTCTGGCTGTGGATCGACCAGTCCGCGCAACTCGGCTTCAGCCATTTCCTCGAGCGGAACCTGGGGGCCGGACTCCATCACGCGGTCCTGATCCCCTATTTCTGGGGCGCGGCCGCCTACGCCGTCTTCCTCGTGCCCGGCGCGCTGCTCTGGCTGGTCTCCCGCCCGCGCGACTAGAACCCGCGCTACTAGAAACTGCGCGATTGCCGCCCCGCCCGGCCGGGGTCGCGCCGAACCTTTCGCAAGGAACGGGCTAAGGAAAGGATAGGGCGCAGTACTTTCTTTACGGGGATGCTAACGAAAGAAACTTACTTAACCATGCCGCCCGAATGGGCTGGCCGTGCCGGAGGAGGCCGGCTGCGAACGCAACGATTCAGGCGGCTTGACGGCCCCAGACGTTCATTCGGTCCGAAACACGACGCACCCTCACGAAGACCATAGGGTCGCCTGGCTCCCCTCCGGCCGGCAGAATTTCAGACGTCACGATATAGCGTAGTTTCAGGGTTGCCGCGCCCGTACGACTGTTGAATGGGGTGGCTGCCGCTATTCTCAATCCTCCCCCATCCTGAGCGCTTCGATGAAGGCGCTTTGGGGGATGTCGACCTTGCCGAACTGGCGCATCTTCTTCTTGCCGGCCTTCTGCTTCTCCAGCAGCTTGCGCTTGCGGGTGATGTCGCCGCCATAGCATTTCGCGGTCACGTCCTTGCGCAGGGCGGAGATGGTCTCGCGCGCAATGACCTTGCCGCCGATCGCCGCCTGGATCGGGATCTTGAACAACTGGCGCGGGATCAGCTCTTTGAGCCGGCCGCAGATCGCCCGGCCGCGCTGTTCGGCGGACGAGCGCGGCACGATCATGGAGAGCGCGTCGACCGGCTCGCCGTTCACCAGGATCTGCACCTTGACCAGGTCGCCCTCCCGGTAGCCATCCATCCGGTAGTCGAAGCTGGCATAGCCGCGGGTGACCGATTTCAGCCGGTCGTAGAAATCGTAGACGACCTCGTTGAGCGGCAGCCGGTAGACCGCCATGGCGCGCGAGCCGGCATAGGTCAGGTCGAGCTGCTCGCCGCGCCGCTCGGTGCACAGCGCGAGCACGGCGCCGAGATACTCGTCCGGCGTCAGGATGGTGGCGCGGATCCACGGCTCCTCGACGCTCGCAATGCGGGTCTCGTCCGGCATGTCGACCGGGTTGTGCAGCTCGAGCGCTTCGCCGTCGCTCATGCGGAGCCGGTAGACGACGCTCGGCGCCGTCGTGATCAGGTCGAGGTCGAACTCGCGCGCGAGCCGCTCCTGCACGATCTCCAGATGCAACAGGCCGAGGAAGCCGCAGCGGAAGCCGAAGCCGAGCGCCGGCGAGTTCTCCGGCTCATATTCGAACCCGGCGTCGTTCAGGCGCAGCTTGGCGAGGCTCTCCCGCAGGAATTCGAAATCCGCCGTGTCGGTCGGGAACAGCCCGCAGAACACCACCGGCAGGTTGGGCTGGAAGCCCGGCAGCGGCTCCGGCGCGGGCTTGCGGTCGTCGGTGATCGTGTCGCCCACCTTGCAGTCGGCCACCGTCTTGATGGCCGCGCTCACATAGCCGATCTCGCCGGGGCCGAGCCGGTCCGCCTTCTGCCGCTTCGGCGTGAAGACGCCCACCTCGTCTATGTCGTAGGCCGCGCCCGTCGCCATCAGCCGCATCTTCAGGCCCCGGCGCAGCTCACCCTCGCGGACCCGGACCAGCGCGATCACGCCCAGATAGCGGTCGTACCAGCTGTCCACCACCATGGCGCGGACATGCCCGTCGCCCGCGACCTCCGCATCGGGCGGCGGCAGGCGCGCGGCGAGCGCTTCCAGCAGCGCGGGGATGCCGTCGCCGGTCTTGGCCGAGCAGAGCACCGCGTCGCTCGCATCGATGCCGACCACGTCCTCGATCTGGCTGCGGACGCGCTCCGGGTCGGCGGCGGGCAGGTCCACCTTGTTGAGCGCGACGACGATCTCATGGTCGTTGTCCACGGCCTGATAGACATTGGCGAGCGTCTGCGCCTCGACGCCCTGGGTCGCGTCCACCACCAGCAGCGAGCCCTCGCAGGCGGCGAGCGAGCGGTTCACCTCATAGGCGAAATCGACATGGCCCGGCGTGTCGATGAGATTCAGCGCATAGGCCCGGCCGTCTTCGCCTTCATAGTCGAGGCGCACCGTCTGCGCCTTGATCGTGATGCCGCGCTCGCGCTCCAGGTCCATATTGTCGAGCACCTGGTCGCGCATCTCGCGCTCCGTCAGCCCGCCGCAGGTCTGGATCAGCCGGTCGGCGAGCGTGGACTTGCCGTGGTCGATATGGGCGATGATGGCGAAGTTGCGGATGTGCTCGGTCATAGCGGCGCGGTATAGCAACGGTCCCGGCGCGCAACAAGCTGGCGGCGGCCCAGCGGACACCGGCGGGAATGTCATGGGATGTCATGTTTCGTCATGGTCCGCATGCACGGGGCGCATGTTCCGAGGCCAGTCCGGGCATAAGGCCAACGGCATCGACTTCGGACTCATGGGAAGACTGCGGCCATATCGTCGCCCCGGCCCCCGCCTGTCCTCGCCCCCGAGCGGGGAAGCCGGGGTCCATCCCTGACTCGCGCCACCGCCGCAGCCGGTCGAGGGCAAGCTCGACTGCCGAAGCTGCCGCCAGAACCGAGGCTGGGCCCCGGCTCGAGGGCCGGGGCGACGGTAGGGGGCGTGCATTGCGAAGCCGCCGAAGACGGATGTGTGCATGCGGTAGGTTCGGAGGCCGGGGCGGCGGCGGAAGTGGCTCCGCCATCGGTTCCGGTCGACAACCGCTGGCATAAGGCCCTCCTTTCGAGGCGGGTTTCGGGGGTGTTCTGCCGGTATCTCCGGTGTTCGCGTCTTTCGCATGGGGTCTTTCTTCCCGTAGCCGTTTCGTTCCGTCTCCGGCTTGCGCCGGTGGTATCCCTTTTCCGCGCGCAATCGCGCGGGCGTGCGTGCGGGGGCGCGGGCGGGTGTCGGCGCCGGCGCGGCTCGCGCACCTGATTGCGCGCGCGAGACGCCGGACGCACCTCGCCCGTCGGTTCCCGCCGGAGTCTTTTTCGCGGCCCCGGCCATCGCTTTCTGCAGAAACGCCGAAAGGCGGCCCCGAAAGCCGCCCCTCTCTACTTTCATTCTACACCATATCGGCGATAGTCAAGCCTCCGACGGCTCGATCATGAAAAATTTCCAATGTCATGCCGAAAGCAGGGAGGGTTTCGGGCGCTCAGGCGTCCGCGTCGTTGTCCCGCAAGGCACGAGGGAGAGACAGGCGGCCATGAGAAGCACGGCCCCGTCCTTGGCGGCCCTGGTGAACATTACGCTTTCGCTTCCCCGTCCGGCGCCGGCCGCGGCTGCCTCAAGGCGCATCCAGGGGCGAGATACGTTATTCACCGGCCGACTACGAGGCTGGTCTCGTGGCGCTCCAGCCAAGTAGTCAGTGCGGGTGAAATCGATTATGCTGCCCGCAATCAAGGTGATGGAGAGCCTGGTGGCGTGCCGAATCGGAATGGCGACAAATGTTGCTGCGAGAGTTGAAGAACTCAAGAGTCAGGGAATCGTTCCGCAGCACGCAACATGTAGAACGCTCGATTCGGGACTAACCTATAGCGAGGCGAACGCAAGAGAAGCCTCGCGGAGGCAGACTTGCGGTTCGCATTGCGAAGGTTCGCCTGGAGGCGGCTTCGTCAGCGGGCGCGTTTGGAGCATCTACCGGATAGACTGGTGAGCTTTGATTCTATCATGGTTGGCGCTTACGAGATTGATGGTAGAAAAAAAGGGCATGGACCTATAGATTATGTTGCTGGGAAAGCTATTGAAATATACGAACGGAAATATAAGAACAAGTTTGAAAATTCTTATAACGGACATTACGTTGTAATCGACATCAATTCGGAGAAAGCGTATGTGCATAAAGATTCTGCTCAGGCATATCTGGATGCACGTAAGGAAGATCCGGTCGGACTTTTCGTATTGCTTCGTATTGGATCACACTATGAGTCGATTTTAACCAGATGATGTTAAGTGAATTAGATGAGTGATATCGTAGTAGGGGAAATCGGCGAGGATGGCTCACCTTATGTGGGGTTTTTTCTGTATGGCGGCTACGAGCATCAACCGGGTTTGTCCTTAACTGGTACAATAGACACAGGATTTACAGGTTTCTTGCAGATAAATTTACTTGAAGCATGTAAAGTCAATCTACCCTTGCAGGGAATAGGTCCACCTTATACTCTGGCAGACGGTTCTACCGTTCAGAATATACAGGCAATAGGTTATGCGAGTCTTGATCGCGGCCCGAGGTCATTATTAGTTCCTGGTATAGTTCAATTGTCGGAAGAGTCCGAAGACGTTCTCATAGGAATGGATTTCCTAAGAGCATTCAACAAAGGGCTGAAGATATTCAAGAACAAGGTTGTTCTCGTTCCTGATGAATCTCCGGAAGGAGGGTAAATTAATCGTCATCTGAATTACGAATACAGCCGAATCGATTGAAACGTTGAATTCTCAACATCAAACAATTAAAGGGTATTCACCAAGGATCTTGCTGCGGCGAGGTTACCCCCAATTTGTTGTGCGGGTATGATAATCGCCTGATAATTAGTGCTCCCGGAAGGGAGTCGGTTGGTGCGGCGTGCTCCATATTTCTTTCTTTAGCGGTATGGCCCGACAAGGGCTACTCACCGCAACCCTGATCTGGCAACACAAGCAGGCGGCGGAGAATCTTGCCGACGGGGGATTTCGGGATTTCGTCGATGAACACATAACGGCGCGGGCGCTTGAAGTCGGCGAGGGCGCTTGCCTTGCAATGGGCGTCCAGCGCCTCGGCCGTTGCCTCGCCCCCGGCCACGACGAAGGCGGCGACGATCTGGCCCCAGCGCTCGTCGGGCAGGCCGGCGACGGCGACTTCCTCGACCGCCGGATGCAGCGAGAGCACGCTTTCGATCTCGACCGGCGAGACGTTCTCGCCGCCGGTGACGATCATGTCGTCCACGCGGCCGGTGACGAACAGGTCGCCGTCTTCGTCCAGCCGGCCGGTGTCGCCCGTGTGGTACCAGCCGTCCCTGAGCGCGCGGGCGTCGGCGTCGGGCCGGCGCCAGTAGCCCTCGAACGCCTCGTCGCTGGCAAGCACCGCCAGGATTTCCCCTTCCTCGCCGGGCGCGGCGTCTTGCGTCCCGTCAAGGCTGCGCACCCGGATGCGCTGGTTGAGCCCCGCCTTGCCGGCCGAGCCCGGCTTGGCGGGCGCGTCCGGGCAGACGGTGAAAGTGTAGATTTCCGAGGAGCCGTAATGGTTGACGAAGAGTTCGGGCCGGAAAGCGGCGTCGAGCCTCTGCAGCAGACCGTCCGTCATCGGCGCGCCGGCGAAGCCGAGCTTGCGCACCGAGCGCACCCGCTCCCGCGAGAAGTCCGGGTGCGCCAGAAGGTCGTGATAGAGCGTCGGCGCCAGATAGAGCGCGGTCACGCCCTCCGCCTCGATCAGGTCGAGCGCCGCGCCCGGATCGAAGCGCGGCTGGCAGACGAAGACGCCATCGACCAGCGCCGAGGCCAGCAGCGAGCGCACGCCCATGGTGTGGTAGAGCGGCATGACGCCGAGCGCGACCTCGCCGGGCGCGTAGCGGTTCTGCGCGACATGGGCGATGGCGGCGGCCCGCTCCGCACGGTGGCGGCGCGGCACGCCCTTCGGCCGGCCCGTCGTGCCGGAGGTGTAGAGCATGACCGACCAGTCCTCCGCCGAGGCGGCCGGGGCGGCGGCCGGGCTCTGCAGCAGGGCGTCCAGCGCCGGCCCGGTCTCGACGCGCCGGATCGCCTGCGAGCGGGGCGAGGCGGCGACGGCCGGGGCGGCCTCCGGCCCGAAGACCACCATGTCGACCTCGGCGTCGGCGAGGCAATAGTCGATCTCCCCGGCCTTCAGCCGCCAGTTGAGCGGCACGATCAGCTTGCCGGAAAGCTGGCAGGCCCAATGCAGGGTCGCGGCGTCGAGCGTGTTCTGGAGCACGGTTGCGATACGCTGCCCTTCGAGCCCGCCGGCGAGCCGGAGCGCCCGGTCGAGCCATGCCCCGTAGGTCAGCCTGTCCGCGCCGGCGACCACGGCCAGCCGGTCCGGCGCCCGCTCGGCGGCCTGTAGCAGCGCGGTGCCGACATCAAGCATCGGCGGCGTCCAGCGCGGCGGCGACGATGGGGGTGTAGCCCGTGCAGCGGCAGAGATGGCCGCTCAGCACCTCCCGCACCTCCCGCTCCGTCGGGCGGGGCTGCTCGCGGAGAAAGGCGGTCAGGCTCATCAGGATGCCGGCGGTGCAGAAGCCGCATTGCAGCGCGAAATGGCGGCGGAAGGCGGCGTGCAGCGGGCCTTCCTCCAGCCCCTCCACCGTCACTACCTCCGCGCCTTCGCACTGAACCGCAAGCGCCAGGCAGGACCGCGCCGGCCGGCCGTCGATCAGCACCGTGCAGGCCCCGCAGACGCCATGCTCGCAGCCGACATGGGTGCCGGTCAGCCCGAGCGTGTGGCGCAGGAAGTCGGAGAGCAGCAGGCGCGGTTCCGCCGCCGCGTCCACCGCCTCGCCGTTCACCGTCATGCGCGGCATGCGAGCGCCTCCTCCACCGCCGCCCGACCGATGCGCGCCACCAGCCGGCGGCGATAGGCGGCGTCGGCGTGGAAGTCGTCGCGGGCGTCGATGGCGTCCGGGTCGATGGCGAGGCCGTCCAGCACGACCGGCGTGTCGGCCACGCCGCCGACCGCGAGCCTGACGCCGTCGGCATCGGCCACGGCCGCGAAGGCCGCGAGCGCGAAATCGCCGTGCCGGAGCGCAACCTCGCGGAAGGCATAGCCGGCGCGCGGGTCCGGCGGCGGCAGCTCCACCGCGGCAATCAGCTCGTCCTCCTCCCGCGCGGTCATCAGCGGCCCCTCGAAGAAGTCGATGGCCTCCAGGACCCGCTCGCCGCGCGCCGAGGCAAGATGGACCCGCCCGCCGAGCGCGACGAGGCAGAGCGGCAGTTCCGCCGCAGGGTCAGCGTGCGCGACCGAGCCGCAGAAGGTGCCCCGGCTGCGGGTCTGGTAATGCCCGACATGCGGCAGGGCGCGGTCGATAAGCGGATGGAGGCCGGCCAGCTCCGCCTGGCGGACGGCCGCGCCCACCCGGAGCCCGCGCCCGCGAAGCTCGGGAAGATGCGCGATGTCCACCAGCAGGTCCGGCCGCGCGAGGCGCATGTTGAGCATGGCGACCAGCGACTGGCCGCCGGCAAGCGCCATCGCGCCGTCGGTGGCCAGCGCCTCCAGCGCTTCGCCGAGGCTCGCCGGGCGCAGATAGTCGAAGGGCGCGGGCTTCACGGGATGAGCGCCGCGACGCGGGCGGGTGTCAGCGGCAGTTCCAGATCGTCCGCGCCGAGCGCGTCCGCCACCGCATTGGCGATGCAGACGGGCGCGCTCATGGCGTTGCCCTCGCCGATGCCCTTGGCGCCGAGCGGCGTGAAGGGCGACGGGCTTTCGAGGTGCAGGATCTCCGGGTCCGGCATCTCGCAGGCGCTCGGCGGCGGATAGTCGGCGAAGGTGCCCGCGAGCGGCTGGCCCGCCTCGTCGTAAACGAAAGCCTCGAACAGGGTGGCGCCGAGGGCATTGGAGAGGCTGCCGCGCACCTGCCCGTCGGCCATCGGGCGGTGGAGCAGGCGTCCCGCGTCGTGGGCGGTCACATAGCGGTCTATGCGGACCCGGCCGGTGTCGGCATCGACCTCGACGCCGCAGACATCGAAGATGAAACCGTAGGCGGCGGAGCCGTTGATACGGTCCTCGGCGTCGGGGGGCCCGAGCTCCGGCGGGGTCCAGAACTCGGTCGCCCGCAAGGCCGGTTCGACGCCCTGCGGCAGGGTGCCCGGCGACCAGTGGGCGAGGCCGGCGAGGCGCGCGAACGGGATTTCCCTGTCCGGCCCGGCCCCGACCGTGCCGCCCTCGAAGCGGATGTCCTCCAGCGGCAGGTCGAGCCCGGCCGCGGCGAGGCGGGCCAGCCGGTCGCGCAAGGTCGAGGCTGCCCGCCACGCGGTGCCGGCGACGGCAGGCGCGAAGCGGCAGGAATAGTTGCCGGCGGCGATCGACCAGGCGTCCCGCGCGCTGTCGAACTCGGCCACGACCCGGATGTCGCGGGGCGCAAGGCCGAACGCGCCGGCCACCACCTCCGCCAGCACGGTGCGGTGCCCCTGGCCCTGCGGAATGGAATCGGCGGTGACGGTGACGCCGCCATGCGGGTCGATGGCGACGGTGGCCGCGGTGAGCGCGCCGTTCTTGAGCCCGCCCGCGAGGCGGTCCTCATGCTCCAGCACCGTGGTGATGTAGCCCATGTTGGAGACGGTCGGCTCCACCGCTGCCGCCATCCCGACGCCGTAGAGCCGTCCCTCGGCGCGGGCTGCCGCGCGGCGGGCCCGGAGCTCGTCGATGGCCGGCCGGGCGAGGTCGATGACCGCGCCGAAATCGCCGGAATCGTAGAGCCCGCCCGAGGCCGTGCGATAGGGCGTTTGCCCCACGAGGTTGCGCCGCAGCACCTCCAGCCGGTCGAGGCCCAGCCCGTCGGCGATGCGGTGCATCAGCCGCTCCAGCGGGAAATAGACCTGCGGGCCGCCGAAGCCGCGATTGAGTCCGCTCGGCGTCTTGTTGGTGACGGCGATCGAGTTCTCGATTTCGAGGTTGGGGATGTCGTAGGCCCCGGTCATCGCGCCGTGCATCCGGTAGAGCGTCGCGGGCTCCGGGGCCTTGATGTAGGCGCCGCAGTCCTCGAGTTGCCGGTAGCGCAGCGCCGTCACCCGGCCGTCGGCCATGACGGCGGCTTCCAGCCGGGTTTCGCGGTTGGTGGCGGAGCCGGCGGCGGTCAGGTGCTCCAGCCGGTCCTCGATCCATTTCACCGGCCGGCCGGCAAGCCGCGCGACGGCGGCCATCAGCACGATATAGGGCGCGAGGCCCTGCTTGATGCCGAAGCTGCCGCCGGAATCGGGCGGGGTGCGCAGGCGCAGCCGGTTGGCCGGAACGCCGAGCGCCGCCGCCATCACCGGATGCAGCGCCAGCGGCCCCTGGAAGGGCGCCGTCACCTCGAAGGCGTCGGCGTCGGGGTCCCAGGCGGCGATCAGGCCGAAACACTCGATGGGCGTGACGGCGCTGCGCGGATAGCGCACCTCGATGGCGAAGCGATGGTCGGCGGCGGCGAAGGCCGCTTCCGGGTCGCCGTAGGAGAAGCGCCGCCGGTTCGCGAGATTGGTGCCGGCGGCCTCGTGCAGCAGCGGCGCGCCTTCGGCTATCGCCGCCGAAGGCGAGACGACGGCCGGCAAGGGGTCGTACTCGACCGCCACCAGTTCCAGCGCGTCCTCGGCCCGGTAGCGGTCCTCCGCGAGCACGACGGCGACCGGCTCGCCGACATAGCGCACCTTGTCGGTCGCGACGGGGAAGTGGCGCATGGGTGTGCGCAGGGCTGCGATGAAGGGCCTGAGGCCGGCGGCGATGTCCGGTCCGGCGAACAGGCGCACGCCCTCCGGCGCGGTTATGGGCCCCAGCCGCGCATGGGCATGAGGCGAGCGCAGGATCGCGGCATGGAGCGTGCGCGGCGGCGCGGGCAGGTCGTCGATGAACCGCCCCCTGCCGCCGAGCAGCGCCCGGTCCTCCACCCGCTCGCCGCCTGTCACGCTGCGTTCCGTCCCGTCATCGCCGTTCCTGTTTAGGCCCGCGCCGGCAAGCGGTAAAGCGCCCGTCCCGGGCCCGCCTACGCCGCGCCCCCGTCCTTCTCCCGCAGCATGCGCTCGGCGAGGCGGCGGGCGTCTTCGCGGGTTTCCACGATCCGGTGGGCGGGCACGCTGTGCAGGCAGTGCAGCGAGTTCAGGGTCTGCGCGGCGGCTCCCTGGAGGCCGGCCACGATGCAGGAGGTTTCCGCCGCTTCCGCGAGGTCAATCAACTGTTCGATGACCATAGCGGCGCTGTCGTCGATATAGGCGGCGCCGGAGAAGTCGAAGATCACGATCTCATGGTCGCGGATTTCCGGGCCGATGGCGTCGGCGAGCTTGTGGGACGACGCCACGGTGAGGCTGCCCCGGAGCGCCACCAGGCCGGCGCGCGCGGCGAAGGCGCCCTCCTCTTCCTCCCCGTCCGGGCCGAGAAGGGTCCGGTCGAGCAGCGGCGTCGAGACCACGCTGTCGAGCTCCAGGCGCTCCAATTGCCGCGCATGGACCATACCGCCCGCGATGAGCCCGATGGCGACGGCCGTCACCAGATCGACGAAGACCGTGAGCGCCAGCACCGTCAGCATGACGATCAGGTGCTCGCGCCTGAGCGCGTGGACGCGGGCGAGGAGGCGCCAGTCCACAATGTCCCATCCGACCTTCATCAGCACGCCGGCGAGAGCGGCCAGCGGAACCGGTTCGACATAGCGGCCGAGGCCCAGCAGCAGCGCCAGCAGGAGGATCGCGCGCAACACGCCGGATACCGGCGTCGAGCCTCCGGACCGGATGTTGGTCACCGTCCCCATCGTGGCCCCGGCGCCGGGCAGCGCCCCGAAGAGCCCCGCCACGGCATTGCCGATGCCCTGGCCGACCAGTTCCCGGTCCGGGTTGTGGCGCGAGCCGGTCATCGAGTCGGCGATGATCGAAGTGAGCAGGCTGTCAACGGAGCCGAGCAGGGCCAGGATCAGTGCGGGCTTCACCGCGCCGAGCAGGAAGTCCGGGGACATGAGCGGCAACTGGAATTCCGGCAGGCCGGTCGGAACCGGGCCGATGGTCGGCGCTTCGTTCAGCCAGAGCACGCCCAGCAGCGTGCCCGCGACCATCGCCGCGAGAAGGCCGGGCACGAAGCGCGCCAGCCGGCGCGGCCAGAGGAACGCGACCGCGAGCGAGACAGCGGCGATGGCGAAGGCGCCCGCGTCGATATTGCGGATCGCATCCGGGAGCGCCGAAACGGCGCCCATCGGGCCGCCGGGGGCAATGGGCGCGCCCAGCGCCGGCAGCAGCTGGATCAGCACGATGATGATGCCGATGCCCGACATGAAGCCCGACACCACCACATAGGGCGTGTAGGCGACGAAGCGGCCGATCCGCGAAAGGCCGAGCAGGATTTGCAGCAGGCCCGCCATGACGACCACGGTGAGCGCTTCGGCGAGGCTGGTTGAGTGGCTGGTAATGACGACGGCCATGACGACCGTCATCGGCGCGGTCGGGCCGGATATCTGGGACCGGGTGCCGCCGAACACGGAGGCGAAGAAGCCGACGGCGATGGCCCCGTGCAGGCCGGCGGCGGCCCCCATGCCCGAGGCGATGCCGAAGCCGAGCGCCACCGGAAGCGCCACCACGGTCGAGGTGATGCCGCCGAACAGGTCGCCGCGAAGGGTATCGAGGCCGTATTTCACAAGCGCAAGGTTAGCCGGTGCCGCGCCGCCCGCAATCCGTTATTCTCGGCTGCCTGCCGCCTCGGGGTCGCCCCTCGCTTCACGGGGTAGCAGCCGGGCGGGCCTTCGAACGAGATGCAACCGGGACTGAGACCTATGCTATAATGTTACGAACGAAACAGGCTTCGGCGTCTTCGGTATCGCAAGCCCGTCGCTGTCGCCATGGCTGGCATATCGGAGACTTGAGCAAAAGCGGGCAAGGTGACCGAAACTCCATTGCTGGAAACGCAACGGCTTTCAGCATCCATTGGGGAGGCTTACCGTGAATTTCATCCGAAAGACGATGGTTCTTTTTTCTCTCTGCGCGCTTCTGGCCCCCCACGGGCTGCGCGCGCAGGACCTGACCGTTGTGGTGAGTATCAAGCCGATTCATTCCCTCGTTGCCGGGGTGATGGGCGACACCGGCAAGCCGGTATTGCTGCTCAAGGGCGCGGCTTCGCCCCACACCTACCAGATGCGCCCGTCGGAGGCCCGGAGCCTGAACCAGGCGAAGCTGATCGTGTGGATAGGCGAGAACATGGAGACCTTCCTCCACCGCGCCATCGAGAATCTCGGATCCGGAGCCACCGTCGTGACCGTTCACGAGACGCCCCGGATGCGCTTGCTCAAAAACCGCGAAGGCGGGATTTGGGAAGAGGACGACCATGACGAGCCCCATGTCGACGAAGACGAGGACCATGGTCACGAGCATGGCGAGTACAACATGCATCTCTGGCTGGAGCCCGAGAATGCCCGCCGGATCGTCGATGTCGTGGCCGACATGTTAATTCGCGTCGATCCGGGCCGCGCCCCAGCCTACCGCGCCAACGCTGAGGCGATGAGGAAGCGGATCACCGCCATGGATTCATCCCTGCGGGAACGCCTGTCGCCGGTGCGCGGGCGCGCCTTTGTCGTCTTCCATGATGCCTACCAGTATTTCGAGAGAGCTTACGGGCTCGAAGGCAAGGGCGCCGTCGCCGTCGACCCGGCGCGCGCACCCAGCGCCAAGCGTCTCGTCGAGCTGCGCGCCGCCCTCTCCGAGCACGGGATCCGCTGCGTCTTCACCGAACCCCAATTCGAGCCCGACCTGGTCCGCACCCTTGTGGAAGGGACCGAAGTGAAGACCGCCGTGCTGGATCCGATCGGCGCCGATATCGGGCCGGGCCCGGACGCATGGTTCGAGGTCATGCGCGGCCTGGGAGATTCGATTTCCGGCTGCCTCGGCGACGGCTGACCACCGGGCGCTTGCCGTCACGAGACGCAATGCGCAAGGATTCTGAATGAACCCTGCACCATCTACCGAACTCTCCGAGGCCCCGCCCTTGGTCGAGGCGCGGAGCGTCAGCGTTCAATTCGGGCGTCGGAGGGTTCTGGATGACGTGGACCTTGCGGTTCGCGCCGGGGAGATTGTGACCCTGGTTGGGCTCAACGGCGCGGGCAAGTCGACGCTGATACGTGTCATTCTCGGCATCATGAAACCGGACGACGGCGCCGTGATCCAGGCTCCCGGGCTGCGCATCGGATATTCGCCCCAGCACGTGCATCGCGACCCCATCCTGCCGATGACGGTAAGGCGGTTCCTGACCCTCGGCGCGCCGGCTCCGCGCAAGAAGCTTGAAGAGGTTCTCGACGAGGTGGGGGCCGATCCGATTCTTGGCTATCCGCTGGCGGAGATCTCCGGCGGCGAGATGCAGCGCGTGCTGCTCGCCAGGGCACTGTTGCGCGAGCCCAACCTCCTGGTTCTCGACGAGCCCCTGGCGGGCGTGGACGTCACAAGCCAGAGCGAACTCTACCAACTTATCTCCGACATCCGCGACCGGCATGGCTGCGGCGTGCTTCTCGTGTCGCACGACCTGCATCTCGTCATGGCCGCGACCGACACCGTGGTGTGCCTCAATCGACATGTGTGCTGCACAGGCCGGCCGCAAGCCGTCCTGCGCGATCCCGAGTTCATCTCTCTCTTCGGCCCGCATCTGTCGGAGACGCTCGCGGTGTATCAACATTCCCACGATCATCGCCATGACGCCCTGGGCGAGCCGCTCCGCATACACGACGCCGCGTCCGACGGCGACTTCCACAGACAGGGCTGATGGAAGATTTCTTCCTGCGCGCACTGGGAGGCGGGATCGGGGCGGCGCTCGCCGCCGGGCCGGTCGGCTGTTTCGTGGTGTGGCGGCGCATGGCGTATTTCGGCACTGCGCTGGCGCATGCAGTGCTGCTCGGCATCGCTCTCGGCTTTCTGCTCGATATCGAGCCGATTCTCGCCGTCTTCGCCATTTGTTTCCTGCTTGCAGGGTGCCTGGTGCTGCTGGAGCGCCAGCGCTACACTTCCGTCGATGCCTTGCTCGGTGTGCTGGCCCACGCAGTGTTCGCGGCCGGGCTCGTCGTCGTCGCTTTCATGGAACGGATGCGCGTCGACCTGATCGGTTATCTCTTCGGCGACATCCTGTCAGTGGGCGCGTTCGACCTCGCCCTGATCTTCGGCACCGCCGCGGTAGTTACGGCGGTGCTCTCCTGGCAGTGGCGCAATCTGCTTGCCATAGCGGTCAACCAGGACCTTGCGGCCGTGGAGGGCGTACCGGTCGAGCGAATCCGCCTGCTGCTTCTATTCCTGCTCGCTGCGGTGATCGCGGTCGGGATGAAAATCGTCGGCATGCTGCTGGTCGTGGCACTGGTGATTATTCCCGCTGCCGCCGCGCGCCGCATGGTCACGACGCCGGAACAGATGGCGGTGGCGGCGACGGCGATCGGGGTCGTTTCGGTAATCGTCGGGTTGTTCGTGTCGCTGGAATGGGACATACCGGCGGGGCCGGGTATTGTGCTCGCGGCGAGCACGGCCTTCGCCGGCAGTCTGCTGATTCCCGTTCGCGGACGGTCGCGCCGGGATGGCTGATGGGCGTCGCGCGGCGCTCAGAAGAAAACCACCAGCAGGGCGATGCCGGAGACCCCGCCGAGGATGAAGCAGGCGGCACTGACAATGCCCGTCAGGGTCGACCAGTCCGCGGTGCGCCAGGTCCGGTCTTCGACGTTGAACATCACTTCGGAACGGCCGCATTCGCCTTCGACGAAACGCTTGAGCGCGGTCTCGCTTCCATGCGCCTCCCGCACCGAGACGATGGTGACCAGGAACATGGTCAGCGCGGAGGTCAGAATGCCCACTCCGAAGACCAGCACCGTCGCCAGGGCGAACCAGTGAAACACACCCTCGTCCCCGCCGGTCGTGGCGGTGCTCATGAAACCGATGATCAGCGCGGTGCCCCCGGCATTGCCGAACAGAAGCAGGCGGGTCGATTCGAGGAGCATCCGGAACATGATGTTCCGGCGCATGGACACGACTTTGTAACCCTCCCGCAACCACTCTTCGCCGGTCTCTTCGCGTTCGAATTCGTCGATTTTTTTCACTGGTCGACCGCCTTTTCCGTCACATCCCGGGTCTTTGTCGAGGAGAACTCGACTAGCCGCACATACTCCGATCCGACATTCCCGCCATCGGCGAACGCAATCTCCCAACCTTCGATCAGGAAAGGCCCGCTCATCAACGCCGTTTCCAAGAACCCTTCCCGGTTCGGCAGGTCCGGCATCCTCTCGAGAACGGCGATGACGAAGCGGCCCAGTATGTAGCCCTCAAGGCTCGATGCATCCGCGGTCGCGTCCTCCTCCGGCGCTGCGGTCCGCCAGACGGACAGCGCGGACTGGAAGCGCTTCACCAGGGCATCGCCGCCATCCCGTACGTCCGGCAGAACCCGGGTGCCCACAGCCGGACCGAAGCGGCCCTCGAGCTGGCCGGCGATCCGGTCGAGGTCGACGATCGACAGCATCCCGAAAACGTAGTCGTGACCGAACGACCGCGCCGCGTCGACCGCGCTGGTGACGTTAGACGTGGTCGCCGCCATGAGCACGACATCGAGATCCGCCTTCTCCATGACGAACAGCGTGCTGTGAATCGAATGGCTGTGCCAGGAATAGGACGCCTTGGCCAGGATCGGCAAACCAAGGGCCTTTAGCGCTTCTCGATAGCTGGCCAGCACCGAGTAGCCGAACGCGTCATCCTGGAAAATTACGCCGAAACGACGCGCGCCCAGCCGGCCATGCATGTAGGCCACAAGCTTTCGGGCCTCCTCCGCATAACCGGTGCGCAGATTGACTATATTGGGGAAGCGTACGCGGTCCCGAAGAAAGCTGGCGCCCGAGAGGATACCGACGAAGGGCACCTTGGCATTGCGGAGGACCGGCGCCATGCGCAACGCTGTTGGCGTGCCCAAGCCACCGATGACGGCAAAGACTTTCTCGTCAGATGCGAAAAGCGCCGCGTTGGCAGCGGCTGTTTCCGGGTCGTAAGCGTCGTCCCGCGCCGTCAGCCTGAGCTTTCTTCCCTTGACGCCGCCGCGGAGATTGCGTTCGTGGAAGGCGGCGCGAATGCCGGCACGATACCGAAGGCCCGTGGCACCGCAAACGCCAGAAAAACAGCTGCTTTGAGCGAAAGCGATAATGTCTCCGGTCACGCCGGGCTGGTTCGTCTCCGCAGCTGGCGCAGCTTTGGTGCACAGCAGCAGCAAAATCAGGACCGTCCCGCCAAGCCTATTCGGCTGGGCCATCGGACTTCTTCCCGTTCGCGGCCGAGCCTGTCTCCCGTTTCGCCCCGTCCGTTTTCTTTCCCGATTTCTCCTTGACGGGCTTGGCCTGCCCCGGTTTCGCCGGCCGGCTCTCGTCCTCGTCGTCAGGGATGACGGTCGTCTGGTCGACCAACGGTTTCTCGTTCCGCTCCACGGCCGCGCCGACGCTGGTCGGCGCGACATGGCGGTGACTGAAGATCGACAGGTCATCGAATATCAAAGAGCGCAGCCTGGCGGTGCTGAGATGGTGCCTTTCGCCGCGGGCGGCGTGGAATCGCCCGTCCAGCAGAAAGCGTTCGGTGTCGACGTTTTCGAAACCGTGCCCCGCCGTCTCGCTAGCGGTGGACAGTGTGCGTCTGGTCCCGGCCAGGCTGGCCTTCCCGGTGGGCGCGGCCGCAACCGGGGCGGCGCTCATGCGTCCCACGCCCGGCACGAAGCCTTCGACCATGTTGATGTCGATCACCGAAGCGTCGCCGGGATTCACGGCCTGCAACGTGGCCTCGCGGAAGATGTTGCGCATGCGCTGCCAGTACCGCGTGACCGTGACCGAGGATGGCTGCCCCCGATAGGCTTCCAGAAGGTCGGAAAATACCTCGGCGCTGCTCTCGGCCTGCAGCCGGCGTTCCCTCGCCCTTGCCCTGGAGTTCATGACCACCGCTTCCGCCTGGCCGCGGCTGCGCGCGAGCAGCTTCTCCATCCGCCGGTTGGCGTCGCTGACCGCCTGGATGCTCTCGGCGATTGCATCGCTGACGTCCCGGAACGCGGCCACGGTTTCCTCAATGGGGCGCAGGTCCACGATATTCAGCGCGAGCAGCTCGATACCGATATCGTTGTCCTTCAGATATTCGGATGTATCCTCGAACAGGCGAGTCTGGATAATGTCTCGATTGGTGGTGAATATCAGATCGATGAAGTGCTGCCCCATGATCTCGATAAGGCGCTCACGCACCACGAGCGTCAGAACGGCCTCCGGATCGGCGGTGACGTACAGGTAGTTCTTCAGGTTTTCGATCCTGTATTGCAGCGCCACATTCGCTTCGAACAGGTTCGCGTCACCCGACAAAATCGAAAACGAGACCTTGCCGGTGTCGTCGCGGGTCGCGACGTCGCGCCGGGTAATCCGCATGACCTTGCGCACATGCGCCCGTTCGACGAACGGCAGCGCGTAGTGGATCCCGGGCAGGATCCGTGGGTCGATCACCTTGCCGAAGCGGGTGAGGACGGCCTGTTCTTCCTTTTTGACGATATAGACGCCGTCCAGCAACACGGCAGCGACGACGATTCCCCCCAGCAATCCCAGTACCACTGCTCTGCGGTCGCGAAAGAAGTCGAAGACCGCGTATATGATGCGTGTGCTGGTCGGGGACGCTTCGGGAGTTTCCGGCATGGCAGGCACCCCCTATTGCTGCCCCGGCGCAGACGAAGCCGGCTTCAGGGGTATTTCCTTGCCGTCCAGATACTTGAACAGTTCGTTGTCGGCCGGCAGCATCAACGTCGTGTTTTTGTCGATGATCGAGTCGTAGCTGTCGAGTGCCCGGATGAATTTGTAGAAGTCCGGATCTTCGCGGTAAGCCGTGGCCAACGTCTCGAGCGCATCCGCCTCCGCGCGCCCCAGGATGGTCGTGGCCTCGGCATGCGCGGCCGCCATGATCTTTTCGTGCTCGTTGATGGCGAACGCTTCGATGCCGATCGCCCGCTCCTCGCCTTCGCTGCGGTAGCGGGCGGCGATACGGGCGCGTTCGGATATCATCCGCTGGATGACGCTGGGACGGTTGGCCGCGGGCAGGGTGTATTCGACCAGCCCGGCCCTGACGACCTCGATGCCGTAATCCGCCGCCGCCACCTGCTTGACCTGATCGAGGATTTCCTGGGACGCCTTCGTGATGTCCTGGTGCTGCAGGCCGAGGCTGACGAAGGCATCCCGCGACTTGTTGCTGACCACGATGCCGACGCTCGACCTGTATAGGTCACTCAGCCGCTTGACCGCGTTGGCCTCGGTCCGGATCGCCTCCACGTAGCGTATGGGATCCGAGATGCGCCACAACAGATAGCCGTCCACCAGGACATTCTTCTGGTCCTCGGTTATCAGTTCCTGCTTGAGGTTCATCAGCGGCCGCACCCGCCGGTCCAGCTTGTACACGACGGAGATCGGGGTCGGCAGTTTGAAGTGCAGGCCGGGATCCTTCACCGGCGGGACGATCTTGCCGAAATTCGTCAGCACGCCTTGCTCGGACTCGTCGATAATGTAATGAACGTCCCAGGCGACGACGAGCGCGACGAGGATCGCGACCGCCGTTCCGAACTTCTTCCTTCTACTCATGATGGCCTCCGACTTTTCCGGTGGCTGGCGCGGTCCTGCCGCCGTTCGCCGACTTCCACAGCGCAACCTTGTTGAGCGTCTCCTGGCTCGGGACGATGATCTTGCTCCTGCCGGCAAGCGATGTTTCCAGCTTTTCCCGCCAGAGCATGTTGTGGAGTACCTCGGGCGCTCCCCGCACAGCGCCGGCGACCCGGCGGATGGCGTCGCTCTCCGCCGCGGAGGTAACGGTTCGCCGGGTCGCTTCGCCCTTGGCCTGCTCGACCTCGTAAACCGCGTTGCCATGCGCCCGGGGAATCAGCGTCACGGTCAGGCGCTGGGCGTTGACGATGATGCGCTCCCTGTCGTCCTGCGAACTCGAGACCTCGCGAAACGAGTTCATTGCTCCATCGACGGGGTTCACCGAGAGCAGATTCACCTTCACCAGATCGATGGCGTCGAGCAGCGCGGCGTCGCCGCCCGGAAGCCGCTTCTCGAATACGTTCTCTATATGGGCCTGGAGTAACGGGCGCTCGACGTTCAGCAGGTTGTCCAGTGTCCGTCCGGCCACGAACCTGCGCAGCTCCTTGCGGATATTGTCCGAGATCACCTGCTCCGGGTTCGCCATCCGATAGTGGTAGACGAAGGGGTCCCTCACCCGATATTGCACGTTCAGCGACATGGACATCAGGTTGACGTCGCCGGTCAGGTATTCTCCCGCCTGGCCGGTGGTCACCGACTTGACCTCCAGGACCGGCCATTTGTCGGCCCGGGCCAAGGGCCAGGGCGCGAGGTAGTGGAGCCCGGGTGGCAGATCGCGCCACGCGACGGCGCCGAACAGACGCCCGTATCCGACCTCTCCGGGGCGCACCACCGTGAAGCCGCTGATCAGAAAGGCGGCGACGACGGACAGCCAGACCGCGGCCCCTGCGCGGCTGCGCGGGTGAAAGATGCCCATGACCGGCGCATTCCGGGTCATCCGCGCCCACCAGTCCTTCATCGGTCCTGACAGCGGCCGGAGATTGAGCAGCAGGTCTTCGTACCCGCTCTTCAGCGCTCCCGCCCGGAAGCGCCAGAACATCAGCGCGAAGAGCCCCAAAGCGCCGGCCCACTGGAGCGCGGCCAGGGCAGGCGAATCGGAAGCGTCAAGGTTCACCGCCAGCGACAGGCCGGAGGCGATCATGATCAGATCGACGGCGATCCCCAGCGCCACCGTCACGGCGATCACCGAGCCGACATAGACCGACGCGAACCTGGCGCCGAACTGGCTGGCGACGATGGCGATGGTGCCGGTATTGGTGGCCGGCCCGGTCATCAGGAAGACAAGGGCCGCGCCCGGGCTGAACCCCTTGGCGACCAGTGCGGCGGCGATCGGGGTGCTGGCGGACGCGCAGATGTAGAGCGGGACCCCCACCAGCACCATGACCGGATAGGACAGCCAGCGGGCGTATTCGTTGGCCATCAGGTTGTCGGGTATGGCGAGATAGAGCACCCCGCCCAGGAGCACGCCCACCAGAAGGGCGAAGAGGATGTCGTCGGCCACCTCGACGAAACCGTAGCGCAGAATGTGCTTGCAGACCGTGGTGAAGGTGAGGCCGCTCAAGTCCCGCCCCGTGTCGTCCTTCGGGGGCGGAGGGGAGTCGGGAAGCGAAAGGGATTCGCGGTAAAAGTCCGGCTTGATCCAGGTCATGGAGCGCGCCCGGCCGATGCCGTCGTTCAGGCGACCCAGCCATGTGACGAAGAACGCCCGGAGCGTACCCGGGCTTATGTAGCAGTCGTCGTCGCCCGGGATGAGGGTCTTGTGGCTGTGATCGTGGTCATGACCGTGATGATCGTGCCCGTGCCCGTGGTCGTGACCGTGATGATCGTGGCCGTGCTCGCGATGCCCGTCTCGGGCGGGATCGGGTTCGGCGGTCCTGTCGTCCCGGATCATCCCGATGCAGAAGACCCCGGCCACCACGCCCGTTATGAAGCTTATGACCGGCCGTACGACCGCGGCCACAGGGCCGAAGAAAGCGTTGGTGACGAGGATCGAATCGGCGCCGGTCTCGGGTGCGGTGATGAGAAACGACATGCAGGCGGATCGCGAGGCGCCCTTGCGCCGCATTTCCGCCACCACGGGAACCACCGAGCAGCTGCAAAGCGGCATCGGCACGCCAATTGCCGCGCTGGAGGCGACGGACCCCAGGCTGTCCCGATGCAGCCATCGCAGGACGGCCTCGCGCGAGATGAAGACGTGGATCAACCCCGCCAGGAACAGGCCGAGGAGAAGCATCGGCCCCAACAGGAGGAAGGAAGACCAAAGGAAGTCCAGAAATAGAATGAGTGTTTCCATAACCGTTCTTCCTTAGGAGGTTATCGCCCTTATCCGCAATGGGCCCCCAATGCCTGGACAGGCATCGGACAACGGGAAATCCGCCTGTGCGATCATCCCGACAAGACCCGCGAAGTGGATCGCGGCCACCTCAAGGACGTTGGATCAAAGGGCACTTGTGCGTCCTGTAGGTCCCAAGCGCATGCCTATGTTTTCGCTACCGTGTACATTACTGCACTTGCGAGATGCGGCGAGCACGAACCGGAAGATTACTGGAAAATAACCGAATTCTCCATGGAATATTACAATTGTGCCGAGGATAAGTGCATTGCAATTGCGATTCCTATAATATGTTATTTCATAACTATTGAGGAGGAGTTGTGAGCAGCAATCGCGGGAGTTTGTTTCAGGCGCATCGGATTTCGTCGCAACGGGTTAAACGGTTCGGAACGACTCATCCAAATGCGCACGTAGTTCGCGGCGTTGTCCGCGGATCCGGCTGACGGACAACGCCAATGCAGGCCGTGGATCCAAACCGCCAGGCCGGAATGAAATGTTTCGATTCATATGATCCTCTTCTCCGGGGCCGCACCTGGCGTAAAGTTGGGGTCGGTCTGATGGACGACGGAGTCGCGGCCTGTTATCCGTTGCGGGAGACCGTCGGTGGACACGCGGGGGACGGTTCCTAATCGAGCCTGCCCGCGGCCGGCTGGACGGCCACATCCAGGGCATTCAGGAATGCCCGGCCGATCAACTCCAGCTTTCGCACCAGTTCGATGCGTTCCGAAGCCCCCGCCAGCTCGTCCGCGGACAGGACATGGCCGATCAGCCCGCAGCCGTCCGCCAAGGTGACGATCACGATATCCCTCGGGTCGGGAATTATGTCGGTCAGGAGCGCCTCCCGGATCCGCCCGAACAGCTCACGCTCGACTGCGTTATCGGCGAGCGTGTAGTGCCGGGTCCCGAATATCCTGAGGAAGCGGTCGTCGCTGACCTCCAGGACGCCGTTGTCGACCAGCCGAGCCAGCGCGGTTCCCCGAATCTCGTCGGCGTGCCGGGTTGCGTGTTCCACCCAGTAGAGCGCGTCGTGGGTCCGGCCGGCTTCCGCGATCTCGACGAGCATCGGGTCGAGCAGCGGATCCCCGACCGGCGCGGGGTCGATCAGGAACAGCCGCTCGGCATCGGTGTCGATACGATTCTCCAAAGCGAGATCCATCAGCACCGCACCGCCGAGCGCGTAGCGGACCAGCCACTCGGGGGCCCGCGACAGCGCTCCGTCTTCGTCGCGGGTCAGGAGCAGGAACTCTTCGGCGAGTCTCATCATCCAGCACCTTGACCGAACAGCGTCCGCAGGAGGTAGTAGAACGCAACCGCGAGCGCCGCTCCGACGGGAAGCGTCACCACCCACGATATGAGGATGGTGCGGATCACGCCAAAATCGAGGGCGGTCACGCCGCGGGCGAGGCCTACCCCCATGACCGCGCCCACCAGCGTCTGGGTGGTCGAAACCGGCAATCCTGTGCCGCTCGCAACGATGACCGTCGACGCGGCGGCGAATTCGGCGGCGAACCCGCGGCTCGGCGTGAGCTCGGTGATCCTCCGCCCGATGGTTGCCATGACCCGGTACCCGAACGTCGCCAGGCCGACCACGATTCCCGCTGCGCCGATCAACAGGACCCAGACGGGAACCGCCGACTTGGCGGCGACGCCTCCGGTCGAAACCACGCCGACAATTGCGGCTACCGGTCCGATCGCGTTGGCAACGTCGTTGGAGCCGTGTGCGAAGGCCATACCCGACGCAGTCACGATCATGAGGATGCCGAACACCTTCTCGACATCGTTGAACCGCGATTGTCCCCCGCCGGGCGCCTCGAGGCTCCGGAAGTTCAACCTGTTGATCGCCATGCGGCACACCGCGGCGACGATGCCGGCTGCGAGCGCCGAGTAGAGGATCGCCATCGGCATGCTCAGATCCAGGCCGACATGCTTCAGGCCCTTGACGAAGGTCACGGTTGCAGTCACGAGCACCGCGGCGAAGATATAGACGGGCACGTATCGACGCGCCTGGAGAGCCGGATCCTCCTTGTCGAAGATCAGCCGTTGCACGCTCAGCACCAGCAGGAACGCAATTGCCCCGGCGAGAACCGGGGTGACCACCCAGCTTGCCGCGATCGTCGCCACGTCCCACCAGTGGACAGCCTCGACGCCTATCGCGACCACGGCGAACCCGATAATGGCTCCGACGATCGAGTGCGTGGTCGATACGGGCCAACCGAACCTGGAAGCGACTGTCAGCCAGGCGGCGGCCGCAAGCAATGCCGACAGCATGCCGACGACCAGCAGGTCGGGGTCGTCATCCAGAGCCTCGGCATCGATGATGCCCTTGCGGATCGTCGACGTGACCTCGCCGCCGGCAAGAAACGCCCCGAGGAATTCGAACGTCCCGGCGATCACGATGGCGCCGCCGACCGTGATCGCCCCGGAGCCCACCGACGTCCCCATCGAATTGGCCACGTCGTTGGCGCCGATCGCCCAGGCCATGTAAAGACCCGCGACAATTGCCGCAGCCAGAATGAGTGTCAGGCTCATTTCCACGGAGTGCGGCTCCCCAGGTTCATGCCGCTTCGCACGGGCGTTCGAACGCGAGGCCGGCCCGGTCAGGACCGGAAGCCCGAGCGACCGGTACCGCTCTCATGGTCCGACTGCTCCCCTTGCAGAACCATCCGACCGGGAGCCGGCGACCGGTCATTCTCAGGCGGGCTCGACGATTGCGCGCCCGCGGCCCCCGGCGAACGAGATAGCCGCCGCGCTGGATCGAGAGCTTTCCTTCCCGAAGCGGGCCCCGCAACGTATCGGCGATGATCCCGGCATTCACGTCGGCCTCCGGTTTCTCGGCCGCCTGCTCGAGCCGCCTGGCGAACGCCTCGTCGGCGATGTGCGGCCCAAGGACCTGCGCAACGCATTGAGTTTCCGGAGCTGGCCTTTCATCAGGGAGGATTCGTCGAACATTCAGAAGAACTCTCTTCCCTGTCTTTCGGGTTGCACCGTCAGAATAACGGCGCGAACGGCACAGTATAGCGGCCTCAAGGATGGTCTCGTCCCGTATCAACTATCGCGCTGGCCAGTTGCCCTGAAAGTCAAATGATACGATCCGGGGAAGGGCTACGGTTTCCTGGTTCCCGGTGACGGCTCGCCTTTTCGAGGCTGTATTTCACGGGGGAAGGTTACTTGCTGCCGCGCCGCCCGCAATCCGTTATTCTCGGCGGCGAAGTCCAACGGAGGAGACCCCCCGATGCCCGACAGCAATTCCCAGCTTCGCAAGCTCGCCCACGCCACCGCGGAGTCGGCGCCGCTGGTCGCCGGGCGGCGCGATTTCTTCAAATATCGCGACCTCGGCGTCACCGAAGCGAGCCTCGGCAGCATGCGCGCCCAGACCATGACTGCAATCCGCGGCATGACCGAGCCGACCGGCTGGCACTATCACGAGTGCGAAGGCCAGTTCGTCTATGCGCTCAAGGGCTGGGTGGACCTCGAATTCGAGACCGGCGAGACGCTGCGCATCCAGGCCGGCGAATCGCTTTTCATCCCGGGCGGGCTGAAGCACAACGAAATCGCGACCTCGGACGACCTCGAAATCCTGGAGCTGTCCATTCCGGCGGAGATGGGCACCGTCCCCTGCGACCCGCCGGCCTGACCCGGCGCGCCGCGGGCCGGCTCACGCGCGCCGGCGGGAAAGGCTGTCTTCCGGCATCCGGCCCCTGTTCATCTCTGCGAGGAGGGGCCGGACCAGTTCCGCAAAGCCGGTCGCGGCGGCGGCGTGCGGAAAGCCGGACAGGCAGAAGGAGTGGCACCCCGCGTCGATGAAGGCCTGAAGCTGGTCGGCGCATTGCCGGGGATTGCCGACGACCGCGATGCCGGCGCCGGCCCGGACCCTGGTGATGCCGGTCCAGAGATTCGGCCCGATCATCTCGCCATGCTCGCGCGCCAGTTCCTGCACGCGCCGGTTCGCCGCCGAGTTGAAGGTGTTGTCGATAATTTCCCGGCGGTTCGCATCGGTGCCGTGCGCGACCAGCCTGCGGGCCGCCGCCCAGGCCTCGTCTTCCGACTCGCGGCACATGATCTGCAGGCGCATGCCGAAGCCTATCTCGTCCCCGCGCCCGAACGCCGCTGCGCGCCGGCGGATATCGACGATGTTCTCGGCGATCCGCTCCGGCGTGTCGCCCCAGAACAGGTGGACATCCGAGTGCCGGGCGGAAATGTCGGCGGCCTGCGGCGACCCGCCGCCGAGATAGAAGCGGGGATAGGGTTTCTGGTAAATCTCCGGAATGATCGAGCATTGCTTGAGGGTGTAGAACCTGCCGTCGAAGTCGATGGGGTCCGACGCCGTCCAGAGCCGCTTCATGATGGCGACTTCTTCGCCCATCAGGGCGTAGCGTTCTTCCTTGCCGTAGCGGATGCCGTCGGCCTCGAAGTCCGCTTCCGCCTGCCCCGCTATCAGGTTTATCGCGAGGCGCCCGCCGGTCATCCGGTCGAAGGTCGCCAGCATCTTGGCCTGAAGGACCGGATTGACATAGCCGGGCTTGGCCGCGATCAGCGGTTTGATCGTCTTCGTCTTGCCGGCGAGGAAGGCGGCGATGACATAGGCTTCCCAGCAGATGTTGACGACCGGGATCAGGATGTATTCGAACCCTGCATCTTCCGCGGCCAGAATGATCCGCTCCATCATTTCCGGCGACGGCGCGATCTGCGACCCCGGGTCGTTGAACGCCGTGGTGTCGCCGTTCGTCGGCAGATACCAGCCGAATTCAAGCTGCCGCATATGCCTGCCTCCTCTTCTTCGGCGCCGCGTCCCGGCTAACGCGCCGGGATCGGGCGCTCGCGGCGGAGCGCCCTGCCCGGACGGGCGCCGGTAGGAGCGCCGTCCGTCCAGACCGCCTCCCCGGCTACCAATACCATGCGGATGCCGTCCGCCGGAGTCATCGGGTTCTCGAAGCTCGCCCGGTCGATCACGGTTTCGGGGTCGAACAGGCAGAGGTCCGCGATCGCGCCCGGCTCCACGACGCCGCGCCCGTCCAGCCCGAACCGGTCCGCCGGCAGGCCCGTCATGCGGCGCACGGCCTCCTCGAGCGGCATCAGGCCCAGTTCGCGGCTGTAATGCCCCAGCACGCGCGGGAAGGTGCCCCAGAGGCGGGGGTGCGGGCGCGGGTCGTGCGGAATGCCGTCGGAGCCGATCATGGCGCGCGGGAAGCGCAGCACGCGCTGCACGTCGTCTTCCGACATGGCGAAATAGATCGCCCCGGCCGGCAACAGCCTGAGCGCCATCTCCTCGTCGGAGACGCCGTGCTCGGCGGCGATGTCGGACAGGTCCCGGCCCGCCGCCTCCGGACAGGGGTCCGACCAGGTGATGAGAACCCGCTCGGAATCCGCAAGGCGGTCGGGCAGCAGCACGGTCGAACTCATGGCGTAGGGATAGACGTCGAGCGACACCTGCTGCCCGGCTGCGGCGGCCTCGACCATCGGCAGGGAACGGGCGGTCTTGCCGTGATGGGCGGCGCCCGACGCCTTGTGGTGCGAGAGCACGACCGCGACGCCCGCGCGCCGGCCGATCTCCAGCGATTCCTCGACCGACTCCTCCAGAAAGGCGCCTTCGTCGCGCATATGGGTGGCGTAGAGGCCGCCCCAGGGCGCCGCCGCCTCCGTGAGCGCGACGACCTCGTCCGTCGTCGCGGCCCTTGAAGGCGGGTAGAAGAGCCCGGTCGAGAAGCCGACGGCGCCCGCCTGCATCGCCTGTTCGACACCCGCGCGCATATTCGCGATCTCGGCGTCGTTCGCAGGCCGGCCCAGATCCTCCACATGCTGCACGCGCAGCGTCTGGTGGCCGACCAGGAAGAGCCCGTTGACGACCGGCCGGCGGGCGTCCAGCGCCTCCAGATAGGAAGAGAATGTGGGAAAGCGGTAGTCGCTCTCGCCGCCCAGCAGGTCCATCGGCGGCGGCGGTCGGCCTTCCGGCCGGAAGGGCGCCAGAGAGATGCCGCAATTGCCGGCGACCACGGTCGTCACCCCCTGGCTCGCCTTGGCGGCCATGTCGCCGTCCAGCAGCGCGCGGTCGTCATGGGTGTGGACGTCGATGAAGCCCGGCGCGACGACGAGGCCGCGCGCATCGATCTCCCGCTCGCCGGTTGCGTCCTGCAGCGCGCCGACCTCCGTTATGCGCCCGCCGTCCACGGCGACATCGGCCCGCCAGGCCGGCGCGCCGGTGCCGTCGATGACGGTTCCGCCCCGGATAACCAGATCGTGGCGCATCGCCCTGCTCCTTCCGCCCCTTGCTGGCGCCCTCTCTACCATGCGGGTAAGGTCCGCGGAAAATCTGGGGGCGTTCCATACAATGGGCACACGCGCGGTCGGCGAGGTCGCCATTCACCGGGTCGAGGAAAACGCCGGTCCTTCCTTCCTGCCGGGCCAGCTCTATCCGGACTGGACGCCGGACCATCTGGAGAAGCACCGGGACTGGATGGCGCCGCGCGCCTTCCACGAGCGCAGCGGCAGGCTGATGATGAGCCTGCACAGCTGGCTCCTGCGCACGCCGCGCCACACGATCCTGGTCGATACATGCGTCGGCAACCACAAGAGCCGCTCGCGCAAGATGTGGGACAAGCTCGACACGCCCTGGCTCGACCGGCTGCAGGCGGCAGGCGTTGCGCCGGAGGAAGTGGACTTCGTCCTCTGCACCCATCTGCACACCGACCATGTCGGCTGGAACACCAGGCTGGAGGACGGGCGCTGGGTCCCGACCTTCCCGAATGCGAAATACCTGATCGGCAAGATCGACTACCAGTACCGCACGCAGCGGCTGGAGCTCTATCCCGACGAGGAGCCGATGGACGGCGCCTTCGCCGACAGCGTGCTGCCCGTCGTGGAGGCGGGGCAGGCGGTGATGGTGGAGGACGGCTACCGGATCGACGAGTCCATGCTGATCGAGGCCGCGCCCGGCCACACGCCCGGCCATGTCACCATGGCGCTGGAGTCCGGCGGCGAGGAGGCGCTGTTCGTCGGCGACATCATGCACCACCCGATCCAGGTGTATGAACCGGACTGGAACTCGTCCTTCTGCGAGTGGCCGGAGCATGCCGCGGTCACCCGGCGCCGGGTGCTGGAGCGGGTAGCGGACACGCCGGCGCTGCTGATGCCGGCGCATTTCCCGGACCCGTCCTGCGGCCATGTGCTGAGCGCAGGCGACAGCTTCCGGTTCCGCTTCGCCGACTGAGCTTCGGCGCGGCCGCTTCCTCTCCCATGCCCGAAACGCCGAACGCCGGCCGCTATCCCTGGGTCGTCTGCTTCACGTCGCTGCTGCTGGTCTTTTTCGGCCAGGGCGCGATGTTCGTGCTCAACGTGGAGCTGAAGCCGATTGCCGAGGACATGGGCTGGCCGCGCGAGCTGCCCTCCCTCGGCTACACCGCCGCCTTCTTCGGCGCCGGGATCGGGGCGCTCTATTTCGGCCCGCTCTCCGAACGCCTCGGCATGGGCAATGTCGCGCTGATCGGTGCGCTCTCGATCGGCTCCGGCACTTTCCTTGCGGGCTATGTGGAGACACCCGGACAGCTGATGCTGGTTTTCGGCGTGCTGATCGGCCTCCTCGGCAATGCCTGCATGTTCGCGCCGCTGATGGCGCATGTCATGCGCTGGTTCGACCGCAACCGGGGGCTGGCGCTCGGCATCGCGACGGCCGGGCAGAGCGTCGGTGGCGCCATCTGGCCCTATGTCATCACCTGGCTCGACGGGACGGTCGGCTGGCGCGACACCTTCCACATTTACGGCCTGCTCTGCTTCACGATCATGGTGCCGCTGACCATGGTGCTGCGCCGGCCCGCGCCGTCGGCGGCGTCGGCCGGTCCGCGCAAGGCCACGCCCGACGGCCGCGCCTTCGGACTGCCGGGCGGGGTCGCGACGGGGGTGCTGTGCGCGGCGATCGTCGGCTGCTGCATCCCGATGTCGATTCCGCTGGTCCACCTCAAGGCCTACGGCACCGACCTCGGCCTCGCCCCGCAGGCGGCTGCGGCCGCGCTCTCGATGGCGCTGTTCGCCAGCCTCACCTCGCGCATCCTGGGCGGCATGCTGGCGGACCGCATCGGCGGATTGAAGACCTTGCTGATCGGCTCGATCATCCAGTGCGCGATGCTGGCCGTCATCTCGCAGGCCCGCGAGATGTGGACCCTCTACGCCGCCTGCATCGTCTTCGGCCTCGGCTATGGCGGCATCATCGGCATGTATGCCTATCTCGTGCGGGAGTATTTCCCGCCGGCCGGCGCGACCCGGCGGATCGCCTGGATCTTCCTGTTCGGCACTATCGGCATGGCCGCGGGCGGGTGGCTCGGCGGACGGCTGTTCGACGCCACCGGCAGCTACGAGGCGGCGTTCCTCGCGGGCTCGGCCATCAATACCGTGCAACTCGCCATCATCTTCACCCTCCTCATCCGCGCGCGCCCCGCTGCGAGGCTGGCTCCCGCTTAAGGTCCGGCCCGGGGGCTGGCCCTTCGCGCCGATTGGGGGCTACCATGCCGTTGCCCGGCCCGGGCCGTCTTCGAGGCGCCGGCCGGCCCCTGCGCGGTAAAGACGAGGAGGAAACGGAATGGCGAGCGTCACCATCAACGGTGAAGCCCGGACGCTGGACGGACCGGACGACACCGTCCTGTTGTGGGCCCTGCGCGACATGGCGGGCCTGACGGGAACCAAATACGGATGCGGAGCGGGCCTCTGCGGCGCCTGCACGGTGCATGTGGACGGCAAGGCCGAGAAGTCCTGCATGGTGACCGTGGGCGACGTGGCCGGCAAGTCGGTCACCACCATCGAAGGCCTGTCCGCCGACGGCAGTCATCCGGTCCAGGTCGCGTGGCGCGAGCTGCATGTGCCGCAATGCGGCTTCTGCCAGACCGGGCAGATCATGCAGGCCGCCAGCCTGCTGGCCGAGAACCCGAAGCCGACCGACCGGGAAATCCTGGACGGGATGGCCGACAATATCTGCCGCTGCGGCTGCTATGAGCGCATCGTCTCCGCGGTGCGGCTCGCGTCCACGGGAGTCTAGGCCATGCTGCACATGATGGAACAGGCAATCCTCGGAACCCCCGTCCGCAAGGCGGCGAAGCTCGCTTTCGCCAATGTCTCCCGGCGGCGTTTCCTGCAGGGCTCGGCGGCCGGTTTCGCCGTCGCCGCCTTCGCCAGCACGGCCGAGGGCTTCGCGCGCTACAAGACCGGCGGCGACTTCATGCCGAACGGCCTGCGCTACGACCCGCATATCTTCGTCTCCATCGACCCGGACGGCACGGTGACCATCGTCGCCCACCGCTCGGAGATGGGCACCGGCTCGCGCACCTCGCTGCCGATGGTGCTCGCCGACGAGATGGGCGCCGACTGGGGGATGGTGAAAATCGTCCAGGCGGAAGGCGACGAGGAGAAATACGGCAACCAGGACACGGACGGGTCGCGCTCCATGCGCCACCACATCCAGTCCATGCGCCAGATGGGCGCCTCGGTCCGCCACATGCTCGCCAATGCCGCGGCCGAGAAATGGGGCGTGGACGCCTCAGCGGTCACGGTCGGCGTGCATGAGGTCACGGGCGGCGGCCACAGGGCCGGCTTCGGCGAGCTCGCCGAGGCGGCGATGAAGCAGCCCGTGCCCGAGTTCGAGGCGCTCTCCTTCAGGGACGAGTCCGAGTTCCGCTATATCGGCAAGGGCAAGGTCGGCATCTACGACCTGCACGACATCACCACGGGCAAGGCCGTTTACGGCGCCGATGTGATGCTGCCGGGCATGAAGGTCGCGGCCATCGCCCGCCCGCCCGTGGTGGGCGCGGAGGCGAAGAGCTACGACGCAAGCGCGGCCATGGCCGTGCCGGGCGTCGAGCATGTGGTGCCGCTGCCGGCCTCGATCATGCCGGCCAAGTTCGCTCCCCTCGGCGGCGTCGCCGTCGTGGCGTCCAACACGGACGCGGCGATCAAGGGCCGCGACGCGCTGGAGATTCAGTGGGGCGACAGCCCGCATGGCGGCTACACCTCCGAGTCCTATCTGGAAGAGATGCGGGCCGCGGCGAAACAGCCGGGCAATGTGCTCCGGGCCGAGGGCGATGCGGCGGCGGCGTTTGCCGGTGCGGCGAAGACCTTCGGGCAGGAATACAGCCAGGCGCACATGGCCCACGCGATGATGGAGCCGCCGGCGGCGGTCGCCAGCGTCGCGGACGGCAAGTGCGAGGTCTGGGCGCCGGTGCAGTCCCCCTTCGGCGCGCGCGGCGATGTCGCGGCGGCGCTGGAGATGGAGGTCGCGGACGTCAGGGTGAATGTGACCCTGCTCGGCGGCGGGTTCGGGCGCAAGTCCAAGTGCGACTTCGTCATCGAGGCCGCGCTGCTCAGCCAGAAGCTCGGCATGCCGATCAAGGTGCAGTGGACGCGCGAGGACGATATCCGGCACAGCTTCTACCACACCACCTCGGTGGAGCGGATCGAGGTTGCGCTGGACGCGGACAACAAGGTGACCGGCTGGCGGCACAACTCGGTGGCGCCGTCGATCCTGTCCACCTTCGCGCCCGACAGCGGCCACCAGTTCTTCATCGAGAGCGGAATGGGGCATGTCGATATCCCCTTCGAGATCCCGAACCTCTCGGTCGAGAACGGCAAGGCGATGGCGCACACCCGCATCGGCTGGTTCCGCTCGGTCTCGAACATCCCGCGCGCCTGGGCGGTGCAGTCCTTCGCCTCGGAGCTTGCGGCCGAACTCGGCCGGGACGATCTCGAGGTGATGCTGGAGCTGATCGGTTCCGACCGGAAGCTCGACCCGCCGAAGCAGGGCTTCCCGGAGGACTTCTGGGACTATGGCGAGGTGTATGACGAGTATCCGATCGACACCATGCGCCTGAAGAACGTCCTGAAGCTCGCCGCCGAGAAGGGCGGCTGGGGCCGGCAGATGCCGGCGGGCGAGGGCCTCGGCCTCGCGGTGCACCGCTCCTTCGTCACCTATGTGGCGGCGTGCGCGCATGTGAAGATCGTGGACGGGAAGATCACCGTTCCGGAGATTCACATGGCGCTGGACTGCGGCTTCCCGGCCAATCCGGAGCGCATCCGCAGCCAGATGGAAGGCTCGGCCGTGCAGGGCATGACCATCGCGCTCTACAGCGGCGTCACTTTCGAGAACGGCGCGGCCGTGCAGTCCAACTACCACGACTACCAGATGGTGCGTTCGGACAACTTCCCCGAGAAGGTGCACACCCACATCGTGCCGCATCCCTTCTCGGTCCACGCCTCGGGCGTGGGCGAGCCGGGCGTGCCGCCGGTTGCGCCGGCGATCGGCAATGCGGTGTTCCATGCGACGGGCAAGCGCATGCGCGACCTGCCCATGGGCGACACCGTCTGACCCGCCTCCGGGCGCAAGGACAGGGGAAGGGCCGGCCTCGCGCCGGCCCTTTTCACTGGCGGGCGGCAATGCAAGGTGAGCAACCGGGTGGACGGGTAATACCCGCGGTCGTTGACCGGAACCGATGGCGAAGCCACCTCCACCGTCGCCCCGGCCCCCGAGCCGGGGCCCATCCCTGACTCGCGCCACCGCTGCAGCCGGTGGAGGGCAAGCTCGACTGCTGAAACTGCCGCCAGGACCGAGGCTGGGCCCCGGATCGGGGTCCGGGGCGA
>JAJDVM010000179.1 GCA_022826125.1 Defluviicoccus sp.
CCTCGCTCATGCCGGCCGGGCCGTCCGCTCAATCGCCGCGCGGCTCCCCTCCGCCGGGTTCCCCGGCGTCGATTTCCCGATCCCCCGTTCAGCGCAAATCAGGCTTCCGACCCGCCGGGGCGGGCCTTGGGACTCACACCCGACGCGCCGATGGCGCAATTCCGGCATGTCCGCCGTTGCACGCGTTTGCCGAATAGTCCTGCAATTGCAGGGCCTTGCCTCCGATCCGATCCCGTCCCGCCGCGCGGTCCCGCCACCGAAACGCCGCCGCGGCTGCTTCCTGTGCTACCGCCCAGCCGCGCGGCCCGAACAGGGAGCCGCGACCATGAGCGACCAGACCAAATCCACCTTCGCCCGGCGCGTCCGCGCCGCCAAGCCGTGCGCCAAGCGCTACGACATCCGGGACGACGTGATTCCCGGCCTGTTCCTGCGCGTCTTCCCCAGCGGCGCGCGCAGCTTCGCCCTCGACCGCGCGGCGCGCGGGCGCAGGCGCTTCGCCACCCTTGGCGACGCCAACGCCATGACCATCCCCGAGGCGCGGCGCGAGGCCCGCAGGCTGATTGCCGCCTTCACCGACACGGTCAGGAACGACGGCGGCCCCCGCACGCCGGGGCATCCGATGGACGCCTTCGCCGCCGAGTTCCTCGACCGGCAGGCCCGGCACTGGAAGCCCGCAACCCGCGAGACCAACGCCAACATCGTGCGCAACCACATCCTGCCCGCCTTCGGCGGTCTGACCGTGGACGCCATCACGGTCGAGCAGGTCCGCGACTGGTTCGCCGCCATGAGCGACCGGCCCGGCATCGCCAACCGCGCCATGCCGGTGCTGTCCATGATGATGCGCATGGCCGAGCTTTGGGGATACCGCGCCCACAACTCCAACCCCTGCAAAAACACCAAGCGCTACCGGATGAAGCCCGTGGAGCGGTTCCTGACGGCGGAGGAAATGGCGCGGCTCAACGCCGTGCTGACCCGCGACGAGTTCTGGTGCCCGCACATCGTCGCCATCGTCCGCCTGCTGATGCTGACCGGCTGCCGCTTCGGCGAGATCGCCGCGCTCGAATGGGACTGGATCAGGGACCGGCGCATCCACCTTCCCGACTCGAAGTCCGGGCCGCGCACGGTCTGGCTGTCGAGCGCCGCGCGCGCGGTGATCGACGCCATCCCGCGTTACGGCGCGGATTGCCCGTATCTCTTTCCCGCCCGTCCGCCGACGCGGCCCATCGACAACATCGCCTTCCAGTGGGACCGCATCCGCGACGAAGCCGGATTGCCCGGCCTGCGACTGCATGATTTGCGGCACAGTTGGGCGTCCACCGCCGCCATGAACGGCGTGGACATGGTGACTATTGCCAAGCTGCTCGGTCATGCGCTGGTCGAGACCACGGAACGCTACGTCCATCTGTCCGACCAGTCCGTTGCCGACGCCGCCGACCGGGTGTCGGGGCGTATCGATGCCGCCCTGGCCGGAAGGGGCGCGGAGCGCGAGGGAGGGTGCGACCATGCCCAGGGTTGACCTTACCGCCAAGCTGGCCCGGCAGAGCAAGCCCGGCCCGAAAGACGCCATCCTGTTCGACAGGGCGTTGCCCGGCTTCGGGCTGCGCATCCACCCGTCGGGCCGCAAGGTCTGGATCGTGCAGGCCCGCATCGAGGGGCGCAGCCGCCGCATCGTCATCGCCCGGCACGGCGAGATGGAGCTTGCAGACGCCCGCCGCCGCGCCCGCGACGTGCTGGCGCGCATCCGCGCGGGCGAGAACCCTGCCGAAGACATCCGGCGGGAGAAGGAGACCCCGACCTTCCGCGAGTTCGCGGACGAGTATCTGCGGCGCTCGGACCCGCTCTGGAAGCCGTCGGGCCGCGAGACCGTGCGCATCTACCTCAAGGCCCGCATCCTGCCCGCGTTCGGCAGGATGCCGCTCGACCGCATCGGCGCGGAGGACGTGGCCGCGTGGTTCGACGCGGCGAGCAGGGACAAGCCCGGCGCGGCCAACCGCGCATTCGAAATCCTGCGCGCGATGATGTTCCGGGCCGAAGAATGGGGATTGCGCGAGCGCGGCACCAACCCCTGTCTCGGCATTGCGAAGAACCCGAGGAAGCAGGTTGCCCGGTTCCTTGACATGGACGAACTGGCCCGGCTCGGGCGGGCGCTCGACGCCGGCGAAGCCCGCTGGCCCGAGGCCGTCGCCGCGATCCGCCTGCTGGCGCTCACCGGCTGCCGCAGAAACGAAGTGCTGAATCTGCGCTGGCGGAACATCAGCGGCGATGCGTTGAACCTCGAAGACTCCAAGACCGGCCCGCGCGCGGTCCCGCTCGGCGTGTCCGCGCGGGCGCTCATCGAGGCGCTGCCGGGACCCCGCGATCCCGACGCGTTCCTGTTTCCGCGACACGCCAAAGGCCGGGGTATCTGGATTCTGACAACTTGCTGGCGGACGGCGTGTGCGGATGCGAAGCTCGGCAGGCTCCGCCTGCACGACCTCCGGCACACGACGGCAAGTCAGGCGGTCATGGCGGGCGAGAACCTGCCCCTGGTCGGCAGGCTGCTCGGTCATCGCAGGCACCGGACCACGGCCCGCTACGCCCACCTGTCCGACGCCCACCTGGTCGAAGCCGCCGAGACCGTCGGGCGCTTCATCACCGACGCGATGGGTGGCGAGGCATGACCGCCGTCACGCTCCGGTCGCCATGTCGCGATACTGTTTCAGGATCGCCTTCGCGCGGGACCGGCGGCGCTTGACGCGGGTATGCATCCAGCTGCCGTCGTAGTACTCCTCCGCAACCCGTTCCCGGCCCCAGAGCCGCTCCGCGATCTGGCGCCGGGTGAGCCCTTTGGCCTCGCTTTCCAGCGCCAGCAGAAGTTCCCGGTCTCCGTCCTCCCCCGTCCCCGCCCCGGCCGAGGGACCGGGGCGCCGAGCCAGACATCCTCGATGGTCGCCACTTCCCGCACCAGCAGGAGCCCGCCATCCTCGGGGAAGACGGCGCCGCGCGGAAGCCGGACCTGGACCGACCGGCCCTCCCGCTCGATCCTGAGCATCAGCGCGCCGTCGCCGAGGCGCAGTCCGGAGAGCGTCGCCCCGCCCTCCGCCGCGAGCCGGGCCAGGGGCGGCGCGTCCGGCGCCACCCGGCCGTCGATCACCCCGGCATGGGTCCAGAAGGGCGCGAGCGGCCGCTCCGCATGCGGGTCTTCAAAGGCGGCCATGCCCCAGGCCGTGGCGGCAAGGTCGGCGGCGGTCCGGAGGCGCACCGGGAACGGCGCCCGTTCCGGCAGGCCGGAGAGATGGCGGCGCCCTGTCCAGGCGTCGCGATAGGCCCTGCTGGCCCGGATGAAGCGCCAGGCCCGCAGGGCGTCCCATCCGCGGACCTGCCGCGCCATCGCCGGGCGAGGCGATTACCAGTTCGCCCTAAGCTCGAACCCGACCGTATGCTCCGGCGCGGCCGTATCGCTCTCGCGCCGCGTCGCCTTCACGCCGAAGGAGAGATCGGGCGCATTGGCATTGGCCGCCGGCGAGAGCCGCCAGCCGACGCTGTAGTCGCGCGCGCCCGTGGCGAGCCCCAGCCCGACATGCGGGCTGCCGGTGAAGCGCCCGGAGAAGGCCGGGAGACCGTACGCTGCCTCCGCCTGCCAGCGGCTGGTGGCCTCGGCCGTGCCCGCGCGGTCGGCCAGCGGGTCGGTCGCGAACAGCGCGTCGAGACCGCCCTGGGCCGAGCCGCCCCAGTCCTGGGTGAGCGTCAGCGACAGCCCGCGCTCGGTGCCCGGGTTCGGATCGAAGGCGAGCGAGGCCGCGAAGCCTTGATCCTCCAGGTTGTCGTTGCCGTGCGCGATCAGCGTGCGGCCCGAGAGGTCGAGCGAGAGCCCGATCTGGGGATCGGTCCAGGCGATGCCGCCGCCGAGCTCGACGCCGAAGCCGGTCTC
>JAJDVM010000150.1 GCA_022826125.1 Defluviicoccus sp.
CCGTCGCCGCGGATCTCCGCCTGACGGAACCCGAACCGCCCCTCGACCGGGCGCGCTGTAGTGCCGACCTTTGAGAGGTCAATCGAGGAAAATCAATGGGTTAACATCCTCAAAACCCCCGAGTTGCGGAAGTCGGGCTAAGTTGATGACATGAGCGCCGAAATCATCACCATGCTGGGCGGCTTTGCCACTTTGCTCGCCTCGGGCGGGACATTCGCGATGTTCATGTTTCGGATGTTCATGCGGCTGGAGAGCAGGGTGGAATTGCGCATGGGCCGGGTGGAGGACAAGGTCGACAACCTCGCCCGGGAGGTTTCGGAGCTGCGCGGCGAATTTCGCGGTCGCTTCGTTTCCCAGCCGGCTGCCGAGTAAGACCCCGCGGGGCGATCCGTCGCCCGCGATAGACCTCAATTCCCCGCCAGCGTCTGTCCGGCGACGATCAGTTTCTGGATCTCGCTGGTGCCCTCGTAGATGCGGAGCGCGCGGATCTCGCGGTAGAGGCGTTCGACGGGATTGCCGACGATCACCCCCTGACCGCCGAAGACCTGGACCGCCTGGTCGATGACCTCCTGCGCGGCCTCGGTGGCGTAGAGCTTGGCGATCGCCGCCTCGCGCGTTACCCGGCCCTTGAAGGTGTCCTTGGTCCATGCCGAGCGGTAGGTGAGCAGGGCGGCCGCGTCGATTTTCACCGCCATGTCGGCGATCTTTTCCTGGATCAGCTGGGTCTCGGCGATCGGCTTGCCGAAGGCGATCCGGCTCCGGCTGCGCGCCAGCGCCTCGTCGAGGGCGCGGCGGGCGAAACCGAGCGCGGCGGCGGCGACGGTCGAGCGGAACACGTCGAGCGAGGCCATCGCCACCTTGAACCCGTCGCCGGGCCCGGCCAGCATCTGCGTCGCGGGGATACGGCAACCCTCGAAGCGGACGGTGCCGAGCGGGTGGGGCGCCATGACGGGGAAGCGTTCCGGCACGCTGAGCCCCGGCGTGTCCGCGTCGACCGCGAAGGCCGAAATCCCCTTCGCGCCCTCGGCCTCGCCGGTGCGGGCGAAGACAACGTATTGCGAAGCGATACCGGCGTTCGAGATCAGCGTCTTCTCGCCGTCGAGCACGTAGTCCGTGCCGTCCGCCGTCGCCGTCGTCGTCATCGCGGCGACGTCCGAGCCGCTCGCGGGTTCGCTCAGCGCGAACGCCGCGATCCGCTCGCCGGCGGCGACCCCGGGCAGGTAGCGGGATTTCAGCGCGTCGGTCCCGAAGAGCGAGATCGCCCCGGTGCCGAGCCCCTGCATCACGAAGCAGAAATCCGCGAGCCCGGAACGGCGCGCGAGGATCTCGCGGATCAGGCAGAGGCTGCGGACGTCGAGGTTCTCCGTCGCCCCGCCATGCGATCCGGGCACGCAGTAGCGCAGCCATCCGCCGTCCGCGAGCAGCCCCACCAGCCGGCGGCAGAGCGCATCGAGCGCCGCGTCGTCATGCGGTTCCTCGTGCTCCAGCGGGGCTATGACCTCGTCGGTCCACGCCTCGACCGCCGCCGCGAGCGCGCGGTGGGCGTCGTCGAAGAACGGCCAGTCGAGAAAGCTGCGGTCCGCCATCAATCGCCCTCGAAGACCGGGCGCTCCTTTTTCGCGAAGGCGTCGTAGGCGCGCCGGAAATCCTTCGTCTGCATGCAGATCGCCTGGGCGTCGGCCTCGGCGTCGATCGCCTCGTCGAGCGCCATCGGCCATTCCTGGTGGAGCATGCGCTTGGTCATCGCGTGCGCGAAGGTCGGACCCTCCGCGAGCTTCCTTGCCTCCGCCTGGGCGGTCTCCAGCAGCTCGCCGGGCTCGCAGATCCGGTTGAAGAAGCCCCAGTCGAGTGCTTCCCGCCCGCTCATGCTGCGCCCCGAATAGAGCAGCTCGGCGGCGCGCCCCTGGCCGACGATGCGCGGCAGCACGCTGCACGCCCCCATGTCGCAGCCCGCCAGCCCGACCCGGACGAAGAGGAACGCGACCTTGGCGTCCAGGGTGCCGAATCGCATGTCGGATTGCATCGCGATCGCCGCGCCCGCGCCCGCGCAGATGCCGTCGATCGCCGCGACGATCGGCTGCGGGCAGGCGCGCATCGCCTTCACCAGATCGCCGGTCATGCGGGTGAAATCGAGCAGTTCCGGCATCTCCATCCGGACCAGCGGGCCGATGATGTCGTGCACGTCGCCGCCCGAGCAGAAATTGCCGCCGGCGCCGGTCACCACGACCGTCTTCACGTCGTCGGCGTATTTGAGCGCGCGGAAGGTGTCGCGGATTTCGGCGTAGGACTGGAAGGTCAGCGGGTTCTTGCGGTCCGGGCGGTCGATGGTGAGCGTGCCCACCTTGCCGTCCACCTTCCAGTCGAAATGCTCGGGCGCGAGATCGGCGCCCCTGATCTTGGTCATCCGGTTTCTCCATCGTCCGCGCCGGCGTCGAGGACGGCCGACTTGAGCCGTCCGAGCAGCGCGAACAGCGACTCCTTCTCCTCGCGCGAGAGCCCCGCCATCATCTCCGTCACCCAGCGCCGGTTGTCCGCCGCCATGCGTTCGAACAGCTCGGCGCCGGCGGGTTCGAGCGAGACCATCTGGACCCGCCTGTCCCCGTCCGAACGGCGCCGGTCGACCAGCCCCTCGTTCTTCAACCGGTCGACCAGCCCGGTGATGTTGCCGTTGGTGACCATCAGCCGCCGCGAGAGCTCGCCCATCGACAGCGGCTTGCCCGCGCGTTGCAGCTGGGCGAGGACGTCGAAACGGGGGAGCGTCGTCTCGAAGCTCCGGTGCAGCCCGTGGCGCACCCCGTGCTCGATCAGCGTCGAGCAGGTCAGCAGGCGGAGCCAGACGCGGAGCTCGAGCCCGTCGCCCGCGCCCAGACCGGTCTCGAAATCGTCGGTCCTCGGCGTGTCGGCGCGGCGGGAGGCGTCCTCCATCACTGCACCTCGCCGCCCGCGATGGCGATCGCCTGGCCGGTGATCGCGGCGGAGGAGGGGAGGCAGAGCCACGCGACGGTCTCCGCCACCTCCTCGGGGCGCACCAGCCGGCCCTGCGGGTTGATGCCGGCGAGCTCGTTCAGGGTCTCCTCCTCGCCGCGCCCTGTCTTGGCGACGATGTTGGCGACCGCCCGGGCGGCCATCTCGGTATCGGTGAAGCCGGGGCAGACGGCGTTTACCGTCACCCCGGTCCGCGCCGCTTCCATGGCGAGCGCACGGGTGAGCCCGACGACCCCGTGCTTGGACGCGCAATAGGCCACCGTGTAGGCGTAGCCCTTGAGGCCGGCCGTGGATGCGACGTTGACGATCCGCCCCCAGCCCGCCTTCGCCATCGCCGGATAGGCGATCCGCATGCAGCGGAACGTGCCGGTCAGGTTGGTCGCGATGGTGCGGTCCCAGTGGCCGTCGTCGATCCGCCCGAACGGCGCGCTCTCGGCGATGCCCGCGTTGTTTATCAGGATCGAGACCGGCCCCGCGCGCTCGAACGCGGCCGTCATCGAGTCCTCGTCGTCGACGTCGCCCACGACGCTGGCAACGGATACGTCTCGGATGCTCGCGGCCTTCGCTTCGAGCACCGCCGCGTCGCGTCCCACCAGCGTCAGATCGGCGCCCAGACGGGCCAGCGCGTCGGCCACCGCCGCGCCGATCCCCCGCCCGCCGCCGGTGATCAACGCATGGCGGCCGGCAAGCGGCCGGTCGCTCGATCCTGTCTCCGCCATCCTGGCCTCGACCCTCCGCGTGAAGTTATTTTATGCTTAAAACAACGATCCGATCCTGACAAGCGTCGAGGGGGAATCGATGGAAATCCTGCAACCGCCGGGCTGGCAGCGGCCCAAGGGGTATTCGAACGGCGTCGCGGCGTCGGGCCGGATGGTGTTCGTCGCCGGCCAGGTCGGCTGGAACGCCGACGAGGAGTTCGAGAGCGACGTCTTCGCCGAGCAGTTCCGCCAGGCGCTGGCCAACATCGTCGCCGTGCTGAACGAGGCCGGCGCCGGGCCCGAGCATATCGTCCGGATGACCATGTATTTCACCGACAAGCGCGAATATCTCGACCAGATCGCGGCGGTCGGCGCGGCGTATCGCGAGACGATCGGGCGCAACTACCCGGCGATGGCGGCGGTCGAGGTCTCGGCGCTGATGGAGGATCGCGCCAAGGTCGAGATCGAGGCGACCGCGGTGGTTCCCGGGGGCTGATCCCTCGTGTACCGTCCGCCGCGCATCGCCTGACGGGGGAGCTTCATGGAAATCCGCAGCCACGGCCGCTACGACTACTCCGCGATCGTCGACCGCCCGCAATACGACTGGCCCGACGGCAAGCGGCTCGCCTTCTATATCGGGCTCAATATCGAGCATTTCAGTTACGGCGAGGGGATGGGGCACACCCCCACCGCCCCCGGGCCGCAGCCCGACATCCGCAACTACGCGTGGCGCGACTACGGGCTCCGGGTCGGCATCTGGCGCCTGTTCGACCTGTTCGACGAACTCGGCCTGCCGGCCTGCCACCTGGTCAACACGGCGGTCTACGACTACGCGCCGCAGATCATGGAGCGCCTCCGCGCGCGCGGCGACGAGGTCGTCGGCCACGGCCGCACCAACTCGGAGCGCCAGGGCGACCTCACCGAAGCCGAGGAGCGGGTGCTGATCCGCGAGGCGACCGATATCCTGATCGAGAAGGAGGGGGTGCAGCCGGGCGGCTGGCTCGGCCCGTGGATCTCCGAGACCGGGGCGACGCTCGACCATCTCAAGGAGGCCGGCTACCGCTACGTGCTCGACTGGCCGCTCGACGACCAGCCGGTCTGGATGAGGACGAAGTTCGGGCCGATCCTCTCGGTGCCCTACCCGGTGGAGCTTAACGATTCGCCGGCGTTGCTTAACCGCCACCACACGCCGCACCAGCTGACCGAGATGGTGACCGACCAGATCGACGAGATGCTGAAGCAGTGCGAGGACCAGCCGCTGGTCTACGCGCTCTCCCTCCACACCTTCATCGTCGGCCAGCCCTACCGCCTGGCGCAACTCCGCCGGATCCTCCGACATATCGTCGAGCACCCGCGCGCCGACCGCATCTGGTTCACCAAGCCCGGCGCCATCGTCGACCACATCGAAGCGCTGCCCGAAGGCACACTGCCGACGCCGGGGGAATAGAATCCCGGCGCGATCCCGTGCTACCGTCCGGGCGGTCGCGACGGATTCGGAGGCTCTCATGCCCGATACGCCGAACTGGCACATCGTGGGCGACTGGTTCGACAATTGCAGTTGCGCCATCGCGTGCCCGTGCACTTTCGCGCAGGCGCCCGACAACGGCTGGTGCGAAGGGGTTCTCCTCTGGCACGTCACGCGGGGGCATTACGGGGACACCGTCCTCGACGACCTCGTTTTCGTGCGGGTCGGCCGCTGGGAAGGCGATCTATGGGCCGGCAAGGTCAAGGGCCGGGCCGGGGTCTTTATCGACGACCGCGCCGACGACGCCCAGGCCGAGGCTCTGGCGGCGATCATCGGCGGGCGCGCCGGCGGCTTCATGGCCAAGGTGAACGATTTTTTCACCGGCGGCCGGGAGCTGGTCGGGATGGAGCGCGCCAAGATTTCCTTCGAGATCGCGCCCGACCAGTCGCGCTGGGGCGTCGACATCGCGGGCAAGGTCACGGCTTGGGCCGAGGCGCTGACGGGGCCGACCAGCAACCCGGGCGAATACCCCCGGATGGCCAACGCGCCGGGGTCGGAGACCGGGCCCGGGCCGCAGCTGGTTACCTGGGGGAAGTCGACGGTCTGCCGCGTCGACGCCTTCGGTTTCCAGTACTCCTGGGACGTCAACTCCGCCAAGCACATCCCGTTCGATTGGACGGGGCCGTAGGCTCCACCCCGGTCAGAGCAGGATCGCGGCACCGGCGGAAATCAGGGCCGCGCCGAACAGCCGGGTGAGCCAGATCGGCAGGCGCGGCCATTTTTCCATCGCCACCACGACGGTCAGGAATACGATCCAGACCGGGTTCATGACCCCTGCGACGAACAGGAGCAGCATCAGCGCCCAGCAGCATCCGGCGCAGTAGAGGCCGTGCCTGAACCCCATCGCGAGCGCGCCCCGCGTGCCCTCGCGCCATTCCGCCATCAGAAAGCCGAGCGGCGTGCGGCAATGCCGCAGGCAGGCCTGCTTCAGCGGCGTCAGCTGATAGAGGCCGGCGAGGATCAGCAACCCCGCGGTCAGCGGTTCGGAGCGGCTGACGATCATCGGCGTCAGCAGGGCGCTCGCCTGCAACCCCCACTGCACGCCGGCGGCGAGCCCGGAATATCCGATCCACACCAGGAGATAGGCGCCGGCGAAGGCGAGCGTTCGGGGCGTTCCCGGCCCGTCCCCTTCATCGCCGCGTTCGACGGAGTCGAATGCGAGGATCATCGGCGCGGCCGAGGGCAGCATCATCGCGAACATCATCCCCGCCCACATGACGACGACGGCAGCCGCTGTTACAAATGACCATGCCGTGTCGACCGGCATCGTCAGCTGGACGAGGGGATGCGACATGTCGAGCGTCATCCAGAGGACGAACGTCCAGCTCGCGACCAGCATCAGCGCCAACGCCGTCAGGATCTCGGCTTGACGAGCCAGCCGGTGGACAACCGAGTGCATCGCCCAACCCCTTAGCACTTCCGGACGCAGGACCAATCTAGAGCCTGCCCGTTTTAGCCCGACTTCCGCAACTGAGCGGGCATTTCAACTAATTTGACGGGTTTCCGGCCGGAGAAATGGCGGATTTCCGG
>JAJDVM010000005.1 GCA_022826125.1 Defluviicoccus sp.
ATTTCGCTCCACCCGGGTCCGGCAGTTCGACAAGGCGCCGATCTACGTCCCCAACTCCAAATTGTCGGATACCGCGGTCGTCAACTACACGCGGATGACCCACCGGCGCATCTACTGGATGATCGGGGTGGAATACCGCACCACCGTCGAACAGCTCCGTCAAATCCGCGACGGGATCGAGGCGTTCCTGCTCGAAGACGACGCCTTCGCCCACCCGCCCGAGGTTCCGACCTTCGTCCGCATCGACAGGTTCTCGGACTCCTCGATCGACATCATGGTTTACTGCTTCACCGTGACGACGGGCTGGGGCGAGTGGCTCGCGATCAAGGAACGGCTCGCGTACCGCATCAAGTCGATCGTCGAGGAAGCCGGCTCCGACTTCGCCTTCCCGTCCCGGACCCTCTATGTCGGCAGCGGCGGCGATGCGCCGGAAATCTTCGTTCCGCCGGAATCCGACAAAGCGGAAGATTAGCTCCCCCCGGCACCCGTCGCGGCGTTGACTAAATCGCGGGCGGGAAACATATATTCGCGTTCCGCGGGTCGAAACGCCCGCTTTCTTTTGGGGAACAGTCATGATTCCGGCCGTCATGCCGAGCTATGGACGCACGGACATCGCGTTCGAGCGTGGAGAGGGACCCTATCTCTTTGCCGCGGACGGCCGACGATTCCTCGATTTCGGGGCCGGCATCGCGGTGACCGTCGCGGGCCACTGTCATCCGCACCTGGTGGAGGCGCTGACCCATCAGGTGCGGCAGTTGTGGCACACGTCGAACCTGTACCACATCCCCGGACAGACCCGGCTCGCGGAGCGTCTGACGGCTGCGAGCTTCGCCGACACGGTGTTCTTCTGCAACTCGGGCGCGGAGGCGATGGAAGCGTCGCTCAAGACCGCGCGGAAGTTCCAGTTCGAATCCGGACGGGAGGAGCGCTACCGGTTCGTCGTCTTCGAAGACAGCTTCCACGGGCGGACTCTCGCGCTGATCGCGGCGGGCGCTAGCGACGCGCATCGGCGCGGATTCGGCCCCATGCTCGATTCCTTCGACCGCGTGGCCTATGGCGACCTGGATGCGGTCAAGGCGGCGATCGGACCGGAGACGGCGGGCATCGTCGTCGAGCCCGTGCAGGGCGAGGGCGGCATTCGCCCCGCCGATCCCGCCTTCCTGCGCGGGCTGCGCATGCTCGCCGACGAGCACGATCTGGCGCTGATCTACGACGAGGTACAGTGCGGCATCGGCCGGACAGGCTACCTCTTCGCCCACGAGGCCGCGGATGCGCCGCCCGACATCATGGCGGTCGCCAAGGGGCTCGGCGGCGGGTTTCCCATCGGCGCCTGCCTGGTGGACGAGGAAGCGGCTGTCGGCATGGTGCCCGGGACGCATGGCAGCACCTTCGGCGGAAATCCGCTGGCCAGCGCGGCGGCCAACGCGGTGCTCGACATCGTTCTGGAGGACGGCTTCCTCGACGGCGTGAGGGCGCGCGGCGCGGCCCTGGGCGCTGCGCTCGGAGATCTCGCCCGGCGCTACCAGGGGGTCATCGCGGAGGTGCGCGGCGTCGGATTCATGTGGGGCATGAAGTGCGTCGGCCCCAACGCGGAGCTCGGCGGGCTGATGTTCGACAAGGGGCTCCTCAACGTGCTTGCGGCCGACAACATGGTGCGCCTGCTGCCGCCGCTGATCGCCGATGACGATCACATCGCCGAAGCGCTCGAAACGGTCGAAGCCTGCTGCGCCGAGATCGCCAAATGACCCGGCCCCGGCATTTTCTCGACCTCGCCGAGAACGAGCCGGCGGTGCTCCGCCGGCTGATCGACACGGCGCTCGCGCTGAAGACGGACCCGGTGCCGCCGGACGATCCCGCGCCGCTCGCCGGGCGGACGCTCGCCATGATCTTCGAAAAGCCCTCCACGCGGACGCGGGTTTCCTTCGAAGTCGGGATGCGGAGCCTGGGCGGGGATGTGATCGTCCTCAGCCCGAACGACATGCAGATCGGCCGCGGCGAGACGATCGAGGACACCGCGCGGGTGCTGTCGCGCTACGTCGACGCGATCATGATCCGCACCTTCGAGGCGGACACGCTCGCCGCCCTCGCCGAGCACGCGACGGTCCCGGTGATCAACGGGCTCACCGGCCGTTCGCACCCATGCCAGCTCATGGCCGACGTGATGACGTTCGAGGAGCACCGCGGACCGATCGCCGATCGCGTCGTCGCCTGGTCGGGGGACGGCAATAACGTGGCCTGCTCGTGGATCGAGGCAGCGGCGGCGTTCAACTTCGAGCTCCGGCTTGCCTGCCCGCCGGTGCTCGCGCCGCCCGCCGCGATTATCGAACGGGCCGAGCGGATGGGCGGACGGATCGCGCTGACGGAGGACCCTTGCGAAGCGGTGCGCGGGGCGGACTGCGTCGTGACCGATACCTGGGTGTCGATGGGCGATGACGCGGAAGACCACCGCCACAATATTCTCCTTCCCTATCAAGTCGACGAACGCCTGATGTCCCACGCCAAGGCCGACGCGATCTTCATGCACTGCCTGCCCGCGCATCGCGGCGAGGAGGTCACCGCAGGCGTAATCGACGGGCCGCAATCGGTGGTCTGGGACGAGGCGGAAAACCGGCTCCATGCCCAAAAGGCAATCCTGCTCTGGTGCCTCGAATGACCGGGGCCGGCGCCTCTTTCGACACGGAGGGGCCGGTCGGGCTGGTCGACAACGATATCGTGCTGCCGTTCCAGATCGAGACCCAGGCGGCGCGCGGCAAGCTGGTCCGCCTCGGCGGCACCGTGGACAGAATCCTGTCGCGGCCGAACTACCCGCCTCCGGTGGCGACGCTTCTGGGCGAGCTCGCGGTGCTGGCCGCTCTGGTGTCTTCCGCGTTGAAGGACGAGGGCGTTCTGACCGTCCAGGTAAAGGGCGATGGCCCGGTCGGCATGCTGGTCGCGGATGCGACGTCTTCCGGCGAGCTGCGCGCTTATGCGGCATTCGACGGGCGGACGCTGGATGGGGTGCTGGCGGGGGAGGGTGCCGCGGGCTGGCGGGCCGCCCCGGTGCCCCGGCTGATCGGAGCGGGCTACCTCGCCTTCACTATCGATCGGGGACCCGAGGTCGAGCGCTATCAGGGCATCGTCGAGCTCAGCGGGGGATCGCTGGCCGATTGCGCGCACCGGCATTTCCGAGAGTCCGACCAGAACCAGGCGGTGTTCAAGCTCGCCGTCGCGCCAACGGGTCCGAGCGGATCGTGGCGGGCAGGCGGCATGATGATGCAGCGCCTCCCCGACAGCGGCCGGGCGCGGCTGTCGGGGGAGGCTCCCGACGACGGTCTCGAAGAGAGCTGGCGCCGGGCGCTCGTGCTGATGGGTTCGTGCACGCCCGATGAGTTGGTCGACGCCCGGTTGCATCCCCACGACCTCCTCTACCGCCTGTTCCACGAGGACGGGGTGCGGGTGTTCGAGCCGCACGCGCTCGCGCATGGCTGCCGCTGCTCCCGCGACCGGGTGGAGGCGACGCTGCGTTCGTTCCCGCGCGCGGAAATCGCGGATCTGGAGGTCGACGGTCAGGTGATCGTCACCTGCGAGTTCTGCGGCGAGCGGTATGCGTTCGACGAGGACGACATCGAGCACCTCTACCGGACCAATTGAGCCGTGAGGTCGCCGATTCCCCTCTTGCCCGGATGCGCGGCGTTGCTGCTCGCCATGGCCGTCGCCGGATGTGCATCCGGGCCCACGGCCCCGTCCTATCCGGAAATCCGCTTCGCCGACAAGCCGCAGATCCTTCTCGACGTCGCCAGGGTCGACATCGTCGAAACCTACCGGCCGCCGTTGAAGGCTCCCAACGTGGAGCATCTGTTTCCCGTGCGGCCGTCGCACGCGGCCCGCCAATGGGCGCGCGACCGCCTGCGCGCGAGCGGCGCCACGGGCCGGGCCGAGGTCGCGATCCGCGATGCATCCGCGACCGAAACGACGCTCAAGCGTACCGAAGGTGTCCGAGGCACGTTCACCACCGACCAGGCGGAACGCTACGACGCCGCCATTACGATATCCGTCCACATTCTCGATTCTCTCGGGAAGGAATTGGCCAACGCATCCGCGACCGCCCGCTATTCGCGGACCGTGGCCGAGAATGTCACGCTCAACGACCGGGAACGCGTGTGGTACCGCATGACGACCGCGATGATGCACGCGCTCGACAAGGCGCTCGAGGGCGAGATCGAGAGGAGCCTCGCGGCGTTTCTCAAATGATCCCAGCCGCGATCGTCCGGACTACGCGCTGACGGTCGCAACGACCCGCCTGAGGAAGGCGCTGCAGGCGGCGATCTGTTCCAGGCTGACGAACTCGTCGGGTTGGTGCGCCTGGCTGACGCTGCCCGGTCCGCAGACGATGGAAGGCACGCCGGCCTCGGCGAACAGCCCGGCCTCGCAGACATAGGGCGCGGTCGAGGGTTCGTTCTGCCCGGTGAGGCGGAGCGCGAACGCCTCGGCTTCCGAACCGGGCATCGGTCCCAGCGTTGGCGCGGTGATGTCCACGGCGGTCCGTATCCCTGCCTCCGGGTCCACCGCCCGCATGCGTGGTACCAGCGCGTCGTTTGCGAAGGCGTCCAGCCGCGCCAGCACTTCCGCGGGATCGACGTCGGGAGTGGGGCGCATCTCCCAACGAAAATCGCAACTGCGGGCGATGATGTTGACCGCCGACCCGCCGCCGATCTTGCCGATGTTGAACGTCGTTCCCGGCGGGTCGAACGAGCCGGCGATGCCGTCCCGGGGCAGGGAGCCCACGACGCCTTCGATCTGGCGGATATATTCGGCCGCGAAAAGGATCGCGTTCACCCCGGCGGCGGGCCGGCTCGAATGGCCGTCGCGGCCCCGCACGCTGGTCTGCTGCTGAGAGATGCCCTTGTGAGCGTTGACCACCCGCATCTCGGTCGGCTCGCCGACGATCGCAAAGGCCGGCCTCGGAAGTTCCTTGCCGATCAGCGCGATGAGGGTGCGCACCCCGATACAGCCGACCTCCTCGTCGTGGGACAGCACGATGTGGACCGGCCGGGTCAGGCTGGCGGCGCCGAGCTGCGGCGCCAGGGCGAGGACGCAGCCGATGAACCCCTTCATGTCGGTGGTCCCGCGGCCGTAGAGCCTGCCGTCGCGCTCCACCATGGCGAAGGGGTCGCTGGTCCAGGGTTGGCCGTCCACCGGCACCACGTCGGAGTGTCCGGACAGCACGATCCCACCCGCTTCCGATGGGCCGAACGTCGCGAACAGATTGGCCTTGTCCCCGGTCTCGTCCGGGATCTGGCGGATCGCGGCACCGTGTTCCGAAAGATAGCCCGCCACGGCATCGATCAGCGGCTTGTTGGGTTTGGCGGAGGTGGTGTCGAATCCGACCAGCCAGCCGATCGCCTCGACGTCGCTCATGGCGCGCTGACCGGCGCTGCTCGTGGCGGGCACGCGCTACCCCCTCCAGAAGGACGGCGTGAACAGGACGAGGATGGTAAATAGCTCCAGACGGCCGAGCAACATGCCGGCGGCGAGCACCCATTTGGCGGCGTCCGGCAGGGGTGCGAACGTGCCGGACGGGCCGATCGTCTCGCCCAGCGCGGGGCCGACATTGCAGATCGCGGTCGCGGCTCCCGAGACCGCGGTGATGAAGTCGAGCCCCAGCGCGCCCAAGGCGAGCGCCAGCACGCCGAAGCATGCCACGAAAAGGAAGAAGAAGCTCATCACCGAACTCGCCACGTCCTGCTCCACGGGGCGTCGGTTGAAGTGCGGGACGAACACGCCGTGGGGCTGCACCAGGCGCCGCATCTGCGCCTGCGCGGTGACGTACAGCACCTGGAACCGGAACACCTTGATCCCGCAGGTCGTCGAGCCCGCGCAGCCGCCGATGAACATGATGAAGAAGAACGTCGCGGTCGCGAACGCGCCCCAGCTGTCGTAGCCGGTCGTGCTGTAGCCGGTCCCGGTGATGATCGAGACCACGTTGAAGCTCGCCGTCCGGATCGCGTCGACGACCGTGACGCCGCCCGACCAAGCGCGCCAGGCCGCCATCATGGCGACTATGAAGAGCACGATGGCGAGAAAGGCGCGAACCTGAATGTCCTGGAAAATCGCCCACGGCCGCCCGCCCATCGCCCGCAGGTAGAGCACGAAGGGCAGGGAGCCGACGATCATGAACAGGACTATGATTCCCTCCGCCGCCGCGTTACCCAGACCGCCGACCGAGGAATCGGACGTGGAGAACCCGCCCGTGGCGATCGTCGTCATGGCATGGACGACCGCGTCGAATCCGCCGACGCCGACCGCGATAAGGAGCAGCACACAGGCGACGGTGAGGCCGAGATAGGTCAGGCCGATGCCGCTCGCGATCTGGGTCATCCGGGGCATCACCTTGTCCGACCGGTCGGAAGATTCCGTGTGGAAAAGCTGCATGCCGCCGATCTGCAGCATCGGCATGATGGCGACCGCCATGACGATGATGCCGATCCCGCCCAGCCACTGGAGCAGGGCGCGCCACAAGAGGATGCCCGACGGCGCGTCGTCGAGCCCCGTGATGACCGTCGATCCCGTGGTGGTGATGCCGGACATCGCCTCGAAAAACGAGTCCGTATAGCTGAGTTCCATTTCCGAGAAGCTGAAGGGCAGGGCGGCGAAGGCGGTCAGCACCAGCCAGCTCCCGGCGGTGAGCAGGAAGGCCTGACGGATGTTGAGGGTGAAACGGGGCGCGCGCGACGTCAGCACCATGGATACGCCGATGAACAGGGTGAGCCCGCTGGAGCCGGCGAAAACCTGCCAGTCGCCGTGCCCGTCCACGAGGTCCGCCGCCATGGGCACCAGCATGGCAAGCGCGAGAGTGGTCAGCAGTATTCCGACGATGAAGAAGATGGGGCGGAAATCGACCACGTCATCGTCCCTGATTGCGACCCGGCCCGAGGCGGTCTCGCCGCAATTAAAGCGCGACGGGCGCCGTTCCGACTAGGCCGACCAGGTCTGTCCCATCTGGGGATTTCCGATAGCCGACAGGAACTCGCGCCGGGTCGAGGCGTCGTCGCGGAACGCGCCCGTCATCTGGCTGGTGATCAGCGTCGACCCCGGCTTGTCGGCACCGCGCGTCGTCATGCATTGATGGCTCGCCTCGATCACCACCGCGGCGCCCTGCGGCTCCAGGATGTCGTTGATGGTGTTGGCGATCTGGGCCGTCATCTTCTCCTGGATCTGCAGCCTTCTGGCATATACGTCGACGAGCCGGGCGAGCTTGGAGATGCCCACCACCCGCCGGGTCGGCAAGTAGCCGATATGGGCGCGGCCCACGATGGGTGCGATGTGGTGCTCGCAATGGGATGTGAAGCGGATATTCCGCAACACCACCATCTCGTCATACCCGTCGGTTTCCTCGAACGTCTTTGAGAGGATCGACGACGGGTCCTCCCGATAGCCCGAGAACCACTCGTCGAACGCGCGCACCACGCGGCCCGGCGTCTCGCTCAGCCCCTCGCGGGCGGGATCGTCGCCGGCCCAGCGGATCAGGGTGCGGACCGCCTCCGCGGCGTCCTCGAATGTCGGTCGGTCCATCGGCGGCTCGACCGTTTTCAGCGGGCTTCGGTGTGTCGACACTGCTATGCGCTTTCGGTTGATTTCGAACGCCCGGCGTTGCCGGGAAAACCGCGCCCCGCGGGTCAGTTGAGTTGCTTGGGCTCGTCGGGACAGTCGAGCGAAAAAGCCGGAATCTCTATGTCGAAGCGTTCCCCGTCATGGCCCTGCATGCCATAGCTGCCGAGCATGATTCCGGACGGCGTCGGCAAGGGCGTACCCGAGGTGTATTCGTAGGTTTCTCCGGGCGCAAGCACGGGCTGTTCGCCCACGACGCCGGCGCCGCGCACCTCCTGCAGCCGGCCCAGCCCGTCGGTGATTTTCCAGTGACGGGTCAGAAGTTGCACCGTCGCCGAGCCTTCGTTGCTGATCTTGACGTGATAGGCCCAGACGTAGTGCGCGTCGGCGGGAGAAGATTGCTGGTCCAGATAGATCGGCTCGACCGAAACGCGGATCGCCCGGGTAATGGCTGTGTACATGGGGTCTCCCTGGTCGCCCGGGAAGCGCCGGGCGGCGACCGGGTAAAATGTAGGACAATTGAGCCTAGCGTCAATCTCGCCCCGACGTGCCGGTCAAGCGCCGTCAAGCGCGTCCGCGATATCCTCCAGCAGGTCGCGCGGGTCCTCCAGCCCGATGGAAAGCCGCACCAGCCCGTCGGTGATCCCGAGGCTTTCCCGCTCCTCCGGCGACAGGCGCTGGTGGGTGGTCGTCGCCGGGTGGGTCGCCAGGCTCTTGGCATCGCCCAGATTGTTGGAGATATCGACCAGGTCGAGCGCGTTCATGAAACGGAACGCACGTTCCTTTCCCCCGTCGACGTCGATAACGACGACGCTGCCAAAATCCGACATCTGGGACCTCGCCAGCGCATGCTGGGGGTGACTTTCCAGGCCCGGATAGAGCACTCTGACCAGATCGCCGCGTTGCGACAGCGCGGTCGCGATGTCGAGCGCGGACGCGCAATGCTGTCGCAGGCGAAGTTGCAGCGTTTCCAAGCCCTTGAGGAGCACCCAGGCGTTGAACGGGCTCATCGACGGTCCGGTGTGGCGCATGAACGTCTTCAGCGTGTCCATGCAATAGGCTTCGCTTCCCAGCACCGCGCCGCCGAGGCAGCGACCCTGACCGTCGATATGCTTGGTGGCCGAATAGACGACGATGTCCGCGCCGAGCTCCAGCGGGCGCTGCAGCAGGGGCGTGGCGAAGACATTGTCGACGATCACCATCGCGCCGGCGTCGTGCGCCATCGCGGATATCGCCCTTATGTCGAAGATGTCGAGGCCGGGATTGGAAGGCGACTCCAGGAATACCGCCCGGGTCGGCCGGTCGAGCGCGGCCTTCCATGCGTCGAGATCGGGGCTGTCGACGATGGTCGTCTCCACCCCCAGCCGCGGCAGGATGTCGGTCAGGATATAGAGGCAGGAGCCGAACAGGGCGCGCGCGCCCACCACATGGTCCCCCGTCTCCACCATGCAGGCGAGCGAGGCGAAGACCGCCGCCATGCCGGACGCCGTCGCGCGGCACGCTTCGGCGCCCTCGATCGACCGCAGGCGCTCCTCGAACATTCCGACGGTCGGGTTGTCGTAGCGCGAATAGATGTACCGGTCGACCCGGTTCGCGAACGCGTCCTCGGCGTCTTCGGCGGCGTCATAGACGAAACCGGAGGTGGCGTATATCGCTTCCGACGTCTCGCAGAACGCCGAGCGTTGCAATCCGCCGCGCACCAGCCTGGTCTGGGGGCGCCAGCTCGTCTCTTTCCGGGCGTCACCGTCCATTTCCACGTTCCTCCGCGCGCAAATAAAAAACCCCCGACCGGAAAGTCGGGGGTGTCGCGCCTCCGACCTTTTAGCTGATTGTTTTTCGTGGCCGCAAGCCGGTCGGGCCAAATCACCACGCGACGCTATGGTATCACTCCCGGGTACCGCGTCAAGCCGGCGAAACGCGCTGCTCCGGCCTCAGCGCTGGATGGCCGCCACCATCTCGACCTCGACCAGCAGATCTGGGCGGGCGAGGCCGGCCACGATCGGGAGCGTCGATACGGGCCGGCACGTTGCCGTCGATCCCGACCAGGCTGGCGATGAAGCGACCTTCGCGAACTCCGGGCCTCGACCGTTTACGCTATTGGGTCGCGTTCGAGACTGATGCCCCACGAACACTCGGTGTGAAGGAGTGGGGCTCTCAGTGGGCGTTGGAATGGCAAACTGAGAACCCCGATCTGACATGTGGGCAAAGCGTTTGCAGGAACTCCCGACTCAATCCGCGGAAGGCTGGGGGGCGCCTTTGGTACCACTTAGCCCATGCCGATTCCTGACTATTCGACTTCCATGTCGGGAAGGTGGCGCAGAAGCATCGCCCGGAGAACTCGCTTCCCGGCGCTGGAGGAGTAACCACCAGCTGCGCCACCCTTGGGTGCCACAAGCCAGAAGTCAGGACTGCTCACCATTTCTCCGTTGATGTTGTCCCCATGAACGTTTTCGAATACCGGTTTCAACAGATCCGCGTATGCGGCGCTGTCGAACACGCTAGAACCCCGCGAACGAACATGTTCGAGCACCACCAACAAGAGCTCGTGCATCGCGGTCACGCCGATGCCTTTCTGCAGCGTGTAGTCCGAGGGCCTGAACTCGAGGGTTCCATCGCGTCTGATCTGCCCATCAAACGGTTCGGGGCAGACCTCCTTGACGGCCTTCCAGAATGCGTTCAGGACCCGCACCTGCTTTTCCACGCCGAGTTGGCCAAAGTAGTGACTGGTCACCAACGGTTTCAGCGAACTGACAAAGCTCGCTGCCGGGATGACCTTGTCGCCCTTGTCCTCGTTGGCGAGCCTGATCCGGTCTTTCCAAATCGGAGAGGTTTGATTCAGGTGATCCACTAGGCCTTGGCCATCGATTTGCCAGACCTTGTTGTCACGGATCGCTTGGTCCATCACCTTCCCGTCATGGTCGGTCTGTTGCTTCAGTAGGTCGAACGCCAGATCGGTCTTGACCGACTTGGCGTTGCTGTTGACGACGTAAAATTGCCGGAGCTCTTGATGCTCATCGGCGCCAAGCATCAAGACGAACGGCACCGAGAAGTTTTTCCAGCGCTCGAAATCCTCTTCACAAATCTGGCGGATCGCCAGAATCCGGTGCTGACCGTCCACGACATAGAGCGAAAAGGAGTCGTCAGCGGAATCGATCTCGATTGATCCCTCGCGCGCCATTTCGATGAGACGTTCCGCGTGCGTTTCCCGAACATTCAGCAAAACGGCGGTCGGAATGTCGATTGCTCTCTCCTTCAGATCTTTGGCCAGCTTGTTCACCCGGCTGAGCTGGGGCTTGCGTTGGTAGCCCGTCTTGCGGAGCGAGTCGCGATAGGGAGTGTCGCAGCGGTATGCCAGAACGCCGGCTGGCATGCAGCCAACTACCGTTGGAATATTGTCGCTGACGGTCGGGCCCATAACCACAGGGATGATCACCGGTCCCTCCATGCGTTTCGGGTTGTCGTTGAGCGAGACAGAGATTTCTTCTTCATTGAGTGCGTTTTGCGTCGCCACGTCTAGGTTTGTCATGTATTCTCGTGTCCTCTGAATACGGGGCACAGCTTGCGCCTCGCGAGTTAAAGGGTCCCGGCGGTGCAACGCCGGGACCTTTGTCGTTTCGATGGATCGATCCGACAAAGGCGAGGAGACAATCCTAGAAATCAGCCTAATTGTCAAGGCCTCATTTTCAGATCCACATTCCAGATCTGTTTCTTTGAGTCCGTTCAAGATGGTTGTCGACCAAATCGGCGAGATCTTCGGGCGGTGTGAGGACTAACCAGTAATCTACGCGCTGTTTCTTCACACCTTACGTCTTCGGCCCACCCTTCCCCTCCGCGGGGCTCCAGCGAATACTCAAGTACATTGTCAAGCATCTGCGCGCCGACCGTATCGAATTCCTCCTTGAGGATACGCTGCCGACGCTGGGTGAAGGAGCAGGCCGCAAACCCTTCTTTCGACGGGACGCCGGTGCGCGTAATCGGGATGAAAAAACTCGAACCTTCTCATCCTGGGTAGCGGAAAAGACCCGTATCGAAGGGCAGGCGGCAGCCTCAGCGCTGGATGGCCGCCACCATCTCGACCTCGACCAGCAGGTCCGGACGGGCGAGGCCGGCCACGATCAGGAGCGTCGACGCGGGCCGCTCCTCGCCAAGATACTTGGCCCTGACCTCGTTATAGGCCGGGATGTTCGCCGCGTCGGTCAGGAAATGGGTGATCTTGACCACATCCTTCATCCGCATCCCGTTGAACTCCAGGATGGCCATGAGGTTCTGCCACGCGAGGTCGGCCTGCGCGGCGAAGTCGGCGGGCACGTTGCCGTCGACGTCGATTCCGACCTGGCCGGCGATGAACATCGTCTTGGCCGATTCCGGGACCTCGATCGCATGCGCATAGGCGCCGATCGGCGGGTGGATGGTTTCGGGGTACATCGCGCGGTTCTGCATGGCGGCCTCCCTCGGGCTCACGGGTTTCTCCGATCCCCCGACTATAGCCGTCTCCGACGGGCGGGCCGAGATTGACTTGACGCGGTGCGATGGCGAATAATCACCGCTCACAGGTAGGAATTCGCGCGAACGGAAGGAGCCCCTCAATGTTCCTGAAAAACTGCTGGTATGTGGCCGCGGAGCCGCACGAGATCACGCGTGAGCCATTCGGACGCACGATCTGCAACGAGAAGATCGTCTTCTGGCGTACCGAGGACGGCGACCCGGTGGCCTTCGAGGACCGCTGCTGCCACCGCCGCATGCCGCTCAGAAAGGGCAGCGTGCAGGGCAACATCCTTTCCTGCCACTATCACGGGCTCCAGTTCGACGTCACCGGCAAGTGCGTCCACGTGCCGGGTCAGACGACGATCCCGCCCGGCGCGCAGGTGCGCGCCTTTCCGGCGGTGCAAAAGTACAACTGGATCTGGATCTGGATGGGCGATCCGGCGCTCGCCGACGAGAGTCTGATCGTGCCGTACCCGTGGAAGAGCGCCGACGACTGGGGCGACAAGGGCACCTATTTCCACGTCAACGGCAACTACAAGCTGGTCATCGACAACCTGCTGGACCTCTCGCATCTGGCCTTCGTCCACCGGTCGACGATCGGCAACGCCGCGGTCGCCGAGCACGCCGTGCTCAAGACCCTCAAGGACGACGATTCGGTGACGGTGGCGCGCTGGACCATCGGCCAGAACCCGCCGCCCACCTACCAGAAGATGTGCGACTGGCCGGAAGAGACGATCGTCGACCGCTGGCAGATCATCGAGTTCCGGATGCCGGGCGCGGTACGGCTGTTCACCGGCGCGGCCCCGGGCGCCGCGGAAGGCAAGGAGTTCGGCCACACCGAGCTCGAGCGCGACGTGCCGGCGGACGGGTTCGGCTTCCACAACCTCAACTTCGTGACGCCGGAGACCGAGACCAGCACGCATTACTTCTGGTCCAACTCCTATCAGGTCCCCGGAAAGCCGATCGAGCCGGATTTCGTCGAGATGCAGTACAAGCAGATCTGGCAGGCCTTCCACCAGGACTGGGAGGTCTTCGACCTGCAGGAGGAAAACTGGGACGACCGGCCGACGATCGAGACCAACCAGGACGCGGGCGGCATCGCCGCGCGCGCCATGATCGACCGCAAGATCGCGGCCGAGCATGCGGAGGCGGGAGCGGCGATCGCGGCCGAGTAGTTTCCGGCCTGTAGACGGCGATACGGCGGCACCCCGGTGCCGCCCTTCGCTTTTCTGGGGGCGGGGCAGGACGAGCTGGGGAGAGCGGAATGTTCATCGAAAACGCATGGTACGTAGCTGCTTGGGACCATGAGGTTGGCCGCCAGAAGATGTTGCGGCGGACCCTGCTCGACATCCCGGTGGTGCTTTATCGCCGGGAGGACGGAGCGCCGGTGGCGCTCGAAGACCGTTGCTGCCACCGCCATGCGCCGCTGTCGAAGGGCAAGCTCAGGGGCGACAACGTCGAATGCCCCTATCACGGCCTGCTCTACGATCCGTCGGGCCAGTGCATCCGGGTTCCCGGCCAGACGGCAATTCCGCCGAACGCGCGGGTCAGGGGATTTCCCACGGTGGAGCGCCACCACTGGATCTGGATCTGGATGGGCGATCCGGCGGCGGCCGACCCCGACCTGATCGAGGACTTCCACTGGATCGACGACCCCGACTGGCGCGCCCGGGGCGAGAAGCTCGACCTTCAGGGCAATTACGTGCTGCTGGTCGAGAACCTGCTCGACCTTTCCCATCTCAGCTACATCCATCCGACCACGCTCGGTACCGACGCGGTGGCCGAGACGCCGATGAAGGCGGAGCGCGAGGGCGAGCTCGTCCGCGTGACCCGCTGGGTGCTCGACAGCCCGCCGCCGCCGTTCTTCCAGAAGGCGGGCGGGTTCGTGCCCGACCAGCCCATCGACCGCTGGCAGATCATCGAATACACCCCGCCGGCCTTCGTGCGCCTCGATGTCGGTGGCGCCGTCGCGGGGACCGGCGCGCCAGAGGGGGACCGCAGCCAGGGCTTCACCATGCGGAACCTCAACGCGATCACGCCCGAGACCGCGACCACCACCCACTATTTCTGGGCGCAGGCGCACGATTTCCGCATCGACGAGCCCTGGGTGACCGACCTCCTCTACGAGAACGTGCACACCGCCTTTCTGGAGGATCTGGAAATCATCCAGCTCCAGCAGGACAACATAAACACCGCGCCGGACCGGGCGCGGGTCGACATCAACCATGACGGCGGCGGCATCCAGGCGCGTCGCATCATCGAGAACCGGATCGCCGCCGAGCGAGGCGCCCGGCCGCTGGCCGCCGCGGGCGAGTAGCCGGCCTCGCGATACCCCTCGCCATCCGCGGCGGGTCTTGAACCGGCCCGCCGCTTCGGGGATGTTCGCGCCCTGGGAACACCGATCCGGGGGCGCGCGTCATGGCTGAAAAGCTGGTCATCAGGAATATCGGCTTGCTTCTGTCCGGGGCGCTGGAAAACCCCATCCTCGACGGCGACACCGTGGTCGTCGAGGACGGAAAGATCGCCGCCTTCGGCAAGGAGGCCGACTGCAATACCGCCGACGCCGACGTCGTGATCGACGCGAAGGGGGTCGCGCTCGCCCCCGGGCTGATCGACAGCCACGTACACCCGGTCTTCGGCGACTGGACGCCCCGCCAGAGCCAGCTCAACTGGATCGACTCCACGATGCATGGCGGGGTGACGACGATGATCTCCGCCGGCGAGGTCCACCTCCCGGGGCGGCCGCGCGATCCCAAGGGGGTCGTCGCGCTCGGCATCACCGCGCAACGCGCCTTCTCGTCCTTTCCGCCGGGCGGGGTCAAGGTCCACGCCGGCGCGCCGATCCTCGAGACCGGGATGGAGGAGGACGATTTCAGGTTCCTCGCGGAGGCCGGCGTCAAGCTGCTGGGCGAGATCGGCCTCGGCGGCGTGAAGACCGGCGAGGAGGCGAAGAAGATGGTCGGCTGGGCGCGCAAATACGGCATCCAGTCGACGATCCATACCGGCGGTCCTTCCATCCCGGGCTCCGGCCTGATCGACGCCGACGTCGTGCTCGAGACCGGGCCCGACATCATCGGTCACATCAACGGCGGGCACACCTCGCTGCCGCGCGACCAGATCGCGTGCCTTTGCGAGCAATGCCAGGCCGGGATCGAGATCGTCCACAACGGCAACGAGGCCTCGGCCCTGTTCGCGCTCCGCACCGCACGCGAGCTCGACCAGCTCCACCGTGTCATCCTCGGCACCGACGGGCCGGCGGGCTCGGGGGTTCAGCCGCTCGGAATTCTCAGGATGGTCTCGATGCTGTCGGCGCTCGGCGACGTGCCGGCCGAGATCGCGTTCTGCTTCGCGACCGGGAACACCGCGCGGGTGCGCGAGCTGGACTGCGGGCTGATCGAGGAAGGCCGCGCCGCCGATTTCGTCCTCATCGACCGTGCCCAGCACACCGCCGGCAAGGATCTACTGGAGTCCGTCGGAATGGGCGACATCCCCGGCGTCGGCATGGTGATCATCGACGGCAAGGTGGCGTCCGGCCGAAGCCGCAACACTCCGCCGGCGGAACGGCTGCCGGAGGTGCTGTAGCCCGCCCTTCGATACGCCGCCTTCGGCGGCTACTCAGGGTGAGGAAATCGTTGAAATTGAAGAGAAAACCCCTCATTCCGAGTTGGCCCGAAGGGCCGGATCGAGGGACGTCTCCAGGTTAGCGCAGCCCGTCCTCGCCCTTCGCTTCGTCGGTCGTCAGGCCGCCGACGCGGGGAAAGGGGCGTCCGGAGTCGGTGACCGCGACGGCGACCAGTATCTCGTCGGCGCGCGGGGCGTCGGCGAGGCGGACCTCCATCCCGTCGAAATGGCTGCGGACATAGGCCGCATCCTTGTGGCCCAGCGGAATGTCGATCGGGGTTCCCGGCCCGCCCATCTTCTTGACCGAGGGGACCAGCGCCGCGCCTTTCTCGACCGCCTTGCGCAGCGGCGCGCCGAGCTTCGGGTGCAGGATCGCGGCGGCGTGCTCCCACTCGCCGTTTTCGCCGACGATCGCTGCCTTGCCGTAGCTCTCGGCCTCCTCGGGGCGGATGCCGAGCGCGTTCACGCACATGTCGCCCAGCGTGCCGCCGAGCTCGGCGCCGATATCCATCAGCGGCGTCAGGTCTTCCTCGTAGCGCCCGGCGAACGGGTTGCGGATCACCGCGATCGCCGCGGCCTTTCGCGTCGGCGGGTCGACCGGGCGGCCGATGTCGAACCGGATTTCCTCGACGACGACGCTGGTCTTCCTGATTTCGGCGCTCATCGCGGTCTCCTCACGCTGCCTCGGCCCTGACCCGCCGGTCGATCTTGCGGCGGAACAGCGCCGCGGGCGCATCGAGGTCGAGCCCCACCCGGATGCCGCCCTCGAACCTGTCCTCCTCGCACTGGATCGCCTCCAGCACGACCTTGTCCTCGGCGAAGGCGACGCGGAACTGATCCGAGATGCCCTCTCCCACCGCGGGGTCGTCGGCTCCGAAATTCCGCACGTGCAGCCAGTAGTCGTAGCAACTCGTCTCGGTCTCGGGCGTCATGAAATGGCAGGAATAGACCCGGATGCAGTTGTCGACCCTGCCTGCCTTTGCCTCCATCCCGGACCCCGCCGGCGCGGTTCCGAAATCGATGATCGCGATCGACGGCGTGTGCATGTGGTAGTACTGCCAGCGGTCGACCAGCCCGTCGAAATTGCCGAATGCCCTGGCGAAGCCGATGGGTTCGGAGTCCAGCGACCAGCGATGAGTGGTCACGCCCCATTCCTCGTCCTCGAACTCGACGCCGACGCCTTCCGAGCTCGGGCTGCCGAGCGTCGTCGGGTGGACGTACTCGACATGCGAGGGATCGCTCAGATTGTCGCAAAGCAACAGGTAGTCGGCCTTGACGTGGAGCGCATCTCCGTAGGCGACGCCCCATTCGGGCCGGTGGTATTCTGGAAGGTCGTAAATCTCCGCCGGATCCGCTTCGTCCGCATCGCCCATCCAGATCCAGATCAGCCCGAGCCGTTCGGCTGCCGGATAGCTCTTCACGCGGGCGTTGGGCGGGATGACCTCCTGCCCCGGCACGTGGACGCAGGCGCCGGACCGGTCGAACACCAGCCCATGATAGCCGCACTGGACCCTGTCGTCGATCAGGCGCCCCTGGGACAGCGGAAGCAGCCGATGCGGGCAGCGGTCGCGCAGCGCCACCGGCGTACCGTCGCCGGTCCGGTATAGAACGACGTCCTCGCCGAGGATCGTCCGGCGTTGGAGCGCCTGGGTCAGCTCGCTCGCCCAGGACGCCACGTACCACGCGTTCCTGACGAAGGTCATCGCATTCCTCCCGGCCGCGCTTCGCTCTCGGGACCGTCCGAAGCTTAGGTCCATATTTGTATGTATACAAACGATTTTCGCCGCCTTTCGTCCGGTCATCCGGCAAGAACCGCGTTCAGGAGCGACAGGACCGCCGTGCCCAGCGTCGCGAGCGCGGCGCCGAAGGCGAGGTTGGCTCCGAAGGCGACGCGTTCCAGGCGAACGTGAAAGAACGACGCCGCCGCCACGGTCGATATCGCGGACAGCCCGATCATCGAGGCGATCGACCAGGAAACCAAGGCACCCTGGAACAGTATCAGGTCGGCGACCCCCGTCGGCACCTGGGAGAACAGGACCAGCAACACGGTGATGGTCACGATCTGGTGGATGCCGAACAGCGCGAGCGCCGCCGGGACGACGATCGTGAAGGCGATGACAGCAGGTGCCGGGATGGTTCCCGGCTCGGGCCAGAGCCCCGGATCGAGGACGTCCAGACCGCCGACAAGGACCCGGCCGAGCACGAACGCGCAGGTGACGATGACCAGCTCGCCGAGCACCGCCGGCGTGCGGTCGTAGGAAGCGCGGACGATCTCCCGCACGGCGCCGCGTCCGAGAGGGAGCTGCGCGGCGGCGCACACGGCGGGAATCCCGAGCAGCAGCGCTTCCAGCGGGCGTAAGGGCGTGAAGCTGGCGAGAACGACGACCGTGGACGCCGCGACCGCGACCGGCGGCACCACCGGCAGCAACGCGGCGAGAGGGGTCCGCGTTCCGCCCTGGAACGCGCCGGCCATGATCTGGCCCAGGACCAGGGCAGGGACCGCGAGAGCGAGGCCGAGCGCCATCACCGACCACAGCGGGACCTCCGGCAGGTGCTGCAATCCGACCGCCATCGCGACCCAGAACGGCGACCAGAGCCCGGCGAGCCCCATGCCGCGCAGCGCGATGATCGCGGCCCGCCTGCGCTCCGGTTCCGGGGCGTTCCGATCATGCACGGGAGCGAGGATCGCGTGCGCGCCCACCACCAGCACCGAGCCCATGACATTGGCGCCGTAGAGCGTCGCCGTGGTTCTCTGCCGCGGATCGAGCAGCGCCATCAGGCGGCGGGTGCGCCCGGTCTCGGGGCGGCGCTCCGCGGTCGTCCGCAGGACGACGAGGGTGACGAAGAAGGCGGCGAAGGTCGTGGCGTCGCCCAGACCGCGCCACAACGCCCACCAGTCTCCGAGCGCCGCGGCAAAGCCGAGCGCAGCCAGCGACAAAGCGGCGGCGAGCGCAAGGGTTTGTCGGCGGGCGCGCGTAAGGCCCACCGCGAACAACAGTCCGAGCGCCAGCGTCGCCGCATCGTCGACCGGCGCATCCCGCCACAGGATGCGGGTGAGCACGAGGAGCCAGACGAGTGCGAAGAGGGGCGCGACCGGCAGCGCCCGGCCGGACCGCGACGCGTCAGACAAGATGACGGCATCCCCAAAGTAGCGACCGGCGGGCAAGCGCAAGGAATACAGGACGCGCCCCGCCGCCGCGAGGCCGCGCTGGTTGAACAGGAGGCGCCTGGGCGCGACGCAGGCCGCGACAGCGGCGAGGAGTCCGCGCTAGCTCGCTATCTGCGGGCCCATCTGCTTGACGGCTCCGGTATCGCGGTCGAACGCGATCCGGTTGATCTCGTCGAGATTGGTTCCCGTCACGCGGACGAAACGCGCGTCGTCGGGATAGTCGATGGAATGGATCTTGCCGTCCGCGTAGATCCCCGCCTGGCCCGGCATCAGGCGGTATTTCTTCTCCTCCCTGACCTCGCCGCGGCCGGGGTCGGAGCCGTCGTCGAGGCGCTCCCACTCGGTCATGTCGGTGTATTTGGTCGCCTGGCCGTAGATCGCCCATGACGCGCCGTGGTCGTGCGGCGGCGAGACCCGGGCCTCGGCGTTGATATGGGCCAGCACCTGGAAGCCGAGGTCGTCGTCGTCGTAGAGCACGTGGACGCCGCGCTCCGCCTCCGGACCGCAATACTCGTCGACGAATTTGGGGATCTGAAGGAGTCGTTCGAGGTCGCGCCGGACCTTTTCGCGGCCGCCCGGGCCGGGATCTTCGCCGAGATGCGTGCGGCAGTCCCGACAGAATTCCTCAAGCGTATACGCCATTCTTCGCGCTCCCTGCGTGTGGGGTATCATCCGTCACATATCGTGCCACAGGCGCCGGGAGGGGTGCTAGTCTCCATCCATGGCTTCCCCCGCGCAAATCGACGTTCCCGTGGCGGGCAGACGGGCGCAGTTCGCCTGGTGCCTGTACGACTGGGCGAATTCGGGCTTCCCCACCGTCATCGTCACCTTCGTGTTCGCGGCCTATTTCTCCCGCGCGGTGGCGGACAATCCGATCGACGGGACCGCCGCGTGGGGCCAGGCGTTGGCGGTTTCGGGCATCCTTATCGCGGTGCTAAGCCCGATCCTGGGCTCGATCGCCGACCGTACCGGGCGACGCAAACCGTGGCTCGGCGCCTTCGCGGCGATCACGGTCGTGGCGACGGCGCTCCTCTGGTACACGCGTCCCGACCCGGCGGACATGCTGTGGGCGCTGGCTTTCTTCGTCATCGCCAACACCGCATTCGAGATCGGCAACGTTTTCTACAACGCGATGCTTCCGGGCCTGGTGTCCAGGGACCGGATCGGTCGGCTGTCCGGCTGGAGCTGGGGCCTTGGCTATATGGGCGGCCTCGCCTGTCTCGGAATGCTGCTGGTCCTGTTCGTCCAGGCCGAGCGTCCGCTATTCGGGCTCGACAAGGAGGAGGCCGAGCACATCCGCATCGTCGGGCCCATGGTGGCGCTCTGGTTCGCGATCTTCGCCATCCCCACCTTCCTATGGGTGCCCGACGAGGCCGGGATCAGGGTCCGCGCCGGCGAGGCGATCCGCACCGGTCTGGCCCAGCTGATCTCCACGCTGCGCGAGATCAGGCGACACGCCAATATTGCCCGGTTCCTGCTCGCCCGGCTGTTCTACGTCGACGGCATGAACACCATGTTCGCGTTCGGCGGTATCTACGCCGCAGGCACGTTCGGCATGTCGTTCGAGGAGATCATCCAGTTCGGTATCGCGCTCAACGTGACCGCGGGGCTCGGCGCGGCGGGCTTCGCCTGGCTCGACGACCGCATTGGGTCCAAGCAGACGGTCCAGATCGGAATCGTCGGGTTGATCGCGTTCGGCGTGCCGCTGCTTGTGGTCGAGAGCAAGACCGCGTTCTGGCTGCTGGCGCTTCCGTTGGGGATCTTCATGGGGCCGGTGCAGGCGGCGAGCCGGTCGCTGATGGCGCATCTCGCCCCGGCCGAGCTGCGGACCGAGATGTTCGGGCTCTACGCGCTGTCGGGAAAGGTGACCTCTTTCGCCGGTCCCGCGGTCCTCGCTTGGGCGACGCTGACCTTCGAATCCCAGCGCGCCGGCATGACCACGATCATCGCATTCTTCGCGGTCGGACTCGTGCTGATGGCCTTCGTGGCCGCGCCCAGACGTTAAGAGGTTCCACCGGTCAGTGGCGGAAATGCCGCCTGCCGGTGAAGACCATTGCGATATTCCGCTCATCGGCGGCTGCGATCACCTCGTCGTCGCGGATCGAGCCGCCCGGCTGGATCATTGCGGTCGCGCCCGCGTCGGCGGCGGCGATCAGGCCGTCGGCGAATGGCAGGAACGCATCCGACGCGGCCACCGAGCCCGTCGTCGCGGGCTCCGCCTCGCCGGCCTCGCGCGCGACATCGGCGGCCTTGAGGGCCGCGATCCGGGTCGAATCGACCCGGCTCATCTGACCCGCGCCGATGCCGGCGGTCGCCCCGTCCCGTGCGAACACGATCGCGTTGGACTTGACGTGCTTGGCGACCGTGAACGCAAACAGGAGATCGCGACGTTCCCGGTCGGTGGGTGCCCGCTTCGTTACCACCCGCAGGTCGGCGGCGTCCTGACTCGCGGCGTCGCGGTCCTGCACCAGCATCCCGCCGGCGATCGACCGGATCGCGAGGCCGGGGGCGACGGTTTCGGGTACCGCGCCTGTCGCCAGCACACGGATATTGGGCTTCTTCGCGAACACCGCGAGCGCGTCTTCGTCGATGCCGGGCGCGATGACCACCTCGACGAAGATTTCGGTGATCGCGCGGGCCGCCGCCGCGTCGATCCCGCGGTTGGCGGCGACCACCCCGCCGAAGGCGCTCACCGGATCGCAGGCGAAGGCACGCGCATAGGCTTCCGCCAGCGTATCGGAGACCGCCACCCCGCATGGGTTGGCATGCTTGATGATGGCGATGGCCGGGCGGTCGAACTCCGCGACCAGCTCGAACGCCGCGTCGGCATCGCCGATATTGTTGTAGCTGAGCGCCTTGCCCTGGATCGGCGTGGCCGAGGCGGCGCCCGGCCGTTCGGGCAGGGCGCGGTAGAAGGCCGCCTCCTGATGGGGGTTCTCGCCGTAACGCAACACCTCGGCGCGGGTGCCGCCGAAGGCGATGTGGCGGGGGAACGGAATGTCGACGTCGCGCGCGAACCATTGCGAGATCGCCGCGTCGTAGGACGCGGTTCGCGCGTAAGCCGCGGCGGCGAGGCACCTGCGGAAATCGAGCGTGGTCCCGCCGTCGTTCTCCTCCAGCTCCCGCAGGATCCCGTCATAGTCCTCGGGATCGGTGGCGACGACGACGAACGCGTGATTCTTGGCCGCCGCGCGGATCAGGGCGGGTCCGCCGATGTCGATCTGCTCGACCGCCTCGTCGCGCTCCGCGCCGCCGGCGATGGTTTCCTCGAACGGGTAGAGGTTGACCACGACGAGATCGATGGGCGCGATCCCGTTCGCTTCCATCGCATCTCGGTGCGCGGCCAGGTCGCGGCGGGCGAGGATGCCGCCGTGGACCGCGGGGTGCAGCGTCTTGACCCTCCCGTCCATCATCTCCGGGTAGCCGGTGAGGTCAGAGACGTCGCTCGCATCCAGCCCGGCATCGGCGAGCGCCAGCGCGGTGCCGCCGCTGGCCACCAGGGCCACCCCGCGTTCGGCGAGCGCGGAAGCGAAATCCACGAGCCCGGTCTTGTCGGAAACCGAAAACAGCGCCCGCCTCACCAGGATCCCGTCGCTATCGCCCATCTTCTCCCTCGCCTTTTGCGCGGCCGTCGAGCAGCCATTCCGCGAATTCGCGCACCGCGCCCTCGCCGCCCCGCCGACCGGTCGTGTAGCGGGCGATCGCGTGGACCGCCGGAACGGCGTTCGGCACCGTCGCCGCCAGCCCGACCGCCTCCAGGACCGGCAAGTCGTTCAGGTCGTCCCCCATATGGGCCACCGCCTCGAAGCCGATCCCGAGGCGTTCGCACAGCCCGGCGAGCGCTTCCAGCTTGTCGCCGACGCCGACCAGGCAGTGGGGGACGCCGAGCACCTCGGCGCGGCGCTCGATGGTCGCCGTCCGGCTCGCGGTGACGAAGGCGACTTCGAGCCCGGCCTCGATCAGCATGCGGATGCCGACCCCGTCATGGACGTGGAACGCACGCCATTGCCGCCCGTCCTCGCCGTAATAGAGCGTCCCGTCGGTCATCACCCCGTCGCAGTCGAGGCTGACCAGCCGGATACGATCGTGGATGCCGGCGAGGTCGTTCATCGCGCACCGCGTGGGGCGAGCGCCGCTTCGACCAGCGCCACGTCCTCCGGCTGGTCCACGCCGATGGACCCCGGGGGCACGGGCGCGCAGGCGATCCGCTCTCCGTGCTCGATGACGCGAATCAGCTCGACGCTCTCAGCGCGCTCCACCGGCCCCCGTTCCCAGGCCTGGAACCTTGCGAGCGCGGCGGCGGTGAAGGCGAACATGCCGACATGAATCCTTCGCGGCGTGGATTCGACGAAGTCGAGCGGGACCGGCAGCCGGGTGAACATCATCACGCACCCGTCGAGGCCGGGCACCAGGTGGACGACCGAGCTGTCGGCGCACTGCTCGGCCGACGCATCTTCGAGATAGCAAGTCGAGACCTCGATCCCCTCGCCGCGCACGCGCTGGAGCGTTCCCACCACGACGTCGATGCTGGCGGGATCGATCAGCGGCTCGTCGCCCTGGACGTTGACGTAGATCCCGGCGGGCCGCCGCCCGGCGACTTCCGCGAGCCGGTCGGTCCCCGTCGCGTGGGTGGAGGCGGTCATCTCGCAATCGATGCCGTTCTCGCGGCAGACCGCCGCAATGCGCTCGTCGTCGGTCGCGACCACGGTATGGTCGACGGTTTTCGCCTGCCGCGCGCGTTCCCAGACCCGCACCACCATCGGCCTGCCCGCGATCATCGCGAGCGGCTTGCCGGGGAACCGGGTCGAGGCGTAGCGCGCCGGAATGACGGCGAGGACGGGCAGGCTGCCGGCCATGGCAGGGAGTCCTTGCGGGATCGGTCGCGGCCGAGAATAGTCGCGCCGGTGTGGAAGCGCGAGGGTAGAGCGACAGCCGATGACCGAAACCGTAGTCTTCGACCTCGACGGAACGCTCGTCGACACCCTGCCGGACATCGAGGCGGCCGCGAACCAGGCGCTCGCCGCGGAGGGCCGCCGCCCGCTGACCAGCGACGAAGTACGACAGCTGATCGGCAGCGGCGGCCGGGTGCTCATGAAGAACGCGTTCCGGGCGACCGGAGAACCCGCATCGGAGGCCAGGATCGACGCCGCCTTCGCCGCCTACGTCGCTGCCTACGAGCAAGCGCCGGTCGCGGGCAGCGCGCTATTTCCCGGTGTACACGCGGCGCTGGACGGACTGTTGGCACGCGGCACGCGGCTCGCGGTTTGCACCAACAAGCCGGAAGGTCTGGCGGAGACAGTGCTGGAGACGTTCGGCCTCGCGGGCTATTTCGCGGGCGTGGTCGCGGGCGACACGCTCCCGACCAGGAAGCCGTCGCCCGAACCGCTGCTGGAGGCGGTCGCACGCGCCGGCGGGGCGGGGAGATCTGCCGCGATGGTCGGAGACAGCCCCATCGACGCCGATGCCGCGCGCGCCGCCTCGATCCCCTTCATCGCGGTCAGCTTCGGCTACAGCCCGGTGCCGGCATCGGCGCTGGGCGCGGACGCGGTGATCGACGGTTACGATGAGCTCGCGGGCGCGATAGACGGGCTCAACGGGGTCCGGACCTAGCCCGGGTTGGTCGGTTGCCGCCGCGAACCTATTTTCAGGGGGAGCCGCCAGCCACGGAGGGGATGCAATGTCCGAATTCGCCCATCACGCGCTGTTTCCGCTGTCGGACGACGCGACCCCCTACCGCAAGCTTTCGTCCGACCACGTGGGCATCGAGCGCTTCCGGGGCAAAGACATCCTCACCGTCGAGCCCGAGGCGCTCAGCCTCCTCGCCGAGCAGGCGTTCTTCGACATCTCGCATTTTCTCAGGCCCGGCCACCTCGCCCAGCTGCGCGCGATCCTCGATGACCCGGAAGCGTCCGACAACGACCGCTTCGTCGCCTACGACCTCCTGAAGAACGCCAACATCTCGGCCGGCGGCGTGCTGCCCATGTGCCAGGACACCGGCACGGCGATCGTCATGGGGAAGAAGGGCGAGCGGGTCTGGACCGGGGGCGACGACGAGGCGGCACTCGCGGCCGGCATCTACAAGACCTACACCGAGCGGAATTTGCGCTATTCCAACCTGGCGCCGATCGGCATGTACGAGGAGGTCAACACCGGGACCAACCTGCCGGCGCAAATCGAAATCTACGCCACCGAGGGCGGCGAGTACGGGTTCCTGTTGATCGCGAAGGGCGGCGGCTCGGCCAACAAGTCCTTCCTCTTCCAGGAGACGCCGGCGCGGCTCAACCCGGAATCGATGCTCCGCTTTCTCGACGAGAAGATCCGCACCCTCGGCACCGCAGCGTGCCCGCCCTACCACCTCGCCATCTGTATCGGCGGCATGTCGGCGGAGTTCAACCTGAAGACCGTGAAACTCGCCAGCACGCGCTATCTCGACGGCCTGCCGACCGAGGGCTCGGCGCAGGCCCATGCGTTCCGCGACCTCGAGATGGAAGACCAGATCCTCGAAATGACCCGGAACATGGGCATCGGCGCCCAATTCGGCGGCAAGTATTTCTGCCACGACGTCCGGGTCGTCCGTCTGCCGCGGCACGGCGCGTCCCTGCCGATCGGGTTGGGCGTTTCCTGCTCGGCGGACCGGCAGGCGCTCGGCAAGATCACGCGGGACGGCGTCTTCCTCGAGCAGCTGGAGACCAACCCGGCGCGGTACCTGCCCGATGTCGACGAGTCGGCACTCGGCGGCGAAGTCGTGAAGATCGATATCGATCGCCCGATGGACGAGATCCGGGCGACGCTGAGCCGCCACCCGATCAAGACCCGGCTGTCGCTGACCGGCTCGATGGTGGTCGCACGCGACGCGGCGCACGCCAGAATCAAGTCGCGGCTCGACGCGGGCGAGGAGATACCCTCTTACCTGCGCGAGAAGATGGTGTATTACGCGGGCCCCGCGAAGACCCCGGAGGGCTTTGCCTCGGGCTCGTTCGGCCCGACCACGGCGGGACGCATGGATTCCTTCGTCGCGCAATTCCAGAAGGCGGGCGGCAGCTATGTCATGCTGGCCAAGGGCAACCGTTCGCCGGAGGTCACCGCAGCCTGCAAGGAATATGGCGGCTTCTACCTGGGATCCATCGGCGGCCCGGGCGCCCGTCTCGCCCAGGACTGCATCACCAGGGTGGACTGCCTCGAATATGCCGAGCTCGGGATGGAGGCGGTGTGGCGGATCGAGGTGAAGGACTTCCCCGCCTTCATCGTGGTCGACGACAAGGGCAACGACTTCTTCCGTGCCCTCTGAGGCGCCGGTCCTTCCCGATACGATCGAGCTCGGCGTCGTAACGCTCTTGTGCGGCAGCGCGGCCGGCGCGGTCTCGGCGCGGCTGGGCCTTCCCTATGCCGGCCCGGGCAACAAGTTCTGGCCGATCCTCGCGGAAGCGGGGCTCACTCCGCGGCTCCTCGCGCCGGCCGAGTTCCGAGAACTGCCGCGCCACGGGCTCGGCCTGACCGACATCAACAAGACGGAGTGGGGCGCGGATTCGGACCTCACCGGCAGCGGCGACGATGCCGATGCCCTTCTGGCAAAGATCGAGGTTTTCCGCCCCGCGATCCTCGCCTTCACCGCCAAGCGGCCGGCGCAGGTCTTTCTCCGCGCCGCGTTCGGCGTCCGCCGCGTCGATTACGGGGTTCAGGACGCGCGCCTCGGCGACACCGAAATCCACGTCCTGCCTTCTCCGTCGGGGCTCGCGATCCGCTGGTGGGATCCGTCCTACTGGCACGCGCTCGGTGAGCGACATCGCGAGCGCGCCGGCTGACGGCAATCGACCGGGACCGGATGCCGGCTACGACTTCAGGTGACGATCCAGGAAGTCGATGGCCTTGGCCCAGGCGTCCTCCGAAGCCTCCGGCCGGAACCGCTCCGGGTTGGCAAAATTCTGGAAGGCGTGGCCCGCCCCATCGTAGCGGTGGAACTCGTAGGGTTTCCCGTGGCGTTGCATGGCGGCCTCCAGCTCGTCCACGTCTTCCGGGGACGGGCTGGCGTCTTCGTTGCCGAAGAACCCAGCGACGGGACAGGCGATATCGGCCACCTTGTCGAGGGGCGCCGGCAAGCCCTCGCCCCAGGCCGCGTTGACCCCGCCGCCCCAGAAATCGATCGCCGCCCGGTAGTCGGGATCCCGGGTCGCCGCCAGGATCGCCATGCGACCGCCGGTGCAATGGCCCAGCACCCCGATCCGGCCGCCGTCCACATCGTCCCTGGCCGCCAACAAATCCCGGGCCGTGGTGAGGTCCTGCATGACCTCGTCGTCGTTCATGTGCCGGCGCTTTTCGGGACGTTCCCGCTCCGGAGGCTGGCGGTGGAAGACCTGGGGCACGGCGCAGACATATCCGGCTTGGGCATAGCGGTCGGCGACGCCGTCGGTAAAGGCATCGGCCTTGAGGCCGCGGTCGGCGGGCAAATGAGGCGCGATGACGAGCCCCGGATGGATCCCGGCCCGCGGAGGGACCGCCACCAGGCATTCCATTCGACTGCCGCCGACGGTCAGGAAAATCTGCTCGGCCAAGACTCGGCCCTTTCCCGTTAATGCCGCTTGGCGCTGACCACCAAAGCGTCCACCGTGTCTTCGCCCAGCGCACGGACGGCTTCGAGGCGGTGCAGCCCCTCGACGAGGACGTAGCGTTCTTCGTCCCGGCGCACGTGGATCGGGTTCTTCAGGCCGTTCTCCAGGATGTCCAGCGCCAACGCCTCCACCCTGGTGTCGTCCCGTGTCCGGCGGCGCTTCGCCGGGACGTAGATTTCTTCCAGCGCAATCGGAACCGAGTCGAGCACCGCGCATCCTTTTGGCGCCCGGCCCCACGCGGATTGGTGTGGGTGGATAATATCACCATTTGCGTGCTGACCAGACTGAGAAGAATCGCTGTTTCTCCCACTTAGAGGATTATTATAGCGTACTTTTTCTACATCCACAAGGCTAATCGACATTGGCCATATGGCTACCTTATGTGTTTCTTATGTTTGCATTTTCTTGTATCAAGGATGCTCCAACACATCCGATATCTGTATGGCACCCAGGATCCCCAGTGGAATTTTTCTGGCTTTCAGGCCATAGATTGATACCTTGTGTTGACGGGGTAAAGTGCCGTTCCTGGGGGTCCAGCGATGAACGGAGATGAGGGCGGGAAGCGCCAGCGGACGGTGATGGCGAGCGATGCGGAGTGGGAGATGGCCGGCCGGTTGGCCGACGAGCGCGGGATGAACCGGTCGCGCTACCTGATGCATCGCGCGCTGATGCCGGACGCGATACCACCCGAGGTGCTGCGCCGCGGGCTGCGCGAGCTGCTGGTGCTGTCGCTGCTGGAGGAGCGGCGGCTGCGCGAGGCGGGGGCGGGGCTGGAGTGGGAAGACGCCTGCGACGCGGTGGACGGGTGGATCGACCGCGAGCGCATGCTGGGCGAGGTAACCGATCCGGGCGCGGCGAACCGCTGGAAGGCGGTGGGCAGGGACCTGGACGAGGAGGACCCGGGAACGGGTCCGGGGCAGGTCGGGGGGTGACCGCGGATCCCAAGCGCCCGCGCAGCCTGAGCCTCAACCCGGCGGAGCGGACGATGGTCCGCGAGGCCGCGGCGGCGGTGGGCAAGGAGAACTCGGAATACATCCTCGATCTGGTGGCGGCGGACGACCCGGAGCGTCATCCGGTGGTGCTGACGCCGGACGAGCAGCTGGAGCTTCGGGATGGGCTGCGCGAGCTGCTGCGGACGGTGAGGGAGCGACTCGGGGAGGGCGGTCCGGATGCGGCCGCGGCGCTCCGGCCGCCGGCGCGGGGGCGATGAGGCGGGCGCGCCGGCGCGGCAAGCGGAAGGGGAGCGGTCACCTCTCGATCTCGGCGCGGGACGCGGAGTGGGACGAGGTGCGGACGCGGGCGGAACGCGCCGGGCTGCCGATCGCGCGCTACGTGAAGAGGCTGGTGGAGCGGGACCTGTCGCGCGGCGGCACGGGGTTCACCGCGCTGGCGCCGGAGGAGCAGCGCGAGCTGCTGGAGGCGATGCGCGAGATCCGCGCGCTGCTGCGGGAAGGTGCGGCGAAAGACCGCGAGGCGGCCCGCGCGGCCCGGCCGGAGCCCGGGAAGGCCAGGCGGAGGAAGAGTTCCGATCCGCCCAAGCCGGCGGGGCCGGAGCCGGACCAGGGCAGCCTGTTCTGAGGATCGGACGGCATGGTAGCCACGGTCTTCGAGCTCAAGTCCTCCGTCAGGGCGGTGACGTACTTCGAGCGCGACGGGTACTACGCGAGGAACGATCCCGAGCACCGCCAGGCGAGCTTCTGGCACGGAGGGGCGGCGAAGGCGCTGGGGCTCAGGGCGCACGTGCACCCGTCCCGCTTCGAGGAGGTTCTGTCGGGCTGGGTGCCGGGGACGGATATCCGCCTCGGGCGGGCGCGCGAGGGCGGGCACGAGCACCGTCCGGGCTGGGACATCACCTTGTCCGCGCCCAAGTCGGTGTCGCTGGAGGCGCTGGTGATCGGCGACCGCCGGGTGATCCGGGCGCATGACGAGGCGGTGCGGGCGACGCTCGACTGGGTGGAGGGGGAGCTTCTCGAGACAAGGGGCTGGGACCCGGCGACGCGAAGACGGCCCCGGGTGAAGGCGGACGGGATGGTCATCGCGGGGTTCCGGCACCTGACCAGCCGC
>JAJDVM010000094.1 GCA_022826125.1 Defluviicoccus sp.
GGCTCTCCCCCGGAGCGGAGGGGGGAGCATCGTTCCGCAAACGCCGCGCCAAAGCCGAAAGACCGGCGCAAATCCAACACCTTATCCCCTCCCTTTGGACTGCTCTGCGAAAGTGGCGTGACTGTGCCGGTGTCCCCCTCCCCCAAACCCCTCATCCCGAGTAGGCGCGTCAGCGCCGTATCGAGAGCCTGCCCTGAGCTTGTCGAAGGGGAGCCGTATCGAGGGGCGCCCTTCGATACGCCCCGCCCTTAGCGGGCGGGGCTACTCAGGGTGAGGGGAAGGGGGAAGGTGATGACACTCCTTCAACCCACCCTCATCCCGAGTAGGCGCGTCAGCGCCGTATCGAGGGGGCCGTATCGAGGGGCGCGATACGGTCGGCTGGCACACCGTCCTCCCGGGCGTCCGGGGGGTATTTTTTCGATAAACCGGTCAATCGGTTTTTTCGGGAAATATGTTCATCGCATATCGCATTTTGCGCCCGTTATTTTTCGCGCTAAATCGATTTGTTTGCCAATAGTTTGCCGGATTAACTTCGGCTGATACGACGTTTCGCGGGCGGCTTCGCGGGGGGATTTCGCGGCATGACGAAGCGCATTCTCAAGCTGACCAACCGCGCGGTCGAGGGGCTGCGGGCGGACGGCGCCGACGCCGTCTGGTGGGACCGCGAACTGACCGGCTTCGGCGTCCGGGTCCGCGCCTCGGGCCGGAAAAACTATGTCGTCCAGACCCGCGTCTGCGGCCGGCTGCGCTGGTTCACCATCGGGCCGCACGGCCCGCTGACCGCCGTCGAGGCGCGCGGCCGGGCCCTGGAAATCCTCGCCCTGGCGCGCAAGGGCATCGACCCGCGCGCGGCGGCGCCGCAGCCGGCGGCGGAATCGCCCTCCGTGTCGGCCCTCGGGCGCCGGTTCCTGGAGGAGTATGTCCCGGTTCACTGCAAGCCGAGCACGGCGGCGCAATACCGCCGCATGACGGCGCGGTTCGTCGAGCCCGCGATCGGCGGCCTCCCGGTCGCGGATGTGCAGCGCAAGGACGTTGCCGACCTGCATTATGCGATGCGCCGGACGCCCTACCAGGCCAACCGGACGCTCGGCATGCTGTCGAAGATGTTCACGCTTGCCGAGGTCTGGAACTGGCGGCCCGACGGCTCGAACCCCTGCCGGCACGTCAGGATCTACCGGGAGCACAAGCGCGAACGCTTCCTGTCCGATGCCGAGACGGCGCGCCTCGGCGCGGTGCTGCGCGATCTCGAGGACGAGATGCCGTCGGCCGTCGCGGCGATCCGCCTGCTGCTGCTGACCGGCTGCCGGATGTCGGAGATCCGCGACCTGCGCTGGGAGCATGTCCGGGAGGGCTGGATCGAGCTGCCGGATTCCAAGACCGGCGGGCGGATCGTGCCGCTCGGGCCGGAGGCGCAGGCGGTGCTGGGCTCGATCCCGCGGGAGAGGGACAATCCCTGGGTCTTCCCCGGCCGGTTCCCCGGCACCCACCGCACGGACCTGCAGAAGCCCTGGCGCCTCGTCCGCAAGCGCGCCGGGCTGGACGACGTGCGCATCCACGACCTGCGCCACAGCTTCGCGTCGCGCCCTGGCGCTCGGCGAGAGCCTCACCATGATCGGCCGGCTGCTCGGCCACACCCAGGTCCAGACCACCGCCCGCTACGCCCATCTCGCCCGGGATTCGATCCAGAACGCCGCCGCCCGCATAACCGGCAGCATCGGCCCCGACCTGCTCGACGGCGGGGACGGCGGCGTATCGAAGGAGGCTTGTCCGGAAAGCCTGGCGCCGACGGGCGAAAGACCGTGAATCGGTTCCGACGGACAAAGCGACGGTTCCCCTTCTTCCAGGGATTCCTCTGCGAAAGCCGGAAAAGGCAGGAAAAGGGCGTCGGCATAGGCTCCCCGGCAGACCCCTCCCCCTGACCCCCTCCCCCAAGGGGAGGGGGGAAACGCCCGTATTCCGTACGTTTTCCCTGCTTCCGCACGACGGCTCCCGCAAAAACATCCCCCCTCCCCTCCGGGGGAGGGGGTTAGGGGGAGGGGGACACCGGCACAGTCACGCCACTTTCGCAGAGCAATCCAAAGGGAGGGGATAAGGTGTTGGATTTGCGCCGGTCTTTCGGCTTTGGCGCGGCGTTTGCGGAACGATGCTCCCCCCTCCGCTCCGGGGGAGAGCCTGTCGAAGGGGCGCGGGCGGAGCGCGCACAGAAAAAGGGCCCGGACGTTGCCGTCCGGGCCCGGTTCAGTGCTTCGGGAAGGGACCGCCGGCTAGCGGCGGACCTTGGCGGGCTTCGACGGGCCGGACGAACCGTCCGCCTCGCCCTTGCGGTACAGGGTGTAGCCGTGCTCGCTATCGCCGAGCAGGCCCTTGCCCTTCCGCACGTCGCCGTAGATCCAGGGCTTATCCTTCGGCTCCTTGTGGGACCGCGTCATGCGCTGCCACCAGGACGACGGTTTGCCCTGTTCCTTCTCACCCTCCTGCGCCCTGGCGGTTTGCTCGCCTGCCGGTCCCGCCGCGGAGGATTGCTTCGCGGAGGGCGCCATGCAGGCGCTTGCCGTCAGGGCCAGGAGGGCGGCCAGGGCGAGCGGCAGACCCCGGATCGCAGTCCGGGGCAGGCCCGCCCTGGCCGTGGAGAAGAAGACGCGATGCACGTCAGGCCGCTCCCGTTACGCCGGTGCCGCGCCTAGAACTTGACGCGGACGCCGACGAGGAAGATCACCACGCCGTCGCGCTTGACCTTGCCCATCACGGCGTCCTTGGCCTCGACCTCTTCCACCTCATCCGTGGCGGCGTGATAGGTGAAGGTGTGGTCGGTGGAGAGAGTGGTCAGTGCAGTCTCACCGTCGGTATCGAACAGCGCGACACGGGTTGTTGAGAGGTCGGTGGCAGCAGCATGGGCGACAAGGTCGGCGGTCGCGATCGTCGTCCCGTCCGCAATCGCCGGAATCGGTACTTCGGCGGTAGCGGTGTTGTTGTCGTCGTCCCAAGTGGCTGCGGTGTTCACCGTATATGAGGTCCTAAAGGTCCCCACACCTGCAGCTGCGAAGGCGGGAGCGTTGGGCCTGGCGGTGATGTATGCGGGCATTGCCGCCATTCCCTCGACCGCTTCGACGGCGGGAGTGACTACGCCCGTCACCGAACCGCTGTCGAACGCCACGCCGGCATAGACGTCAGCCGCTGCGGCGTCGACCTTCTGGTTGAGGGCGAGCCAGTATTGCTGGGACTTGCCGTACATGCCGTCGCTGCCGGTGCTGTAGCCGATGCCGAGCGAGGTCGCGCCGACGTCGTTCAGCTTGCCGGTCCAGCCGCCTTCCGCGAACCAGTCGTACGGTGTGGCGCTGGCGCCCTTCACGCGGGACGCTTCGTAGCCGCCGCTGACGTTGAAGCCCGACGAGTGCTTCACGCCGCCGGATACGGCGTAGGAATTCTTCGCCATGCCGGTCGCCTCGTTGGGATCGTGGCGGTAGCCGGCGGCGAAGGCCGCGCTGAAGTCCTTCACGCCCGGAGGCGCGCCGAAGTAGCGCAGGCCGGCCGACCAGGACTTGTTCTCGCCGTAGGACAGCCGGATACGCGCGCCCATCAGGCCCGGCGTGACGTACATGATGCGGTTCTCACGCGCGCCGAAGAACGAGAAGCTCTTCGTGCCGCGGGAGTCGGCGCCCATCGGGCCCGCGCCGATGCCGTCGGACGCGTAGTGCGTGCCCGACCCGAAGATGTGGCCGGTGCCGGTGACCGAGAACAGGCCGGCGGCGTCGCCCGCGATCGAGCCGTGGCCGATCCAGACCTGGCCGAGATCCTTGTGGTCGACCCACAGATCGACATGGCGCGAGCGGACCCGCACGTTGCCGTCGCCGCCCTGGCCGGTGGCCGAACGGCGGTTCTCCTGCCATTCGAGCTCGTGCCAGCCGCCGATCGTCACGTTCGGGTTGGCCTTGCCGACGGCGCGGATGCCGATGCGCGAGGACGACCCGTCGTTGTCGACGACCTGGATCGAGCTCTCGCCGCCGGACGATGCAATCCGCAGCGCCTTGTTGACCTGACCGTAGATCGTGACCTTCACGCGGCTGTTGCCCGACTGGATATTCTTGTCCGCGGGTTTAGCCATCATGGCGGATTTCATCTGGTTTTTGAGGAGCGTGACC
>JAJDVM010000072.1 GCA_022826125.1 Defluviicoccus sp.
CGACGGCGCGGCGCTGCTCTTCGGTGAGCGGCCGGCTCTCGATGCGGTTGAAAAGATCGCGCGAGTCCGCGAGCTCGCGGGCGAGGTAGCGCTGATTGGCTGCGTCGAGCGCGCCCTCCGCGTTCCGGGAGAATTCCCGTATCGCTTCGAAGGCCGCGAACTCGGGCGTCTCTCGCAGCGTTTCCGGCCATGGGCCGGAAAGCGCTTCGACGCAGGCCCTGGCGGCGGCGGCGAGCCTCGCGCCGGCGGCGTCGCCGATATGCTCGGGCGGATCTTGGAGCCAGTCGAGGGAACGGCGCAGCGCGTGGATCGTCGGGGCCTCGGCCGCGATCGCCGCGCACCACCATTTTTCGCGCGCCTCCTCGATTTCGCGCGCGAGCGCGGAGGCGCGGCTCCTGGAAAGGCCGGGAAGGGTGTGGGCGGTCTCGCCGGTGTGGGCGGTCTCGCCGGTGTGCAGCACCAGGTTGGCGTAACCGACGTGTGTGTGGGTTTCGACGGCGGCGATCCGGCGATGGGGCAGGCGGAGAACGCGGTCGCGGTAGCGGAGATGCACCGAGGCGGGGGCGATCTCGAGGGATCGTGCTTCGCGGGGGCGGATGAGGCGGAAGAGGAAGGAAGAGGCGGTCATGGACGCGGATCCTGGCAGGGCAAAGCCGGACGGTTCTCCGCGATTGCGGGGTCGATTTTCAGATCTGGACTTCCCGCACGTGGCCGGGCCGCGCTTCCTCGATTGCGGCGCGGATCTGTTTCGTTCGATGCCGTATGCGCGGCCAGGCTGTGGTCATCAGCACGACGATCGCGAGCCGGCTGCCGCTCAGGTTTTGCTGGTGGCGCATGTTCTGGTCCGTGGTGACGATGACCTGATAGCCCTCCAGTGCGGCCCGGCGGATGAGTTCTCCGTTTTCCAGCAGCTCCCAACCCCTCTCCGCGGCGCGGTCCACGGTATGTTCGGCAAGGTGCCGTCGAAGGGGCGCGGGAGTTCCATGGTCGAACAGGATTTTCACCCCTGAGAGGCCGTCTTGAGGGAATCGGTCTGATGTTTGAGGACGGCGGCCACCTGCCACTCCTCGACCTCGGGGAACCATTCGAGGAAGTCTTGCACGGTGGCTCCGCTCTCGAGGTTCTCGAACAGGGCGTATACCGGCACGCGAGTTCCCCTGAAGGCCCAGTTGCCGCTAATCTTGCGAGGATTTCGCTCCACCGCCGGGCATGTGGTCCAGTTCGTCATCGAGCGTTTCTCCGAGGGCGAAGGATGGATCGATGGTGGCCGATACAGCTGCCAATGTCGAGAAATGCGATGGTTCCGTTTTGAAGCGGTTTGGCAGGGCGGAACTACCCGTCGACCGTGGAGTTTCCTGACCGGGCCGGATCGGAAGGGGGCTGGTCCGTGCCGGGATCGGTCGCCGCGCGATCGGGGGCGGGGGAAGGGGTGGGCAGTCGCAGATGCCCCTCGATTCGCGCCACTCGCTGCGCGAGGTTGGAGATGTCCCCGCGCATGCCGAAGATTTCGGTGCGGACTTGCGATATCTCGCCCCTTACCTGGGACAATTCGCCCCGCACCTGGGAGAATTCGGTACGGATGTCCTGACGGATGTGGTTGGCGAGGCTCTGCATGCCGAGCCATACGGCGCCGAAGCCGATAACGAAGGCGGACAGGATGGCGCCGAACAGGGTGGCCGATTGCGCGAGGTTTTCCTTGAGCGTCATGCCGTGTGTCCCGTCGCGATGGATTGTGTTCGGGATCGGTGAAGGCATCAAGGACGGAAATCCGGAGTGAGGGCCGCTGTCGTCGGTTCATGGGCGTGTCCGTACGGCCGGATCGGGTCGGGAGAAGGAGAGAGGGCGGCAGGGGCCGCACGGTCTTGTAGGTGTTCCCGCAGGCGGCGTCGCCGACATGCTCGGGTGGATCTTTGAGCCGGTCGAGTGAACGGCGCAGCGTGTCGAGTGTGGCGGAATCGGGTCGGTCATGGTTCGTCATACCCGGGAAGGGGGATCCCGGTGCTGGCCGGCAAGTCCAGAACGCCGGCCGCGGCGATCATCTGTTTGTCCAGGCTGTAGATGACTTCCGCCCCATGGTTGTGCGCAATGGCGAGGTGCAGGGCATCGCCTGCTCTGAGACCGGTCTCGAAGCGTTCGAGGAAATGCTTGGCGAGGTCGTAGTCTTCCATGTTCGGCAGGAGAGAGGCGAAAGAGTGACGGATCATGGATTCGAACTGCGTGGCCGCGTCGCGCGCTTTGTCGGCATTCAGACCGCCGGTGCGCACCTGTCGGGCGAGGAGTGAGGCGAACTCCACACGGGTCCAGTGACTGACCGCGAGGCGGTCCCCAGACAGGTCGTGAAAGAATCCGGCGATCGGTTCGCTGGTGGGCTCGGGGAGGACGAGCGGGACGAGGAAACTGGTGTCGAAATAGCGCATTCGGAGTGACCGCCGGCCTCACGGGCCTTCGTCGCGGAGCTCGCGCAACAGTTGGGCGGAGGAGCGCCGTAGCCTGGGCATTGTGGCCCGGAACTCGGCCAGGTCCTGGAGCGGTAACGGTTTCTTGGAACCGAGGACGGCGGAAATACGCGCGACGGGCTTGCCGCGGCGGGTGATGACGATTTGCTCGCCGGTTTCCACCCTGTCGAGGAGTTGGCTGAGGGTGGCCTTCGCCTGAGCGAGATTGACCGTGATCATGGGTTCCTCACCTGGTCATGAATGTGGTCACACAATAGAGGGCGCCCGGTCTGCTGACGATGGTCTTTCCCGAGCGGTCCGGGACATGCGCGGCCGTGGGGACAGTTGCTTTCCCGGCATCGGCGGCAGAGCGCGGAATCGAAACTGCATGGAGGGCGGTCCGGCCGCCCTGTATATCCGCAGCAGGGGCATTGGTCGGGCTGGAGAGGCGGGATGTGTGTTCCGGGGAGGTCCGTCCTGGAGGAGGCGGTCCGACGCTCGAGAACAGCGGCGATCTGGCACTCCTGAAGCTCGGGGAACCACTCGCGGAATTGTTGCACCGTGGCCCCGCTTTCGAGGCTTTGGAACGGGGCGGATGGCGGCGCGCGGGTTCTCGCGAGGTTCGAGTTGCGGCCGATCCTGCGGGGATCGCGTTCGACTGCAGGGCAGGCCGTCCAGCCCGTCATGGGCGGCGGCCCATTCGGATGAAATCAGTTGATCGCCGGAGTCGCGACGAAAGTGCGGAGAGGAACGAGGGTGGAATTACCCGTCGACCGTGGAATCTCCTGGCCGCGCCGGGTCGGAAGCGGGCTGGCCCGTGTCGGGATCGGTCGCCGCGCGATCCGAGGTGGCGGAGGGGGCGGGCAGTCCGAGGTGCCCCTCGATCCGCGCCACTCGCTGCGCGAGGTTGGAGATGTCCGTGCGCATGCCGAAGATTTCGGTGCGGACTTGCGATATCTCGCCCCGTACCTGGGAGAATTCGATACGGATTTCCTGACGGATGTCGTTGGCGATGCTCTGCATGCCGAGCCATACGCCGCCGAAGCCGATAACGAAGGCCGACAGGATGGCGCCGAACAGGGTGGCGGACTGGGCGAGGTTTTCCTTGAGGGTCATGGTCCGTGTCCCGTTGCGATGGATTGTGCTCCGGATCGGTGAAGGCATCAAGGACGGAAATCCAGAGGACGGAAATCCAGAGTGAGGGCTGCTGTCGCAGGGTCATGGGTGTGCCCGTCCGCCGCGGGAATTCGGGGATTTCGAGCGGGCGCTCGTCGAGGGCGGCGCGAGCCAATCGCCGGCGGACTGGCACCAGACGGCGCAATCCTCGACCGGCTCATCGGTACGCGCGCAGATTGTGCGCGCACCGCATGACGGGCAGCGCGGCGGCAAGGGCCAGTCCGTGCGCTTTGTGTCGGGTCCGATCATCGCCGCAGACATGTAACGAACGTCTCGCGCACCTGGCGGTTCCGGGCTTCGCTCGCGCGGTTGCGGAACGAGCGGTAGCCGTTGGAGATCAGCGAGCCCGGCCGGAGCGCGGCGTTTGCGAAGGCCTCGGCGCGGCTCGGGTCGCGGATGAGAGGGCTGTGGAAGCCGGATTCCGGGCCTCCCCTGACGGCCGGGCCGTACGCGCGCCCGGTGCCGTCGGGGAGGCGCACGGCGAGCTGGACCGGCCGGCGGTCGGCGGGGAAGCTTCCGAAGAAGGCGTTGGCCTGGACGTTTCGCGGGCCGCGCGTGGCGCAGGTGAAGGCCATGCCGACAAAGGCGTTGCTGCGGCCGAGCTCGCCCCGCATGGCGTAGACGATGGCGTTTGGCCGCTTGAATTCCTCGATCTCGGTAATCTCCGGGGTGGCGTAGATTGTCGGCGTCTGTGCCGCCGCCCCGGGTGGGAAGGCGAGGATGGGCAGCACCATGGCGATCGCTGCGGCGGGCCTGAAATAGAGGGGGCGTCGGGTGCGCATGGCTTCTCCTGTCGGTCGGGTTCGGGGTCTACCGCGAGAGGCAGGCGACGATGGCTTCCCGCGCCGCCCGGTTGTCGGCTTCGCTCGCGACGTTGCGGTAGACCTCGTAGCCGTTGGAGATCGACGAGCCGGTCCTGAGCGCGGCATTGGCGAAGCGTTCGGCGTCGCCGCGATGGACGATGCGCGATGTGTGCGGACCGCCCCACGAGCGGGCGGCGAAGACCGGTCCGAAGCGTTCCACGGTGCCGTCGGCGCGGCGGACTGCGAGCTGGATCGGGCGCCGATCGCGGGGCAGGGAGCCGAAATGGATCTCGGTCTCGATGTCGCCCTCGGCGCGGCAGGCGTAGAAGGCGACCGGCAGCGTGGCGATGCCCAGGCTGGCCCGCATCGTCCAGACCACGGTGTCGGGTGCGGGGACGTTGGCGACGTCGACGATTTCGGCGGCCGGGGCGTTCTGGCTCGCGGCCGGCGAAGCGGCGGCCAGGATGGCGGCCGCGGCGAGTACGGTTACGGCGAAACGGAAGCGTGGCATGACGTTACTCCCTTTCGAGGTGGGTTTGAAGGCCGCGGCGTCGGCGCCGTGGCCGGGTGAGATCGTGATTGAAGTCGATGAGCTGGATGGCTCGGAGTAGGCGGACGGACCGCGGGAGGACGACTGGGGATGGGACCTGAGCGCAGGATCATGGCGGATCCTTTCGGGTCAGGGTCGTCCAGAGGCGTCTGTGTGGTTCGCGGTCTTTTCGTATCAGCTGGAGCCAGGCCCGCCAGAAGCCCAGGCGTTGTTGCGCCGCGACAAGAGCGATCCAGGCGCCGTCGGACGCGCTGCCGAGAATGAGAGCGGCGAAGGCCAGTCTGCCTGCGAGTCCGTCGGTTGCGGGGTCGGCGGCCGGCCAAAGGAGGATGGCCGCCGTGATCAGCGCGAAGCGCCCGCCGGCCGAGATGTCCAGCGGCAGTTGGGCCATTCGTTTGCGGTGGTGGTGGCGTTGCACCTGAAAGGATATGACAACGCCCGCGAAATAGAGTGGGAGGCTCCCCAACACCAGCCATGTCGTCATGCGCCCGGGTTCGAGTAAATCGGCTGCCAGGACGAGAATGGCCGCGATGGCGGAGACCTTCAGGGAATCGGCACCCTGTCCGAAGTGCCACCAGAGATTCTCGGGTGCCGGGCCAGTGTCTTTGGCATCGGGATCTGGGCCAGGGCGCACGGTCATCGCCGATCTCTTCCGATCAGGACCGCCCAGAGGCGCCTCTGAGCTTCGCGTTCCTTGACGGCAATGTGGTACCAGGCCCGCCAGAAACCGATGCGCTGGCGGGTTGCGACAATGGCGATCCAGGTGCCGTCGGACAGGGAACCGAGAAGGAGCGCGGCGAGGGCAAACAGGTCCGCGAGGCCGTCGGTTGCCGGGCGGGGGCTCGTGCAGAACAGAAGTGCGACGAAGATGAGCGCGAAACGCGCACCGCCGAAAGGATCGACCGGCGGCATCGCCCTGCATTTGCGATGCTCTCGCCGATCGATTCTGAAGAACATCCAGACGCCGGCGATATAGAGCCCGACGCTGCTGAAGACATGCCATTGCTTCATGTGTCCAGGGTCGAGCCAATTGGCTAAAACAACGATGCCCGCGGCTAGAGCTGAAATCCCCAGGGATCGCCCGGCTTGTCCGATCTGCCACCAGAGATTGTTGAGTACTTCGTCCGGCTGACCGCCATTGGCGAGATTGCTGCCAACTTGGTGTGGGCGGAGGCCGTCGGCTTTCTTATCTCTTGTTTCGTTGTCATGGGATGGAAGCGGCTCGGGGTTTTCTGGAGGATCATTGGAATCATCAGCATGGTCTTCCTGGTTCCCGATCTTGCTCGACTTGTCTGAGCGTCCGCGGATCCATGGCTTCCTCATGATCCGGCCTCCAGATGGGGCCGGAAGGCATCGGCGACGGCGTGCGCGCCGAACCTGGCGAGATCGTCGTTGAAGTCGCCGAGCCGGGGCGCGACGATGACGGCGTCGATGGCGGCCCGCCGGGCGCGGTCGCTGAGGCGGGCGGCGCCCCTCGCGCCGTCCTCGTCGGCGTCGCGGGCGATCAGAAGGAGTCCGATGCCGTCGGGCGGGTTGAACCCGGCGAGCTTGTTGGCCGACAGCGCGGCCACGCCGGCAACGCCCGGGATCGCGGCGAGCACGGAGAGCACGGTCTCGATCCCCTCGCCCGCGATCAGCGGTCGCCCCTTCTCGGCGGGGCCGAAGCGGACGGCGTTGCCGAGCACCGGGCCGAGGGACTTGCGGGGCTCGGAGAGCGGCGCCTTGGCGGCGTCGACGGGATCGAGCCAGGTGCGGTGGATGGCGGTGATCGTGTTCCTGTTGTCGGTGATGGCCGCGACCATGGCCGGCAGGCGGTGGAGCGTGTCGCCGTCGCGGTGGTTGAGCGCGGAATGGAAGCGGAGCGCCGGCCAGGACCGGGGCGGGATGGCCCGGGCGCGGAGATAGGCTTCGGCGTGGGTGCCCTCGATCCCCTGGCAGAACCGCCAGATGCGCCGCGCGGCGTCCCGGTACCGGGAGGGAGAAGGTTCGGTGTGCGAGACCGCCGGGGCGGCGGGACGGACCGGGACGGAGAGGAAGCGGTGCCCCTCGACGATGGCGTCGCGCAGCTCGCAGGCGTCGATGCTCATCCGTATCAGGTCGAGCAGGTCGCCGTGCTCCCCGGTGGCCTCGTCGGTCCATTTGCCGGGCACGCCCGGCGGGGCGAGGCGGACATGCATGGACTTGCCGGGCTTGCCGCGCACGTCGCCGCAGATCCAGTAGCGGCCCTGCCTGCGGCCGCGGGGCAGATAGTGGCGGCAGACCGCCTCGGCGTGGCCGGAGAGCGCGCGGGAAAGTTCGGTTGCGTTCATGGCGAAGCCGTGAGAACGGGAGAGCCTGCGGAAGCCGGGAGCGGGCAGCGGGATGTCATGCCGGCTCTCGCGGCGGACAGACGGCGCAGCGACCGCCGACCGGGCGGGGCCACTGGCATTCCTCGCAGACCGTGAGGATGCCCAGCTGGAGCTGCTCGATTTCGTGGGGCAGGAACTCGATCGCGTTGGGCGACGATTTCCAGGCTTGGAAGTCGGTCATGTCGGGCGTCTCCGTCGAGGCCGCGGGGAGCGCGGGGGCTCCTGTCGGGCCAGGTTCGCCCGCACGGGTCGTCCCCGCCCCGTGGCGGCGCGGCGCGGGATTGGGAAGGGATGTCGGGCGGCGGAGCGAAGGGAGGCCGGTCGCCGGTAAGGGCCAGGCGCGCGGCGGTCGTGGAGAGCGCAACGCCTTGAAATCGCCCATGAAAATCAAAGTGCAATTTTAACACTTTGATTTCTGGGTCGTGCGGGATGGGTGTTTGCGGGGTCGCCGCCGGTCATTCGCATGCCATGCAGTCGGGGTCGGACAGCGTGATTTCGACGATGTCGGCCGGGCGCCTGTCGGCGGGGAGCTCGTGCGCGGCCGGCGACCAGAGAAGGGTGGCCAGACCGGGCGGCCAGTGCGCGCGGTCGACGCGGACCGCGAGCGCCCGAAGTTCGCGCCGGCGGGTTTCGACGTCGGCGTTGGCGCGGTCCGGGTGGAGGGTCCAGGGGCCGCGGATCAGCGCGTCGAAGAAGGCTTCGTAGGCCCTGGCGATCTGATCGGTTTCGGTCATCGGAAGCCTCGGGTTGGATGGAGAGAGGCTGGTTCAGGGACGGTACGGTTGGCGTTGTCAGAAGGAATTTCCCTCGGATTCGTATGCCTTCAGCACTTCCTCGAAATCGTCGTCATCGTCGATCGGGTCGCGATGCGCATCGTCCGGCTCGTGCCTGGCGGCGCGATTGTGGGCGGGAGCCGGGGTGGGAGAGTTCGTTGGGGGGCGGTGTTGCTTCCAGGGGGCGAGTTCGTCGCGCATACGCCAGAGGCGCCAGTAAAGGTCCGATCGGGAGATGGCAGCGTTCGGGCCGGAATACAGGGCGGGATCGGAAGAGCCGCGGATTCTGTTCTTGATGGCTGAAATGAAGTGGTACGCCAGATGGGGGGTGTTTCCAGCGAGCGGAAGCGGATGGAGGACGCGGTTGTCGCTGGGCGGGTAGACGGGGCTGTTTCGTGGAAACCGTCTGCGCGGTCGATACCCGTATGGAAAGAACTTGAAGTAGGGCTCTTTCGGACGGGGATTGCGCGGTGGCAGGGGCCAGTCCCGGAAGCGGGGCTCCTTGATGAATTCCGGCCGTTCGAGTTGGCGGCGAGGGTCGCGAGCCGGAGCAGCGCCGCCGCGGTGTAGCGGGTGTAGGGGCTCGGAAACAGGACATGGGGATCGGCCTCGATCCGCGCGTGGATGCTGGAGCGGAACAGCCCCGCCAGATCGACCGGGGCAGCAATGCGCCGGTTCGCGGGGGCCGGGGAGGGGGGATGGATAGCGTTCATGACGGAAACCTCGTGCGTGTGACGCCGTCGGGATCGACGCCGGAGACCTCGTGCCACGGCCGCCAGCCCTCGGGCAGGTTCCAGCCCCATTCGCGGACGCGGGGGCCGGCGAGGAAGAGGGTGATCGCCCGGCTGGACACGAGGTCGAGCCGGTGCGCGAAGCTGGCCGGCCGCCAGGCGAGCGTGCCCGGCGTGATCTCGGCTCGGGTGCGGCGGCCGCGGCGGTCGACGCCGTGTTCGTGGAGGATTCCCCGGAGGCAGAGCGAGAGCGACGGCCAGGGGTGGTCGTGGAGCCAGGGGGCGGGGTCGTCGCCGAGATAGAGGTGGACGTAGTACGAGCAGGCCCGCCCCTTGGCGAGATGCCATCGGCGCAGATAGTCGTCGGCGATGATTTCGTCGGGGGTCCGTGACATCGCCCGCTCGGCATGGGCGTGCAGCCGGTGCGCGAGAGCCCGGCCGAGCAGCGGCGAGATGTTGGCGGTGAAGCTCACAGGGGCGGGCTCTCGGGATCGATGGGCGGGCCCTCCTCGAGCGCGAAGGCGACGAGCTCGTGGGCGCACGGCTCTATGGCGATGTCGACATTGCCGCGTCCGGGGAGCGGCGAGATGTCGATGCGCTCGATCAGCCGGGCGAGGCGAAGGAGGGCGCGGCGCCGCCGGTTGGGGCACTTGCCGGCAATCTCGCGCTGGAGCGCGCCGAGGCGCTTCTGCAGGCGGCGGGAAAACCCCTTGGGCGTGGCGGCGGGAGGGTCGGGAAGCGACCGGAGCTCGACCTGCATGGCGGCTTCCTCGCGTTCGATGTCGAGGATGCGGCGGTGGGCGGCGGCGGATTGGGTCCCGGTCTCGATGGCTTCGAGCAGGTGGGTGACGCGGCCGCGGCCTTCCTCGATGGCCCTGGTCAGCTCGGCGCGCCGCCGCCGCGCGCTGGCGGCCGCCTTGTGGATCAGGTTGGGGATTTCGCCGGTGCGGATGAGATGACGCGAGAGCAGCGAGCAGGCTTCGTTCTCGATGCGCTCGGCCTCGATGCCGCGGCAGTTGTCGCAGGTGCCCTGGGTGTGGCGGACGTGGCATCGGTAGCGCCGCTTCTGGGAGATGGTCATGTTTCCGCCGCAGACGCCGCAGCGGAGCACGCCGGTGAGCGGCAGGGGAATGCGGTACCCCGTGCCGTAACGGCGGTCGTGGCCGGCCCTGCGCAGGTCCTGGACGCGCTGCCAGGTATCCTTGTCGACGATGCGGAGTTCGGGCACGTCGTTCACGACCCATTCGGACTCGGGGTTGGGCCGCGCCTTGCGCTTTCCGGTGTCGGGATCGCGGATGTGCGTCTGGCGGTTGTAGATCAGGCGTCCGTCATAGAGGTCGTTGTTGAGGATGCCTTTCCGCTGCGCCGCGTTGCCGTTGATGGTGGACTGGTTCCAGGGCCGGCCCTGGGGTCCCGGCACGCCCTCGGCGTTCAGGATCGAGGCGATCTGCCGGGCGCTGGTGCCGTCGGCGTAGAGGCTGAAGATGCGCTGGACGACCCGGGCCTGCTCAGGGTCGACGGCGCGGAGGCCGCGGGTGACGCGTCCCCTTTCGTCGATCCGGTTGGCGCTTCGATAGCCGTAGCAGAGCCCTCCGGGAACGCGCCGGTCGTGAACCGCGCCGATCTGGCCGCGCCGGGTCTTGGCGGCGAGGTTCTCGATGTAGGTCTGGCTCAAGAGGCCTCCTATGCAAACCTGGATGTCGTCGATTTCGCCCCGATCCAGGGTGACGAGCCGCACGTTCCAGAAGCGGAGCCGCTTGTGGATGGCGGCCATGTCCTCCTGGTCGCGCGAGATCCTGTCGAGGCTCTCGGTGAGGATGAGATCGATCTGCCCGGTCTCGGCGTCGACCAGCAGCTCCCGCAGGGCGGGGCGGAACTGCCGCGTCGCGGCGGTGGTCGCGCGGTCTTCGTGAACCGTGACGACGTTGCCGCGCAATTGTTCCGCGTGGCGGCGGCAGAGCCGCACCTGGTCGGCGATCGAGGTGGGTTTCTGGAGTCTGGACGAGAAGCGCGCGTAGATCGCGATACGGAGCGTGCAGGGCGAAACCTTGTCGGGCATGATGTCTCTCCATCCTCGGCGGATGGAAGCCACGCCGCCGCGTTGAGCGCCGGTATGGGGTCAGCCGGCATTTTCGGGGGCGCCAGTGATAGTGGGGCCGGATTCGGAAATCCAGCCGTTATCGCGCAGCCATGAGACAAATCGTGTCCGGGCATCGGGAGGGGCCGCGGTCCAGCTCTGCCTGAGGGTCTCGAGCGGATCGGCGGCAGCGGCGGCGGCGGCCGCCTCGGCCGAAACGCCGGAGGTGTCGGACCCGTCGAGCCCGAGCAGCTCCGCCAGCGTGGCCGGCGGCGTTTCCGCGGTTTGCAGCAGCTGCAAGGCGCGGTCGTGCTCGTCCAGCGGCATTTGCGACAGCTGAAAAAGATCTCCCTCGCGCCGTGCGATGGGCGTGTCGGCGAGAGCGTCGGCCAGCGCCGGCGAAATCCTGTCGCCGATCGCGGCGGCGCGCTGGATCGCGCGTCTGGACAGTCCGATCTGCTCGGCCACGTCCTCGGCCCAGGAGAGGCCGGGCGAGGCCTTGGGCACGAAATTCTCGCTCTTGCGGTCGCCGCCCCGTCCGGGGTCCGCGAAGCGGGCGAAGATCGCCTTGCGGCGGTGCAGGAAGCGGGCCCGGTCGAGCGGGGTGAGCTTCTCCCTGATCAGGTTCTCGTCGATCTCGATCAGCTCCGTCTCGTCGATGTCGGCATCGACGACGAGAGCCTCGATCGAGGACCGGCCGAGGCGCCGCACGGCCTCGAGCCGGTGTGCGCCGACGACCAGGATGTGCAGGGCGGGATCGGCCGGGTCCGGCTTGAGAACGATCGGGGACTGGAGGCCGATGCGCGCGATCGAGTCGGCGATCCTCGAGGCGGCTCCGTCGTTGACCCGCCGGAGCCGGCCCTCCGGGATCCGGATCGAGGCGATGTCGATGGGCACGACCGGCCGGGGACGCGGGCCCGGGATGGCGGAGTCTCCCCCGGCGTCGGGGGGAGGGGCCGCGGCGGGGGTAACGGGAACGGCGTCGGCGAGGGTTACGCGTTTCGGCATGATGTCTCCGGGTTCTGGAGGGTTTGCAGGCGCCGCGCGATTTCCTCGCGGAGCGCGAAGATTTCGGCCGCGGCCTTGCTTCGCGGTTCGTACTCGCACGCGGCCAGGCCGGCGGTGAGCGAATGCACGAAGGCCTGGCGCTGGACGAGCCGGGTATCGAGGACGTCGATCCCCATGGCGGCGAGCGCGTCTTCCGCCTCGTCGGCCGCGGGCCCGCGCGGCGGGACCGCGTTGAGCAGCACCGCCGCCGGTGTTCCGGCGAGACCGGCGATGTCGACCGTCGCCGAGATCGAGCGGAAGTCGAACAGCGCCGGCCGGCAGGGGATCACGACGAGGTCCGCCGCCCGGGCGGCCGCGAGCGCGCCGCCCTCGGCGTGGGGCGCGGTGTCGATCACCGCGAGGTCGCAGGGGCCGACCTCCGCCAGCGCGATCGACAGGCGGTTGGGCGGGCAGCAGCGGACCTCCGGCCGCGGCGAGGCGCGGAGATCGGCCCAGGTCGCGGACGAGGCCTGCGGATCGAGATCGACGATGGCGGCGCTGAACCCCGCCTGTTCGGCGGCGGCGGCGAGGTGGACGGCGACGGTGGTCTTGCCGGCGCCGCCCTTGCGGGACGCGATGGCGATGGTGCGCATGGGCGCGGCCTCCGGAGAGGTGGACATCGGCGTTCTGGACAGGGGAGGGCGGTTCACCGCCGTCTCTCCCCGCCGAACGCTCCGTCCCGCCGGTCCCGCCAGTCCTCGGGCAGCAGCCCGAACACGGACGGCCCGAGATGGAGATCTCCGGTGGCGTGACGCCGCGTCATCTGGCGGAAATAGCCGCCGGGCGAGTGCACGATGCCGCGTTCGTGCTTGACCGCCACGATCGTCAGCGCGATCGCCGCGGCCTCCTGCCCGAGGTCGCGGCAGGCCCGGCCCCAGGCGTCCTTCGAGACCCCGATACAGGCCGCCGTGTCCCCGGCCGCATCGACGATGTCGGGCCAGATCGGCCCCCGCGCCGGGACCCGGTAGCGTATCTGGTCGGGCAGGATCGAGAGGAAGGCGGGCACCGGCACGCCGGCGACCGTCTCGCCGCCCGCGTCCCCGGAGGCCCGGCTCCGGGGCCGGGTTTCGCTACCCCGTTCCCCTTCCCGGCGGGCGCTCCGCGCTACTGTAATGTTTTTACATACAGTGCCCTTTGTAGTATCATATGGTGGCAAGCGCGGATGCTCGTCACGGGGTGCGCTGCGGTGCCCGCTGGCGCCCGGATTTGCACGAAAATCCGAGTTATCCACAGGGTTATCCACAGGCTCGCCGGGGCTTTCGGACGGATCGCCGCACCCGCTGCCGCTTTCTCCGTCGTCATCGTCGGGATCGGGGTCGCGGCGCTTGCCGGTGAGGTCCTGGCCGAGTTCCGCGTCGATGGCCTTGAGGCGCTTCAGGCGGTCCTTGAGGTCGGCGAGGCTGGCGCGTTTGTTGCCGCCGGCGGTGTCCAGCACCTGGCGGCGCCACGCCTCGGCCGAAGTCTCGTCCAGAGTGCCCGCTTCCAGGGCGGTCTTTATTGCGGCAAGGATAGACTCCTTGAGAGCCGCGAGGTCCTGTTTTGTGTGCCGGCATTCGGCGCGTCTGGAACAGAGTTCGGCGGCGGTCTCCCTCAGGAGCGGCAGCAGCGCCGCGGCGGGAGAGAGATCGAGCCCCCATGCCTGGGCGATGTTCTCGTTCTCGTCACGCTCGCCGTAGCGGCGGTGGTTGGAAGAGTCCTTCCACGATATGGCGCCCAGCTCGTGGAGCTTCTTCTCGCTGCGGCGTACCTGCGAGGGGGTCACGCCGAGGCTGTTGGCGGCTTCCTGGACTGAAAGCCAGACGATGGGACGCGCGCCCGGGAGCCAGTCCTGGGGACGGGTGAAGTCGAGCAGCAGGCGGAAATGGACGATCAGGCGGGGATGCCAGCCGAGCGCGCATCCCGCCTTCTGCAGAAGGTCGCCGATCTCGTGGTGGCTTTCGCCCTCGGCGAGCCCGGCGAAGGCCGCTGCCGCTTCCTCGGAGGCGAAATGGTCGGGTCCCCGGTGGCGGCGTCCCATCGGGTTCTTGCTGGTGGACGTGGACGTCTTAGCTGCTGGGTCTTTTCGGTCGGTCATGGTTCATAAAGCGAATCACCCGTCGGCCGATTTGTCGGTTCGGTGCCCTCGTTTTCCCGGATTTTGGGTTGACAGGGGCCGTTGCCCGTCGGTATTTTCCGTCCACGTGGCAAGCGTGGATGGCCCTACGGGGGGGGTGGCCCCTCTCTTGCGAGGGCACTTCAAAGATCAACGGGTCCCTTGCAGGGGGCCCGTTTTTCTTTGTTGACAAGGAGGATTCTGGGTTTCTACGCTCCCCTCTGCGCGCCCTTGGTTAAACCAAGAACCCAGAGGGGCCGACCGCGAGGGCGCGCATACATATACGGAAGATGGGTAGCAAGCAACCGAACGCAGCGCCGGTCGATGAGGCGGAGCTGGCCAAGTTCTCCGCGATGGCCGACGCGTGGTGGGATCCAGAGGGCAGCTTTCGTCCCTTGCACAAGCTGAATCCCGTCCGGGTCCGCTATGTCCGCGACGCGCTGTGCCGTGCGAAAGGCCGGGAGCCCGGGGACCCGACGCCGCTCGCCGGTCTGGACATCGTCGACGTCGGCTGCGGCGGGGGGCTCCTGTGCGAGCCCCTGGCGCGGCTCGGCGCCCGGGTGACCGGGATCGATCCGAGCGCGCGCAACATCTCCGTCGCGGAAGACCACGCCGCCCGGATGGAGCTCGACATCGAATACCGTGCCGGCACCGTCGAGGATCTCGTCGCGGAAGAACGGGACTTCGACGCGGTAATCGCGCTCGAAGTGGTTGAGCACGTGCCCGATCTCAAGGCCTTCGTCGCCGCCTGCGTCGCCGCGGCGAGGCAGGACGCGAAGCTGTTCTTTGCGACGCTCAACCGGACGCCGCAATCCTTCGCGCTCGGCATCGTCGCCGCCGAATACGTTTTGCGCTGGCTGCCGCGCGGAACCCATGACTGGCGGCGGTTCGTCCGCCCGTCCGAATTGTCGCGGGCGCTCAAGGCCGGCGGCGCGAAACTCGGCGCGCTCGATGGAGTCGGCTACGACGTGCTGACCGACGAGTGGAAGCTCACCCGCAACCTCTCGGTGAACTACATGGCGGTCGCCGAACGCATCGGCGCGTAAGGGAGGCGGGTGCTACGCGTCTTCCCGGGGGACCCAGGGGACGCGGCCGAACGGGACGTCTTCCTCGATCAGCGTCTTGGTCTCGTCCTCGGTCGCTTCGCCGTAGATGTTGCGCTCGTCCGTCTCGCCCTTGTGGATTTTCAGCGCTTCGGTGGCGAAGTCAGGACCGACATAGTCGCAGTTCTCCTCGACCTGGCGGCGCATGTCGCGCAACGCCCGGACGTAGCGGCTGCGGATTTCGGCCGGGTTGGGCGTGTCCGCCGCGCCCTTCTTCGCGCTGCGCGACAGGCGCGGGGCCATGATTGCCTTGCCCACGCGGGTGTCGCCGCAAATCGGGCAGGCAACCTCACCGTCGCCGACCTGACGGTCGAAAGTGTCGCTGTCCTTGAACCAGGCTTCGAACTCGTGGTCGTCGGCGCAGCGCAGGTTGTACAAGATCATCCGAGACCTGCAGATTGTTCCAGATGACAGAATCGTCGCGCCTAATGTGGTCGATGTCGCGGAACGGGGCAAGCGGTCGGTGACTCCGCGCGAACGCCTGGAAACGCCCTCGGACTGGGTGGTCCGGTTCGCCCCGGCGGTGCCTGCGGCCGCGGCCGTGCTCGACATCGCCTGCGGAACCGGCCGGCATTCGCGGTTCTTCCTCGAACGAGGCCACCCGGTGACCGGCGTCGACCGATATTCGGCCGGCGTGTCCGACCTTCTCGGACGCGAAGACTTTACGCTGATCGAGACCGATCTTGAGAGCGGCGGGGACTGGCCCCTCGGAACGCAAGAGTTCGGGGCCGTGGTGGTGACGAATTACCTTTTCCGCCCGATCCTTCCCCGCATCGTAGGCGCCGTCGCCGAAGGCGGCGTCCTGATCTACGAGACCTTCGCCGAAGGCAATGCGCGGTTCGGACGGCCGCGCAACCCGGACTTCCTCTTGCGGTCGGGCGAGCTCCTGCGCGCGGTCGACGGCACGCTCACGACGATCGCTTACGAGCATGGCGAGGTGGCCCGCCCGGCATCCGCGCTGGTGCAGCGGATCTGCGCCCGCCGCGGGTCCGGCTATTCCGGCGCGCCGAGGCTCGACGGCGGGTCGTAACGCCGGGCGTTCCGAAGCGCGGGGATCGCCGCCCGGGCTTCGCGGACCCTGGCCGGGTCGATCTCAGCGAGCACGAAGCCCACCTCCTCGCCACCGTCCGCGACGATCTCGCCCCACGGCTCCACCACCAGCGAGTGCCCGTAGCTCTCCCGCCCGCCCGCGTGGTCGCCGCACTGGGCGGGTGCGATGACGTAGCAACCCGTCTCGATGGCGCGCGCCCTCAGCAGCGCATGCCAATGGGCGCGTCCGGTCGTTCGGGTGAACGCGGACGGCACCGCGAGGAAATCCGCGCCCGCCTGAGCGAGCTTCCAGTAGAGCACCGGAAAGCGGAGATCGTAGCAAACGCTCATGCCCAGCCCGCCCCATGGAAGTTGGGCCAGCACGGCGGTCTCGCCCGCTTCGTAGCGGTCCGACTCGCGCGAGCTCTTGCCTTCCGGAAGATCGACGTCGAAGAGGTGGATCTTGTCGTAGCGCGCCACGGTTCGGCCTTCCGGGTCGAGAAGGAAGGACCGGTTGGCAAGCCGCCCGCCGCCGAGCGCGACGGTAAGCGAACCGACCAGCAGCCACACCCCGGATGAAGACGCGAACGCCGAAAGGGCGGCAAGCGCCTCGTGCCCGTCCTCGTCCCGAGCCTGCGCGATCAGCTTTCCGAAATCCGGTTCGATCAGGCCCACCACTTCCGGAAGGGCGATCAGCTCGGCGCCGGCGGCGCGCGCCTCGCGAGCGAACGAGAGCGCGGCCGAAAGGTTCGCGGCGGGATCGTTGCCGGAATTGGTCTGGATACAGGCGACCGCGAACGGTCCCGCCACTACCCGATCCCGAGCAGGGCGTCGAGTTCGCCGGCGCGTTCGAGTGCGGCGAGGTCGTCCGATCCGCCCACGTGACGGCCGTCGACGAATATCTGCGGCACCGTGCGGCGCCCGCCCGCCCGATGCATCATCTGTTGGCGCAGGTTGGGATCGCGGTCGACGTCGATCTCGCGGTACTCGATACCCTTGCGGTCGAGCAACGCCTTCGCCCGGGCGCAAAACGGGCACCAGAGGCTCGAATAGACTTCAATGTCGCTCACCGTTCAGACCCCGTTTCGTTCAGCTTCCAATATGCGTCTCCGCGCCGATATTTCTACCCGTTACCGGCCCCGTTGAGCGTCGCGACGCGCGCGAGGGTCAATACGTCAACGCTTTCCGCCCCGCCCCGGCGCAGCGCGCTCGCGCAGGCTTCGACAGTGGCTCCCGTGGTCAGCACGTCGTCCACAAGGACGACGTGCCGTCCGGATACGCGAGTCTTCCCGGCCTTGGTGACCGCGAAGGCACCGCCCACGTTTCGCCTGCGTTCCGTCGGGTTCAACCGCCCCTGCGACCGCGTTCGCCGCCGCCGCGCGAGTCCGTCGGCCGACCAGTCGAGGCCCGCGATCCGGACGAGACCGGCGCACAGCAGGGCGGACTGGTTGTAGCGCCGGGCGAACAGACGCGAGGGATGAAGCGGCACCGGCACCAGCAGCGGGCTGTCTTCCAGCAAGTCCCCCGCCGCGTTCGCCAGCCAGCGCGCGAACAGCGGGGTCGAGTCCGTGCGGTCGCCGTGCTTGAACGCCAGCACGAGATCGCGCGACGCATCGTCGTAACGCAGCACCGAGCGCGCCCGGTCGTAGCGCGGCGGGCGGCGGAGGCAATCGGCGCAAACCGTATCTCCCGGCACTTCGAATACGAACGGAACCCCGCATACTTCGCAGATGGGAGCGCCTATGAAGGTGAGCGCCGGCCAGCAGGTTCCGCAAAGGGTCCCCGGATCGGTCACCGGTATGCCGCAGGAGAGGCAGCGCGGCGGCAGGATCAGGTCGATCAGCGCCCGCCCGGTGGCTGCGACGGCGGACGGAACGGCGGCGTTCACTCGTCGAAGCGGCGAAACCGCGCTGTGCCGTCCGCCTCGACCTGCTGGACGAGCTGAAGCTCCCATTCGAGATAGGCGTTCATCGCTTGCGTCACGTCGCCGCCCCGGTCGTAGGGCCGGAGCCACACGTCGTCGGTGCTGTCGAGCATCAACTCCTCGTCCTCGGCGAGCGGCATTCCGGCCGCGATCCACGCCTCGGTCCCGCCTTCCAGATAGGCGAAATCGCGGCCGCGTTCCGCCGCCGCCAGCCGGGCGAGACGTCCGTCCGAGGAGGTCAGCACCACCGTTTCCGCCGCCGGCAGCCCGTCGACCGCGTCGTCGAGACGGGACCGCAGCGCAAACCCGGCGCCCGGGACGTGGCCGGCCAGGTAGGCCCGGCTGCCCGCCAGGTCGACCGCGGCCATGCTGCCGTCCTGCAGCCCCCGGGCGAGCGCGTCGACGCTCACCGATCGGGCTTCCGCCCGATCCAGCCCCAGCACGCCGGGTTCCCAGGCTCCGGTTTCGATCTCGTCCGCGGTGGGATCGAGGCGGTAGACCGCGACCTCGGGCCAGCCCATCTCCACCAGCCAGGCCGCCGTCATCGTCGCCCGTACCCCCGTGTCGTCGATCAGCACGACGCGCGCGTTGCGGGTTCCGATCACCGCGTCTGTGGATTGCACCAGCTGGCCCCCCGGGATCGGCCGCGATCCGGCGAGGTGACCGGCCTCGTATTCGTCGACGCCCCGGACGTCGAGCAGGAACAGCGAACGCTCGTCCGTCTCGGCGCGCCATGTTTCCAGGCGGTCCCGGTCGACGGTCTCGATAGCGCGGCTCTCTGCGACCCTCGCCGCCGATGCCTGGGCGCGGGCGAGCCCTTCCGGGGTGACCTCGGGCGGGGGACGTTCGTTGCCGCGTTCGAGCTCGAACCCCGCGAGCTCCCATCCCATCGTGCCGTTGCGGAGCGCCATGACCTTGTTGGGAATGCCCGCCTTGATCAGCGACTGCGCGCCGATGATGCTGCGCGTCCGTCCCGCGCAGTTGACCACGACCGTGGTCTCCGGCGACGGCGCGATGTCGTGGACCCGGTAGGCGAGCTCGGCCCCCGGCACGTCGATCGCGGTCGGGATGTTCATCCGCCGGAACTCGTCCATCGGCCGGCTGTCGAGCACCACGATATCGTCGCCCGCGTCGAGCCGCGCCTTGAGCTCCGGGGCGGTGATGTTGGGGGTGTGGCAGGTCTCCTCGACATATTCGCCGAACGCCTTGCTCGGCACGTAGATGCCGCTGAACAGGACATGGCCCGCGCGCTCCCACGCGGCCGTTCCGCCATCGAGGACGGAAACGTCGGTATAGCCGAAACCGGCCAGCTTCACCGCGGCGCGCTCGGCGAGACCGCTGCCGTCGTCGCACAGCACGGTCCGTGTCCCGCGGCGCGGGACCAGCGCGTCGATGCCGAATTCGAGCCGGCTGAGAGGGAGCGAGCTTGCGAACAGGAGGTGCGATTCCGAGAACGCACCTTCCTCGCGGACATCGAGAAGCGCCAGCTCCTTTCCATCGAGCAGCATCGCCCGCAACACGTCCGCCGTCACCGTCTTCGCCATCGCTCGCCGCTCCCGTTTGCCGAACCCGATTTTATGCATTTGGCCGGAGCCGTGCACCGTCCACCGGCGATCTAGCCAGCCCGATTGAGCCACGCCCCTGCCGGTGCGATAACGCTGTCATGGCCGGACCCACCGAAGTCTTCGACCGCGCGGCGGTCCGCCGGCGGCGGAACCGCAGCGCCGGTCCCGGCGGGAGTGCGACCTTTCTGTACGACGAGGTCGCCGAGCGCCTCGCGGACCGGCTCGACGACATCGACCGCGAATTCCGCCGCGTGCTGGTCGTGGGCGCCCTCGGCAACCGGCTATGCGCGCTGGTCGCCTCGCGGGCCGGGGTCGAGCGAGTCGTCGTTTGCGATACCGCCGAGGCGCTGGTGCGGAATCGCACCGGTATTCCCGTCGTCGCCGACGAGGAGGCCGTTCCCTTCGCGCCGGCGAGCTTCGATCTCGTGTTGGGCGCCCTGAGCCTGCACGCGGTGAACGACCTGCCGGGCGTTTTGGTGCAAATTCGCCGGATTCTGGTCGCGGACGGGCTTTTCCTCGCCGGGTGCTTCGGCGGAGAGACCCTGCACGAACTCCGCCGCGTCTTGCTGGAGGCGGAGAGCGAAGTCTCGGGCGGCGCGAGCCCTCGTGTCGCGCCGTTCGCCGATGTCCGAGACGGCGGGGCGTTGCTTCAGCGCGCGGGCTTCGCGCTCCCCGTCGCCGACAGCGACACCGTCGTCGTCACCTGGCCCGACGCGTTCGCCCTGATGCGCGACCTCAGGTCGATGGGCGAAGCCAACGCGCTCGCGTCCCGGCGGCGGACGCCGACGTCCCGGGCGGTCTTCGCGGCGGCGGCGGCGCGATACCGCGAACTGTTCGGCGACCCGGACGGGCGTATCCCCGCCACCTTCCAGGTGCTGTACCTGACCGGATGGGCGCCGGCGGCGAGCCAGCAGCAACCGCTCCGCCCCGGCAGCGCCGTTGCCCGCCTGGCGGACGCGCTGGACGCCGAGGAGCATTCGGCGGGCGAACGGGCCGATCCGGAAGACCGGGGGCCGAATTCGGGTTAGGCGGGTACGGGGGCGGGAACCCCCATCCGGGGCCGGTTCTCGTCCGGCTCCTCGCGCACCATGATGGCAAAGATGGCGGCGACCAGAGCGAGCCCGAGGGCGATCAGCCACACCCCCTCGTAGCGCGCGGTCAGGTCGTAGAAATAGCCGCCGAAGATCGCGCCCGCCGCCGCGCCGATCGAATGGGCGCCGAAGATCAGCCCCATCGAGAGACCCATGATGCGGATCCCGACATGCGAGGCGATCAGGCTCGCGATGGGGGCGAGAGTCGCGAAGTTGAGGATGCCGAAGGCGACGGTGAAGACGAAGAGCAGCGTCAGGCTTCCGGTCGTGTTGAGCAGGAGGACGAAGAGCAGCGCGCGGGCCGCGTACATCGCGGCCAAGAGGCGCGCCCGGTGGAGCCGGTCGGACAGCCAGCCGAAGAGGATCAGCCCGATCATGTTGCCCACGCCGTGGGCGCCGTGCGCAGCCGTCGAATCGACGAGCGGGAAGCCGCAGCTCACCGCGTAGGGAACGAAATGGACGTCGAACACGCCCGCGGTGGTGAAGCCGCAGAGCACGAACGAACAGGTCAGCAGGACGAAGGTCCGGTTGCGCGCGAGAAGCCGGAGCCGCGCGCCCAGTGTGGCCGTATCCGAGTGCCCCGCGGCATGCGTCCGCGGCTCGCTCCCGACGCCCTTCAGCATCAACCAGGCCAGCGGGACGAGGGCGAGCAGGCCGAACCCGAAGCTCAGATAGGCGCCGCGCCAGCCCAGCATGGTGACCAAAAGGGCGAGCAGGGTGAGCACCGGAAGCTGCCCCGCCGTCGAGCCCGACAATGCGAACCCGGTGCCGAGCCCGCTATGACGCCTCAGCAGCTGCGCCATCATCGTGGTCACCAGAGGCAGCGAGATCGCGCCGTGGCCGACGCCGCCGATCACGCCGAACAGGACCAGGAACTCCCATTCGCGCGAGATCTGCGAGCTGGCGACGATCGCGCCCCCCATGAAGACGAGTCCGCCGGCGAAGACGTGGCGCGGTCCGATGCGGTCGATGATGTCGCCCGCGATGGGGGAGATCAGCGCCATCATCACCAGCACCAGCGAGCTTCCCGTCGAGCTCAGCCCGCGCGACCAGCCGAGATCGACCTCCCATATCGGCATCAGCACGCCGACGGAGGAGCGCGCGGCGAAGGTAAGGCCGAGAGCGCAGAAGCAGAGCGCGACGATCGCCCAGACGCGGAAGGCCGAGGGGCCGCTCAAAGCAGATCCCGCAGCATCGCGACGAGGGGCCGGTCGGCCGGCGGCATCGGATAGTCGCCGAGCCGCACCGGACGGACCCACTTGAGGGTCTGGCCTTCCAGGGGCCGAACCGATCCGTTCCAGACCCGGCACACGTAGAGCGGCATCAGCAGGTGGAAATCGTCGTAGGCGTGCGACGCGAAGGTGAACGGAGCGAGGCAGTTCTCCGTCACGTCGATATCGAGCTCTTCGGCAAGCTCCCGGATCAGCGCTTCCTCCGGGGTCTCGCGGGGACCCACCTTGCCCCCGGGAAACTCCCAGAGGCCCGCCATCGCCTTGCCTTCGGGGCGCCGGGCGATGAGGACCCTGCCGTCCGTATCGACCAGCGCCACCGCGGCGACCAGAAGAACCGGCCGCTCAGCTTCGGTAGTCGGCATTGATGTCGATGTAGCCGTGTGTGAGATCGCACGTCCACACGGTCGCGTTCCCGCGCCCGACGCCGACATCGATGGCGATCTCGATCTCGGAACCGGCGAGGTGTTCGGCGACCGGCGTCTCGTCGTAGCCCTCGACAAGCGATTCGCCGTCGGTGATTTGCACGCCGCCCATGGATATCGTGAGCGCCTGCACGTCGATGCGCTCGCCGGTCTTGCCGAGGGCGGCGACGATCCGGCCCCAATTGGCGTCGCTGCCGGCGAGCGCGGTCTTGACCAAAGGCGAGTTGGCGACGGTGAGCCCGATTCGCCTCGCGGCGGCCTCCGAGGCCGCCCCGGAGACGTGGATCGCCACGAACTTGGTCGCGCCCTCGCCGTCGCGGACGATCTGCCGGGCAAGGTCGCCGCAGACCGCGTCCAGCGCGTCGCGGAAGGGCGCAAGGCGGCGGTCGCGCCAGTCCTCGACGTCGTCGTTGCCGGCCTTTCCGGTCGCGAACAGGAGCGCCATGTCGCTCGTCGAGGTGTCTCCGTCGACGGTGATCGAATTGAAGGAGCGGTTCACCGCCCGGCGGAGCAGCCGGTCGAGAACCGGCGCCGGAAGGCTTGCGTCGGTGAAGACGAAGGCAAGCATCGTCGCCATGTCGGGGGCGATCATCCCCGAACCCTTGGCGATGCCGCTTATGGCGACCGGGGTGTCGCCGATCCGCGTCGTTGCGCCCGCGCCCTTCGCGAAGGTGTCGGTGGTGCGGATCGCGTCCGCCGCTGCGTCCCAGGCGTCGTCCGTCAGGGTCGCGGCGAGGCCTGGGATCGCATCCGTGATGCGCTCGATATTCGGCCGTACGCCGATTACGCCGGTGGAGGCGATCGCGATGTCGCGCGCCCGGCGGCGAAGCGCGGCGGCCGCGGCCCTGGCGGTCGTCGCGACGCAGTCCGCGCCCGAGTGGCCGGTGAAGGCGTTGGCGTTGCCCGCGTTGACCACCAGAGCCGAGGCACGGCCGTCCTCCAGCATCCCGCGGGTCCAGAGAACCGGCGGCGCCGCCGTCTTCGAACGGGTGGTGACGCCCGCCACGGTCGTTCCCCGGGCGAGATCGACCAGCAGCAGGTCGTCGCGCCCGACATAGCGTTCGCCGCTCGCGCCGGCGGCCAGCCGGACGCCCGCGACCGGGGGAAGCGCCGGAAAACCGTCCGGCGCCAGGGGAGAAATGTTCGCCAAGGCGTGAGGTTCCCGATAAAGGAGTTGTCGGATCGGAGGCTTATGCCCCGACCGCGCGGCGCTGTCTATCGTGTTGCGGCCGCGGACCCGGGTTGGCGCCGCCGCCGGGGCTTCGTTGACAGCGCTCCCGGGTCTCCCTATCTGTGGAGAACTCCGGGAGCGTGCCCGTCCCGATACACCCGACAGGTTGGTCCGAGGAATCCCCATGTTCGGCCGTATCGCGCAAAGTCTGATGGGCAGCGCCAACGAGCGTTTGATGAAGCGCCTCGCGCAGGAAGCCGAGACGATCAACGCGCTCGAGCCGGAGATCGAAGCCCTTTCCGACGAAGCGCTCAAGGCGCGTACGGGCTGGCTGCGCGAGCGGCTGGCGGGCGGCGAATCGCTCGACGATCTGCTCTACGACGCTTTCGCCACCGTGCGCGAGGCGGCCAAGCGCACGCTCGGACAGCGCCACTACGACGTCCAGCTGATGGGCGGCATGGTGCTTCACCGCGGCATGATCGCCGAGATGAAGACCGGCGAGGGCAAGACGCTGGTGGCGACGCTTCCGGTCTACCTCAACGCGCTCGCGGGCGAAGGCGTCCATGTGGTGACGGTGAACGACTATCTGGCCGGGCGCGATTCGGAGTGGATGGGCCAGATTTACGAATTCCTCGGCCTGTCCGTCGGCTGCATCGTCCACGGCCTCACCGATTCGGAGCGTCTGGCGGCCTACGCCGCGGACGTGACCTACGGGACCAACAACGAGTTCGGCTTCGACTATCTCCGCGACAACATGAAGTTCCAGATGGACGAAATGGTCCAGCGGCCCTTCAACTTCGCGATCGTCGACGAGGTCGACAATATCTTCATCGACGAGGCACGGACTCCGTTGATCATTTCCGGCCCGACCGACGATACGACCGACATGTATCGCAGGATAGACAAGCTGATCCCCGAGCTCGGCCCGGAAGACTACGAAAAGGACGAGAAGCAGCGCACCGTCGCGCTTACCGAGGCCGGCTCGGAGAAAATCGAGACCCTGCTGGCCGAGGGAGACTTCCTCAAGGACGCCGGGTTCTACGACATCTCCAACATCTCGGTGGTGCACCACGTCAACCAGGCGCTGCGCGCGCACGTCCTGTTCGAGCGGGACACCGACTATATCGTCAAGGACGGGCGCATCGTCATCATCGACGAGTTCACCGGCCGGATGATGGAGGGGCGGCGCTTCTCCGAAGGGCTGCATCAGGCCCTGGAAGCCAAGGAGGGCGTCGAGGTCCAGGCCGAGAACCAGACGCTCGCCTCGATCACCTTCCAGAACTATTTCCGCCTCTACCCCAAGCTGGCCGGGATGACCGGCACCGCGATGACCGAGGCGGCCGAGCTGGCCGAGATCTACGGGCTCGAAGTCGCCGAAATCCCGACCAACGAGCTTTGCCTCAGGGCCGACGAGGACGACGAGGTCTATCGCACGCTCGAGGAAAAGAACAAGGCGATCCTCGACATGATCGAGGAGTGCCGCGGGCGCCGGCAGCCGGTGCTGGTGGGCACGGTGTCGATCGAGAAGTCCGAGCACCTCTCCGGTCTGCTCAAGGAACGCAAGATCGAGCACAGCGTGCTCAACGCCCGCTACCACGAGCAGGAGGCCTACATCATCGCCCAGGCCGGCCAGCCGGGCGCGATCACCATTGCCACCAACATGGCCGGCCGGGGCACCGACATCCAGCTCGGCGGCAACGCGGACATGCAGGTGGTCCAGGAGCTCGCGACGCTCAAGTCCGATGCCGAGCGCGAGAAGAAGGAGCCCGAGATCCGCGCGAGGATCCAGGCCGAGATCGAGGCCAACCGCAAGATCGTGATCGAGGGCGGCGGGCTCTGCGTGATCGGAACCGAGCGCCACGAGGCGCGGCGGATCGACAACCAGCTTCGCGGCCGGTCCGGCCGCCAGGGCGATCCCGGCCAGTCGCGCTTCTTCCTGTCGCTGGAAGACGATCTGATGCGAATCTTCGGTTCGGAGCGGATCGACGGCATGCTGCGCCGCCTCGGCCTCGAGGAGGGCGAGGCCATCGTGCATCCGTGGATCAACAAGGCGCTGGAAAAGGCCCAGAAGAAGGTCGAGGAGCGCAACTTCGAGATCCGCAAGAACCTCCTCCGCTTCGACGACGTGATGAACGACCAGCGCAAGGTGATCTACGACCAGCGCAAGGACCTGATGACCGCCACCGACGTGTCGTCCACGATCGCCGACATGCGCCACGAGGCGATCCGGACGGCGGTTTCGCGCTGCATCCCCGAGCGCGCCTATGCCGAGCAGTGGGAGGTGGACGCGCTGCACGAGGAAGGGTTGCGCCTCCTCGGCCGCGATTTGCCGGTCGCCGACTGGGCCAAGGAAGAGGGGATCGCCGACGAGGAGATCGCCGACCGCATGATCGCCGAGGGCGATCGGCTGATGGCGGAAAAGGCGGCCAACTACACGCCCGCGATCATGCGGCTCGCCGAAAAGAGCATCCTGCTCCAGCTCCTGGACCAGACCTGGAAGGAGCATCTGCTGGGGCTCGACCATCTGCGCCAGGGAATCGGGCTGCGCGCGTACGGCCAGAAGGATCCGCTCAACGAGTACAAGCGGGAGGCGTTCGACCTGTTCAACGCGATGCTGGATCAGTTGCGCGAGACGACGACTTCGGTGATGTGCCATCTCGACCTGGAGATCCGGGATCCCGAGGAAATGACGCCGCGCGCCGAGCGGGAAGGGATCGTGGAACACCGCGACGACGCGGCCATGGCGGGCGCTTTTTCCGGCGGGGAACCGGACGGGCTCCACCCGGCAGCGACTCTCGCGCAGGGTCCGATGCCGCGCGGCGCCGCGCTTGCCGGCGCGGTCGATGAGGTGCCGCCCGGATGGACGTTCTACGAACCGCTCGGCCGCCACCTCGACCCGCAAAATCCGGAGACCTGGGGCAAGGTTCCGCGCAACGCCGCATGCCCCTGCGGGTCGGGAAAGAAATACAAGCACTGCCACGGGCGGGTCGCCTGACCCGGACCCGGATCGGCCTCAGGAGAGCGAGGCCGTCCCCATGTCGAGGAACTTCCGGCGCCGGTGATCGACCAGCGCGTCGGCGTCCATCCCGGCCAGCGCATCGAGCGCGGCGGCCAGCCCGTCGCCGACGCGCGCGACGGTGTCCGCCGGCGCGCGATGCGCGCCGCCCAGCGGTTCTTCGATGACGGTATCGACGACGCCCAGCTCCCGCAGGTCCTCCGCCGTCAGCTTGAGCGCTTCCGCCGCCTCGCGCGCATGGTCGCCGTCGCGCCAGAGAATGGACGCGCAGCCTTCCGGCGAGATGACCGAATAGATCGAGTGCTGCAGCATCAGGACCGTGTTGGCGGCCGCGATCGCGATCGCGCCGCCGGAGCCGCCCTCGCCGATGACGATGCTTACCAGCGGGACGCGCAGCGACAGGCAGGTCTCGATCGAGCGGGCGATCGCCTCGGCCTGCCCGCGTTCCTCCGCGCCGATGCCGGGATAGGCGCCGGGCGTGTCGACGAGGGTCACCACCGGCAGCCCAAATCGGTCGGCGAGGCGCATCAACCGCTGCGCCTTGCGATAGCCCTCCGGCCGGGCCATGCCGAAATTGTGCTTCATCCGAGACTCGATCTCGGCGCCCTTCTCCTGGCCGATGACGACAACCGACCGGCCCCGGAACCGGCCGATCCCGCCGATGATCGCGGCGTCCTCGGCGTAGAGGCGATCTCCGGCGAGCGTCCTCAGCCCGTCGAATAGCTCGCGGAGATAGTCGACGCAGTGCGGCCGCGCCGGATGGCGCGCAACCTGGACGATCTGCCACGGCGTGAGCTTGCCGTAGGTCTGGCGCAGCATGCGCTCGATCCGCTGCTGCAGCCGCTGGACCTCGTCCGCGATCTCCAGGTCGTTGACGTCGCCCAGATGGCGGAGCTCCTCGATCTTGCCTTCGAGCTCGGCGATCGGGCGCTCGAAATCGAGAAAGCTGGGTATGCTCCGGTCGGTCACCGCCTATTCGCCCTTCGCCAGGGGATGGTGGACCTCGACCAGCCGCCTGAGCCGCTCGTCCACGAGATGGGTGTAGATCTCGGTGGTCGCGAGATCGGCATGGCCCAGCATCCGCTGCACGCTTCTGAGATCGGCGTCGTTGGCGAGCAGATGGGTCGCGAACGCATGACGAAGTACATGCGGCGATATCCGAGTCGCGTCAAGGCCGCATTCGCCCGCCAACGCCTTGAGTTCGCGGGCGAAATGGGACCGCGAGAGATGCCCCTCCCGGGAGCGGGAAGGGAACAGGAATTTCGACGCCGCGCCGTCCGGCGCGAATTTGCGGCGATGGGGCAGATAGGCCTCGACCGCCGCCCGGGCCGGTTCGCCGATCGGGACCAGCCGTTCCTTCGCCCCCTTGCCGCGGACCGAGATCAGGTTGCGGTCGCCCGCCAGCGCGCCCACCGGAAGGGAAACCAGCTCGGTGACCCTCAGCCCGCTCGCATAGAGCAGTTCCAGGAGCGCGTGCAGCCGGAGCCCCCGGATACCGGGCCGCGCCTTCGCGGCGGCGAGGAGCCGTCCGACCTCGTCCTCGCTCAGCAGGGACGGGAGAGGGCGGCCGCGCCGCGGCGGGTCGATCCGCGCGAACGGGTCGTCGCCGCGCACGCCTTCCGCGATCAGGAACCCGAAGAGCTGGCGTAGGGCGGCAACCCGTCGCGACACGGTCCGCGCGGCGAGCTCCCGCGCGGCGAGCGACGCGAGGTAGAGCCGGAGATGCCTGTCCTCCACGTTCGCGAACGTGGGCCAGTCGGGGAGCGAGGCGAGGAATTGCAACAAGTCTTCGGCATCGCGGCGATAGGCGGCGATAGTATTGCCCGCCGCGCCCCGTTCGGCCGCCATCATCTCGAGGAACGAATCGAGGTGTCGCGCCTCGTCCGCCATGCGTGTCACAGCCCGTGGACGACCGCGGTCTCGAGCGCGAGCGCTCTTGCCTCCGCCTTCAGGCCGATCCGCCGCAGGCTTTCGACCGCCTGTCGGATCGCCGCCGGGCCGGGCGGCTCGGCGTTGGCGCCCGCGAGACCCAGCAGCACGATCAGGACCGTCTCGCCGACCCGTCCCGCGTCGGAAGCCTCGTCGAGGGCGCGAACCCACGCGACATTCGGGGCGGGGACACGGGCGGGAAGCCCTTCGGCGAGCAGTTCTCCCCATCGCCCCGGACCAGGCTCGACGCCCAACGCCTCGAGGAGCGTAAGGGCCAGGACCGTCGCCCTTCGCGCCTTCTCCCCGTCGTCCGCATAGGCCGCGTCCCGCCATTTGCGCAGGGCCTGCTCGTCCACCGCCGCCGACTCGATCTCCGGCGCGGCGAGCAGGCCGAGCGCCCACATGCGGGCTGTCATCCGGCTCGTCTGCGGGCCGGGTTCGGTCCCGCTACCGGTCATCCGGAGCCAGGCGCGCGCTTCCTCCACGTGGCCCGTCGCCAACAACGCGGACACTGCCTCCGGCGCGAACCAGGCGAGCGCGGGATCGGGTGGGATCGATTTCAGCACCGGCGCGCTGGCACCGGCGAAGACATCCTGGCCGCCCTTTTCCCGGGCCAGACCGAAAGCGCGGCTGAGGATCAGGGCCTTCATGGAGGGACTCTCCGCGGCAGCCGCCTCGCGCAGCAGCAGCGCGCGGCCGCGAGGTCCCCATCCGCCCTCCGCGGTCGACACCGGGTTCTCTAGCTCGGCCTCCGGCCATTGCACCGCGGCGTAGAGTTCGCCGAGGCCGTCCGCGCTCAAGGCGCCATACAGGAAGGCGCGTTCCCCCGCTTCGAGGCGGAGGTCGAGATCCGCGTTGGGGCTCGCGACCACGGTGCGAAGGACCGCCGGCCGGTCGGACCCCAGGACGTCGGCCGGCAAGGCAACGTTTGCCGCCCGCATCATCGCGAGATCGAGACCGGCGGGGTCGGGCAGGCTTTCCACCGCCGCCGGTTCGCCGCCGTTGAGCGTCTCGATCAATTCGGAAAACAGCTCGGCGCCGTCTTCACCGCGTTCGGCGAGGACGTCGACGATTATGTCCGCCCGCGCCGTGTCGCCCGACAGCAGCAGGCAAAACGCGAACGCGCGCTGCCAATAGGGGTCCGCGGACCGGCGGGCGAAGTCTCGGACCCGCTGACAGGCGCCGGCATTGTCGTTCTGCAGGAAGAGCGCCTCGACCGCGCTGCGGGCCAGCGTCTCGCCGGTACGCTCTATGGAGATCTGGTCGGCCAGCCGGGTCGCGGCGTCCACTTCGCCGAGTTCCACCATCCGGGACACCCGCGAGGTCAGCAGATCCGGTCCGCCGGACGCGCCTCGCGGCGCTTCCGCACGGGTCGCAAGCAGCCTGATCGCCAACTTGCGAGCCGCGACCGAGCGCGTCCTCGCCGGCAACTTCGAGATCAGCTTCTCGATCAGGCTGCGCTTCGACCCGTTCCAGATCGAGATTCCCAGCCCCCCCTCCGACGAATCGATCAGCCCTACCGCCGCCGTATCGAGATCGCTGAGCGCGGTCGCCGTCACCCCGACGTCATCGGGCGGTCGCGCGTCACCGGAGGACGAGGTCGGCGGCGGTTCCGGCCGGTTCGTCTCCTCCGACCGTGCGGAACCCGGCTGCGCTCCGCCGGGAGGCACCAGGCGAACCGGCGAGGTCGTCGGACCGGCAGGCGCAGCCTGGGCAAGCAGGATGTGTCCGTCATCCCGCGCCGTGCGTTCGCCCGCGGTTCCAGCCGCCGTAACGAGTGCGATACCCGCCGCCGCGATCGCGCCCGCGAGGGCGAAGCGCGTTGCGGTCCTATCGGGGCAGGCGATCATCCGGGATGACCTTTTCGACCTTTGCCAGGGGGGGAGGAATATCGGAAACCGCCAAAAATACCGCGCCCGCGGCGAGTGCCAGCGCGGCGCAGACGAGCAGAACGCGGGACAACTTGTACATTGAACGAATCGAACCTCGAACGGAACCGGACGGATACCGGCATGCACCGGATGCCGGCGACAATGAACGGAATCCATACTATAATTCGGTCGGTAATGTATGACTGTGGCAAATTTGCGGCGGACCGCCGTTGGACCGCGATAATTCGCCGCCTCCGCGGATTTGCCGAAGGGCGGTCGTCATGACCGAACGGGAAACCCCGGAAATCCCGCGCTCGATCGTTCTCGTCGGACTTATGGGGGCCGGCAAGACCTGTATCGGTCGCGAGCTCGCGGGACGCTACGGGCTGCCGTTCACCGACGCGGACGATGAGATCGAGGCCGCGGCCGGCTGTTCGATCGAGGATATTTTCGCGCTCTACGGGGAGCAGGAATTCCGTAGCGGCGAGCGCCGGGTGATCGCGCGCCTTCTCGACCGGCCGAGGCAGGTGCTGGCGACCGGCGGGGGCGCGTTCATGGACCCCGACACCCGGGGCGCGATTCGTGCCAAGTCGATTTCGGTATGGCTGAGGGCCGATCTCGATCTCCTTCTGCGCCGGGTGGGCCGGCGCAACGATCGCCCGCTGTTGAAGGCGGACGATCCGCGCAGGGTTCTTACCCGCCTGATCGACGAACGTTATCCGGTGTATGCCGAGGCCGACCTGGCGGTCGATACGACGGACGAGAAGCCGCGCGCGACCGCGGCACGCGTGGCCCGGGCGATAGAGGAATTCCTCGCAGAGGAACGGACGGCGCAACTGGCGATATGAGCGAGACCCTTCGAGTCGATCTCGGCGATCGCTCCTACGACATCCTGATCGACGACGGGCTGATCGACGCCGCCGGCCAGCATCTGGCACCGCACGCGGGAGCGGCGCCGCTGCTCGTCGTCACGGACGAAACGGTGGCCGGCCTCCATCTGGGACGCTTCGAATCCTCGCTCGACGCCGCCGGTCTGGCCCATCGCCGTTTCGTGCTTCCGAGCGGCGAAGCGACCAAGAACTTCGCCGAGCTGCAGCGGTTGGTGGAAGCGATTCTCGAGACCGGGCCGGAACGGTCGTCGATCCTGGTCGCCCTCGGGGGCGGCGTGGTGGGCGATATCGCGGGTGTGGCGGCCAGTCTCGTCCTCCGCGGCATCGGTTTCGTCCAGGTCCCGACCACGCTGCTTGCCCAGGTGGACAGCGCCGTCGGCGGCAAGACGGCGATCAACGCCCCCAGGGGCAAGAACCTCATCGGCGCCTTCTACCAGCCGCGCCTCGTTCTGTCGGACACCGGCGTGCTGGACACGCTGCCGCGCCGCGAACGGCTCTCCGGCTATGCCGAGATCGTCAAGTACGGGTTGATCGGCGATCCCGGTTTCTTCGAATGGCTGGAGGAGAACGGTCGCTCGGTGATCGACGGCGACGGCGACGCCCGGAAGCACGCGGTGCGCAAGAGCTGTGCCGCGAAGGCGGCCGTCGTTTCCGGGGACGAGACCGAACGGGGCGCCCGGGCGCTGCTCAATCTCGGCCACACCTTCGCCCATGCGCTCGAAGCGCGGGCGCGCTATGACGGCGCGCTGCTTCATGGCGAGGCGGTCGCCGTCGGTCTCGTTCTTGCTTTCGCGCTGTCGGTCGAGCTCGGCCTGTGCCCGGCCGGGGACGCGACCCGCGTCCGGCGCCATCTGCGGGCCGTCGGCCTCCCCGTGACGGTCGCCGATCTCGGCATCGACGCCGGCGGCGCCGAGGATCTCGTCGCGGCGATGAAACACGACAAGAAGGTGCGCGACGGCAGGCTCACCTTCATCCTCGCACGCGGCATCGGCGAGGCGTTCATCACCTCCGATGTCGAGGCGTCGTCTCTCGACCGGGTGCTCGCCGGAGCGCTTGCCGAATGACCATTGCGCTGGTCGCGACGCTCGCGGGCATTGCCATCCTGATCCTGCTCTCGGCCTTTTTCTCCGGCTCCGAGACGGCGCTGACCGCCGCGTCTCACCCTCGCATGCATCAGCTTGAGCGAAAGGGCGACCGCCGCGCGGGGATCGTGAACCGGCTGCGTCAGCGCAAGGATCGGATGATCGGCGCCATCCTGCTCGGCAACAACCTGGTCAACATTCTTGCCTCGGCGCTCGCCACCAGCGTCCTGATCTCCGCCTTCGGCGAGGCGGGGGTGGTCTACGCCACCGTCGCGATGACGTTGCTGGTGCTGATATTCGGGGAAATCCTTCCCAAGACATACGCGTTCCACAATCCCGACCGGGTGGCGCTCCTGTTCGCCCCCGTCTTCCGCGTCATCGTGGCCGTGCTCGGGCCGATCACGGACGGATTCCAGATCGTGATCCGCGCGATACTGGGCGCCTTCAAGGTCTATTCGCGCGAGGGCGAGGAACGCGCCTGGGCGCTGGAAGAACTCCGCGGCGCCATCGAGCTCCACCCCGGGAGCGGGAACACCGCCGACCAGGAGCGCGCGATGCTGCGCAGCATCCTCGACCTGAACGATGTCGAGGTCGAGATGGTGATGCGGCACCGGAAGGACGTCGTCGCGCTCGATGCCGACCTGCCGGCGTCGGAGATCGTCGATCAGGCGCTCGGCAGTCCGCATACGCGCATCCCGTTATGGCGCAGGAACCCGGACAACGTCGTGGGCGTGCTCCATGCCAAGGAGCTTGCGCGCGCCGTGCGCGCGCATGCCGGCGATCTCGATTCGCTCCGGATCGACCGAATCACCGCGCAGCCCTGGTTCGTCCCCGAAACGACGACGCTGCTCGATCAGCTCCAGGCCTTCCGGCGCCGTCACGAGCATTTTGCGCTGGTCGTCGACGAGTACGGGTCGCTGATGGGCATCATCACGCTCGAAGACATCATCGAGGAGATCGTCGGCGAGATTTCCGACGAGCACGACATCGTCCCGATCGGGGTCCGGCGCCAGCGCGACGGCTCCTATCTGATCGACGGCGACGTGACGATCCGGGACCTCAACCGGCGCTTCGACTGGGAGCTGCCGGACCAGGAGGCGGCGACGATCGCCGGGCTCGTCATCCACGAGGCCAGGATCATCCCCGAGATCGGCCAGATCTTCGTTTTTCACGGTTTTCGCTTCGAGGTGGTCGGGCGCGAGCGGAACCAGTTGACCCGGATCCGCGTCTCGCCCGCCGAACCGGCGGCGCAGGAGCTTGCGAGGCGGAGCGCCGGTCAGGCGGGGTAGCGCCGCCGCGCGGCGCTGCGCGTCAGACCCGGTTGCGGATTTCGGGCGAGTCCGCCTCGTACCGCCTGGCGCGGAAGATGAAATTGATCTCTCCGAAATGCGGGTGCGCGCCCCAATAGGGGCAGACATATTCCCACACCACATCGCATTCCGGCGTGACCTCGAAGATCGCGCCCTTGGCTCCCTCGCAGATCAGGGTATTGCCGCCGGCAAGGCGCTGACAGCCGCTGATATGGGGGCTGTAAAACGAGCACGCGTTGCGCTTCGCCTTGTAGCGCCAGACCACCTCGCCGGTCTCCGGCTCGATCTCCCAGACCGACGAGAAATGTATGTCGGATGCGTAGGCGCCGTTCGCGAACACCAGCACGTTCCCGGTTTCGATCATCTGGGCGTCGTGCTGACCGCCCAGATCGTCGTTCTGGAACGCCCATCTCACCTTGCCGGTGCCTCGATCGAGGATCACCAGAAGGTTCAGGGTCTTGAAGCTCAGCAGGTAGTCGCCTCCCGGCAGCACGTCGAGCGTGTTGCAGTGTCCGTAGATCGCGCGCGGCGCGTTGCGGTGCAGCGGGTAGCGCTCGATATCGAGGTCGGCGATCCGCCATTCCCAGACCGGCTCGCCGCCGGCATCGACCTCCCGGACGGTCTCGCCGAGCATGCCTTCCGGGCGCTCGGTTCCGGGGACGCCGCCCTTTACGCGTTTTGCGGTGTCGTCATCGAGACGCTCCCACGCGATGTAGGCCGCGCCGCCGTTCGCCAGCCGCCGCGCGTCGTGGTGCTGCATGCGGTCGACATGTTCCCAGACGAGATTGCCGTCCCAGTCGTATTCGCGCATCCGCCCGCCCGGGCCGGCCATGATCTGGGGCGCGTCCTCCGAGCGCTCGCAGACCCAGAGATTGCCGTTCGGCAGCAGGTAGGCGAAATGCGTCGAACCGCCGCCGGTTTCCCATTGCCGCACGACTTCGCCGGCCATGTCGATCAGGTAGACATCCCTGCTCTGGGTGCGGGAGAAGAGCGTATAGCCCGGCGTCGACCGGGCCGGGTCGTGGAAGGTTATCCCGGCCTGCTGGACGAGCATCCGAGGGTAGCCCCGCTAAGCGCGTTCGAAACCTTCCGGCAGGTGCCACTCGGAATAGTTAATGGCATCGATATCGATGGTTATTCCGTGGCCTCGCGCCGGGCCCCGGGGCAGATCGGCCGCGCCTTCGTAACCCTCGTGGCAGAACAACTCGATCACGTTGCCGGACGGATCGCGGAAGAACAGCAGGGTTTCGATGCCCTGCCGGGTCCACGGATCGGTGGTCGGGATCCCGCACGCGGCAAGCCACTCCTGCATCGCGGAGAGCGTTTCGGCGCTGCAGGCGAATCCCATATGGGGATACTCGTTACCGGGCTCGATAAACGTGCAGCCCGCCGAGCCGATCCCGATCCGCGCACCGGAGATTTCGAACAACGCGAACGCGTCTTCCTTTACCAGCATCTTGCCGCCGAGCACGTCGCGGTAAAACCGGATCCCTTCCTCCAGGTCCCGGCATGGAAAGCTGACATGGTCGATACCGTCGAAGCGGGGCGGACCGGCGACCTTGCCGCCGTGTTCGCCGGTCGGACTCTCAGTCATCCGAGCCTCCCTGCGTCATGGTTAAGGTGCAAGGCTAGGACAAATAGTTGCATTCGACAATTCGATGGATTCAATATGGCTCATGCAAAAAACCGATCATTCGCGGCTGGATTTCCGTTCGCTCGAAATTCTCAAGCGGGTCCACGACCGGGGCTCGGTTTCCGCCGTGGCGGCGGAGCTCGGACAGAACCAGTCTTCCGTCAGCTACACGCTCAACCGCTTGCGGGAGGCGTTCGGAGACCCGCTCTTCGTGCGCTCGGGCCGTGGCGTCGAGCCGACCGTGCGGTGCCGCGAAATCGTCGAGGCGGCGGGCGACATACTCGACCGGATGGGAGGCCTGTTTCGCGCCCCGGCATTCGATCCCGCGACCTCCGACGAGACGGTCGGCATTTCCTGCAACCACTACGAGCGCAGCGTGCTGATTCCGCCGATCGCGCGGCGCATGGCACGCGATGCGCCGGGTATCCGGCTGCGCGTGCTGCAATCCCTCCTCCAGGGCCATCGCCAGTTGAGCGCCGGCGAATGCGACATTCTGCTGTCGCCGAGACGGGCCGAGTCGGACACGCTGTTCCAGCAAAGGTTGCTCGAAGACCGGTTCGTTTGCGTCATGGACGCCGATCACCCTCTGGCGCGCGGAACGATCACGCTGGAGCGGTACGGAAACTGCCGGCATGCGGCACTGACCCGGGAAGGGGGATGGCGTCCGCTCTACATGGACAGCCTCGCGGCGGAGGGGGTAGGCATCGACATAGCGGTCGAAATGCCGAGTCCTGCCGACCTTGTCGACATCGTCGACGGCACCGACCTGGTTTTGACGATGCTGTCGCGCCTCGCGCGCGGAGTAGGCGGCAATATGCGCGTCCGCGAGAGCCCGTTCGACATCGAAGTCGCCATATTCCAGTTCTGGACGACACGGACCCACTGGTCGCCGGCATATCGGTGGGTCCGAAATGTCGTGTCCGAGGTCGCGCAGGAGATCCGCGCGCAACGGATGCCGACTCAGGCTCGATGACCCGACGGGCGGTAGACGCACCCCTCCCGTGCCCGCCGGCCTCGCTCGGTACTACCCGTCGTGGAGGCTGTACTCGATGACGCAGCGTTCCGCCCTGTAGAAGTCGTGCAGGAACGCTTCTTGGCTTTCGTATGCCCGGTCCGGCACGAGGCGCGCCGGGATCGGGATCCGGAGGGGGCTCCGGTCGAACGGATAGGGGTGGACCCGGGCGCGCGCGCCGTCCAGCACGTCCACGGTCAATGTCGCGTCGTCCCGTCCCGGGCCCACTGGAACGTGTCCGATGCTGTTGGACGGGCCGTTCTTTCGCGCCTCGCTGTCGAACGGGTAGCGGTTGCAGATGAACTGTGCCAGCTGGTCGAATACCTCCATGAGCTTGAAGTTCCGCCAGAGTTCCCCTTCGGTGGCCAGGTCGCGATACGCCGCCGACCCGCGCAGCCGGTCGATGAGCTCCTCCCGCCTGGTTTCCCAGCGGTCGAGCGCATCGCGCACCTCCGGGATCGCCGAAAAATCCGGCATGTGCGAAATCAACCCCTTGCCCCGCGTGCACAGCCCCTCGGCGTGCATGAGGATCATGAGCCCGGCATAGGGGTCCCGTTCCGCGACGCGCTCGATCCCGCGCCGGAAGAACTCGAGCCAGATGGAGCCGAGATTCTTGACGCTCCCGATATAGTCCATCGGGTAGCCCTCGTCGGTGAGCGTGGGCCGGGCCTCCCATTCCCACCACCCGGAATCGTGCTCCTCCGCCGCGAGCACCATCGATTCGTAAGGCGCCGGCTCGGCGAATTCGTCGTTTCCCCAGTGCGCCGCCAGCAGCCCGGCCACCCTGGAGTGGTCCGTCTGCAGGACGAGGACGAGCCGGGAATCCCTGTGACCGCTGATCATCATGGCGAATGTCTCCCTGGTGTCGGCATCGACGCGGCGGGTTCACGGACCGGCGTATAATGGCATTCCACGCCGCCACGTGTGTAGAGAGGGGGACCGTGACACCGCGATGACCTCGACCGAGCCCCGTTCGCCCGTCGTCTCGATGCGGGGCGTGACCAAGCGCTACGGCGAGCGCCCGGCGGTCGACGGGCTCGACCTCGACGTGCCGGAAGGTCAGTGTTTCGGTCTGCTCGGCCCCAACGGCGCGGGCAAGACGACCACGCTCCGGATGATCTACGGCGCCGCCCAGCCCAGCGCCGGCGCGGTTTCGGTGTTCGGCCTCGAGGTCGCCAAATACGCCCGGCAGGTGCGCGCACGGCTCGGCGTGACCCTCCAGGACAACGTGCTGATCGAGACCGCGACGGCGCGCGAGAACATGCAGATCTTCGGACGCCACTATCTGCTCGACGCCGACACCATCGCGCGCCGCGTCGACACGCTGGTCGAATTTCTCCAGCTCGGCGCGCACGCCGACATGATCGTCCGGCGGCTCTCCGGCGGCTTCAAGCGCCGGCTCGCCATCGCGCTCTCGCTGATGAACATGCCGGAACTCCTCATCCTCGACGAACCGACGACCGGGCTCGATCCCAACGTCCGACAGGGGTTGTGGTCGCGGGTCCGGGCGCTCAGGGCCTCCGGCACGACGGTGCTGATCACCACGCACTACATGGACGAGGCGGAACGGCTCTGCGACCGGGTGGTCATCATGGCGCGGGGCCGCGCGATCGCCGACGACGCGCCGGCCGCGCTGATCTCGACCCATCTCGCGCGCGAGGCGATCGAGTTCGACTGCGACGAGGCGGAGGAGCGCCGGTTTCTCAGCAGTCTCGGCAACGGCGTCCCGCATCTGCGCGCCGGAAACCGGACGATGGCCTTCGCGGACGACGCAAGCCGCCTGCAGGACGCGCTGCGCGACCTCGACGGCGGCGACCGCAGGCCGATCGTGCTGCGCCCGGCCAATCTGGAGGACGTGTTCCTCTCGCTCAGCGGGACGCGCCTCGACGAGGAGGGCTGACTTGGACCTCTCGTTCCGTCACGCCGGGTCGGTCTGGCGGCGCAACGCGACGCTCTACCGGCGCACCTGGAAGCTCACGATCCTGCCGAATTTCTTCGAGCCGGTCTTCTACCTGACGGCCATCGGCATCGGCGTCGGCGCCTATATCTCCGAAATCGGCGGGATGCGCTATATCGAGTTCCTGACCCCCGGAATGCTGGCCGTCGCCGCGATGCACGGCGCGAGCTTCGAGGTGACCTACAACGTCTATGTCCGGATTCATTTCGAGAAGGCCTATGACGGCATCCTGACCACGCCGGTCGGACCCGACGACATTCTGGTCGGCGAGGTGCTGTGGTCGATGACCCGTTCGCTGTTCTACGGCGGCGGTTTCTTCGTCGTCGCGATGCTGTTCGGGCTGGTGCCGTTTCCGGGCGGGCTTGCCGCGCTGGCCGTGATCCCGCTCGCCGGGCTTCTCTTCGCCGCGATCGGCTTCGCCTTCACCATCCGCATTCCCACCATCGACGTGTTCAGCTTCTATTTCACCCTGTTCCTCACGCCGCTGTTCCTGTTCTCCGACGTGTTCTTCCCGATCCGGGAACGCCTGCCCGGCGCCTGGCTGATCGTGGCCGAGGCGCTGCCGCTTCTGCATCCCGTGCGCCTCGCCCGCTCCGCCTTTCAGGGCGAGTGGGGCTGGATCGCGCTGTGGGACGTGGGCTACATCCTGGTCGTCTCCGCGGTGCTGCTCGAGTTCGCCCGCCGCGGCGTGCGGAAGCGCCTGATGAGCTGACGCCGCGCTCCGATTGTCGCCGGCATCGCCGCTGTGTAGCATCGCCGCGCTTGAACGCGGAGGGAGAGACCGACATGGACGGCACCGCTACCGGGATCGGCGAGAAGGTCGTCGCCCTGAGGGAGGCCTGGCACACCAAGAAGCACCCGTTCTTCCAGTCGATGACGGACGGGTCCCTGCCGCTCAGGGCGCTCGGGTTCTACATGGCGAACCACTACAAGTTCGTCGAACAGGCGCTGCCCTCCTTCGGGCTCCTGTTCTATCGCGCGCCCAAGGACGTCGCCCTCTCGCTGGTCGAGAACCTGGCCGAGGAAGAAGGGCTGATGGCCTCGCCCGGCGAAGGCAAGGAACCGCACGATCACATGGAGATGATCTTCGATTTCTGCAACGCCGCCGGGCTCGCCACCGAAGAGGTCAAGGCGCTGAAGATGGGAGCGGCCTGGTGGGCGCGGACGCTGCACTACGTCCATTGCCTGCGGGACGAGCCGGTCGGCGTCGCGCTCGCCATGCAGTCGACCCAGGAAGGCCAGCAGGTCGCGCTCAACGTCGAGATCACCATCCCGTCCTTCGCGAAGCATTACGGCTACGGGGCGGACGCGAAGGAGATCGCCTTCTTCGTCGAGCACGCCGAGGCGGATCTGGAGCATTCCAACCGGCAGATGGCGCTCTGCGAGAAATACGTCACGCCCGATCTGGAAGAACGCACCCTCCAGGTCTGCGAGGAGGCGGTCCGGCTGCGCTGGGCGTCGATCACCGAGATCTACCGCGAGCACGTGCTCAACGAGGCCGACATCCTGCCGCCCGGCGTGGCGGCCTGAGCGCCGCGATAGAGTTGGGGCGGATTTCTCACCAGCGGCAGGCGCTTCCTGTGTCCAACGCGCGGGAATGGCCGCGCGACAAGGGCTTGCCCGCTCGCCAGCGATTTCGGCTAAGCGCGCAGCCTGTCGTTCGTCCCGTTGTCACCCGGAACAAGTCCGGGGTGACAGCCTTGGGGCAGGGTCCAATGTTTCACGTGAAACAAAGGTCAGCAATGCTGACTTATCCTTTACGTGAAGAACTTGCCCTAAGCCGTTAATGCGGTCCCTCGTGGCCCGGGCGGGCGGAAGAAGAGCGGCGACAGTCCGGCCCGCCGCGTCCCCGGGGGACGCGAAACGCCCGAAACGCCCTGCCGGCGGGGGCGCGGCGCCCCAATATTCGCTACCCATCGGTAGTGAATTACGCCCCCGACGGAACGAGTCCGGGGTGACAGTCTCGGGGTCGGCAACGGCGCGGGCTTTCCGCCGGCTGTCGGTGGGAAATGCGGGTCAGAGCCTCGCCGGCTCAGGCGCGGCCGGCGGCGCCTACTCGGGATGAGGGCGTTTTCCGGATTGCCTCACCCTGAGTAGCGGCGAAGCCGCGTATCGAAGGGCGGACGGCTTTTTCGGGACCGGCTACATCCCGACTTGCAAGCGCCTCAAGTCACGGCAGGAAATCGTCCAGGTTGACGCTGTCGAAGTTCTTGGGGATCGCGCGCTCGAAGCGGGCGCGCGCCTCGACCTGGGTCGGCGCCGGCATGGTGGCGTCGACCAGCCACTTGGTGCCGATCCGGTGCAGGCTGTCCATCCCCTCGACGATGGGCGAGATGTTGTCGAGCGGGAAGACGCGCGTGTTGGGAATCAGGACGACGTCTTTTTCCGCGTGCACCCGCGTGGTCATCGACCACATCACCTGGCGCAGGTCGGACGCATCGATGTCCTCGTCGACCGCAATGGCGACCTTGGGGTGGAGGTAGGGACCGGATAGAGCCGCCATCAGCGCGGTCTTGGCCTGGCCCTCCACGCGCGGGCGCATCTTCAGCACCAGCATCATCAGCCCCGCCGCGGTGACGCAGCGCACGTCGCGCAGATCGAGCCCGCCCTCGACGTTGCGCAGATGCTCGCGGGTGGCGATCTCGATGCCGAGGGCGGTGGTCTGCTGCGTGTCGGTGACCGGGAAGCCGCAATGGATGGCGTAGAAGATCGGGTCCTTGCGCCGCGTGATCGCCTTGACCTTGAAGATTTCCGAATGGCCCTGCATGGCGTAGGTGCCGGGCACCTCGCCGAACGGCCCCTCGGGCTCGAGATGGTTGGGCAGCACCTCGCCCTCGATCACCAGCTCGGCCTCCGCCGGGACCTCGACGTCGATGGTCTCGCACTTGACCATCCGCACCGCCTCCCCGAGCAGGCCGCCGGAGAGCTCCAGCTCGTCGACGCCGAAGCGCGTGGTGTAGGCCGATCCGAAGAAAATCGCCGGGTGCACGCCGAACACCATGGCCACCGGGGTCGGTTCGTTGCGCTCGCAATACATGTCGTAGATCCGCCGCGCCTGGCGGTGCAGCATCAGGAACCCGGTCTTGTCGCGGTCCATGATCTGCTGGCGGTGGATCGACATGTTTCGGATGCCGGTCTCGGGGTCCTTGATGATCGCCATGCCGGAGGCAAGGAAGCGGCCCCCGTCCTTCTCCGAGGTGAGCATTGCCGGGATGTCGTTGAGGTCGGCGTCCTCGCCCTTGAGGATCACCTCCCTGACCGGCGCGCTGTCGGGGTCGACGTCCTCCGTCGGGATCGGCTCGCGCAGCCGGAGCGACATGGTCTCCAGCATCTCGTCTTCCGGGATGCCGAGCCCGATCGACCATTTCCCGCGGTCGGCGAGGATCTGGCTGCAGGCCTGCCAGCCGTCATGGCCCTTGATGTTGGTGAACAGGCTCGACTTGCCGAGGTCGTTGTAGGTCTTCCACTCGACCGCCGACATGTTGGAGAGAGGGTCCACCTCCTTGGTGAAGTGGATCATCTCGCCCTGCTGCTGCAAATTGGCGAGGAAGGTGCGGTAGGATTGATCTGGCATGGACGAGACTCCGGGGAAACGTTCGCCCGGACCGCCGACGGTCCGGGCTTCGGCGTGGATCTGGTGAGAAGGCGGGGCGGGCGCTACTGCCCCTTGAACTTGGCCGGACGGCGCTCGGCGAACGCCTTCAGGCCCTCGGCGCGGTCGTCCGACCAGGCAAGCATGTAGGCGAGATCCGCTTCCTGCATGAAGCCGTGCATCAGCGGCATGTCCATGCCGCGGTTGATCGCCTGCTTGGTCATCATGATGGCGAGGGGGCCGTTCTTCGCCATC
>JAJDVM010000136.1 GCA_022826125.1 Defluviicoccus sp.
ATGGAAGACACCTTCCTGTCGCCGGCGGCGCTGCGCATGATCGGCATCGCCGCCGCCAGGACCAGCTTCGAGGGCTCCAGCGCCCTGTTGCGTGAGTTGGCCGGCCTCACCGTGGCGCCGAAAACGGTGGAACGCCACGCCGAGGCGCTCGGACGTGAGATTGCCGGGGACGAATACCGCGTCATCGAACCCGAGCCCGGCGATGCCCCCACCCTCTACCTCGGTCTCGACGGCACCGGCGTGCCGGCACGCAAGTCCGAAGTCGCGGGGCGTGCGGGCAAGCAGCCCGATGGCAGCGCCAAGACCCGCGAGGCCAAGCTCGCGGTCGTGTGGTCGGCGGAAACCGCCGACAAGGACGGCCGCCCCGTGCGCGATCCCGGTTCCGCCACATACAACGCCGCCATCGAGACCATCGCCTGCCGGGATACCGACACCGAGCCCCCGCCCTTCGCCAGGCGCGTCCTGCGCGAGGCCCAGCGCCGTGGCTTCGACACCGCAGCGCGCCAGGTCCTACTCGGCGACGGCGCGCCATGGATCTGGAACTTCGCCGACGAGCACTTCCCCGACGCCATCCAGATCGTCGACATCTTCCACGCCAAGGGCCATCTGTTCGAGGTCGCCAAGGCGATCTACGGACATGCCAGCGAGATCGGCGAACGATGGGCCAGAAAGCGGCGCGAGGAGCTTGATGAAGGCCGCGTCGACGAGGTGATCGCTGCCCTGCTGGGGCATGCCGCAGGCTGCGAAGAAGCGCGCAAGAACGCCGAATACTTCTCCACCAACCGGGAGCGGATGAACTATCCGAAGTTCCGCCAGATGGGCTTGTGCGTTGCCTCCGGCGTCGTCGAGGGGGGCTGCAAGAACATCGTCGGCACCCGCCTCAAGCAGGGCGGCATGCGCTGGACCGTCGACGGCGCAAACGCCATCATCGCCCTGCGCTGCGCCGTCGAGAGCAACCGCTTCGACGATTTCTGGGAACGGCGCGCCGGCGCAGCAGCATGAAGCTCACAAATCAGACGTACACCCAACCGGCGGGACCGCTTCCTGGCCTGGCCAGGCCGGGCTGTCCTGAGGGTCGATCAATGCTGTATCGGGGCGCTCCCCGGCCGCTACAAATCCATGATCGCGCCAATAGCTTGCCCGACGCGTTCCGCCGCCGCCTCGATGTCGCGGTCTCCGAGATGGGTGTAGCGTCATCCGTACGTTGGAGTGACCCAGCATGTGTCAGGCCACCGGCACCGGCACGCCGTTCATCACCGCGTGGCCCGCATGCGTGTGGCCCTTGACACAATCCCGCTCAGCGCGGGCGCACACGCGGATCGAGGGAATCGCGAAGCCCGTCGCCCATGTAGTTGACTGAGAGCACGGTGAGGGAAATCGCGAGGCCGGGCCACAGGACCCGGCCCGGATATTGCTGCAGGTAGTCGGTGGCATCGAACAGCAGCCGGCCCCACGTCGCGAAGTCCGAGGGAAAGCCGAGCCCGAGAAAGGAAAGCGCCGATTCGGTGATGATGGCGTTGGCCATGCCCAGCGTCGCCGAAACCATGACGGACGAGAGAACGTTCGGCAGAACGTGGCGCCGCGCGATCCGGTGCTCCGGCACCCCGACCGCCCTTGCGGCGATGACGAACTCGCGCTCCTTCACGGTCAGGACCTCGCCGCGGACCACCCGGGCGACCTGCATCCAGCCGGTGACGCCCATTACCCCGACCATGAGCAGGAATATTCCAGCCTCGGGTCCGAACGCGGTTCGCAGCAAGTCTCGGAACAGCAGAATGGCGACGAGCAGGAGGGGCAGCAGCGGCAGGGCCAGGAACAGGTCGGTCAGGCGCATCAGCGGGCCGTCGAGCCAGCGCACGAAGCCCGCCAGGAGCCCGACGAGGCCGCCGATGACGAGCGAGAGCAGCATCGCGGCGCCGCCGACCGCCACCGAGGTTCGCCCGCCCGCCATCAGGCGCGCCAGCATGTCCCGCCCAAGCTGGTCGGTGCCGAGCGGATGCGAGAGGCTCATCCCCGAATTCCGCGCCCGGATGTCGATGAACTGCGGATCTATTGTCCAGATCAGCGGGCCGAACGCGACGAAGAACAGGATGAAGACGAGGAAGCCGAAACCGAGCAGCGCCCCCTTGTGGCGCATGAATTGGCGCAGCGCGTGGCGCTCGCGGAAGCGCCGGCCGGGAGGGGCCTCAACCATATCGAATCCGCGGGTCGAGAATACCGAGGAGGAGGTCCGCTAACAGATTGCACGCGACGATCAGCACCGCGAAGACGAATGTCAGGGTTTGCACCGTCGGCAGGTCGCTGGCCTGGATCGACGTGATCAGCAGCTGTCCCAGCCCGTTGACCTTGAATATCTGCTCGGTGATGATCGCGCCGCCGAATATGCCCGGGACGCCGAGCGCGATGACGGTCACCACCGGACCGACGGCGTTTCGCAGGACATGAACGAAGATTATTCTCCGTTCCGACATGCCCTTGGCCCGGGCGGTTCGCACATAATCGAGGTTGAGATTGTCGAGCGCGGATGCCCGCATGAAACGGCTGATCTGTGCCGCGTTGTACAGCGCGAGCACCGTGACCGGCATCGCCATCTGCCGGAGCTGGAACAGCAGGCTGTCCCAGCCCGTGACCCTGTGGGTGGTGTCGTAGATCGACGGAAACCAGCCGAGTTCGACGGAGAAAACGACGATCAGCAACACACCGCTGAAGAAGGTGGGCACGGAAAACCCGACCATCGAGACGAAGGTTCCGAGCTGATCGAACCATCCGTACTGGTGCCGGGCCGAGACGATCCCGACCGGGAGCCCGATGGCGATACCGGCAACATAGGACAACCCGACGACCCACAGGGTTTGCGGCAGCCTTTCGATCACGAGATCGACCACGGGAGAGCGTGTTTGCCAGGAAATCACCCTGTGCCGGTCGCCGCCGAGGTCGATCCCCGTCAGCTGGGACATCAGGTGAAGGGGTTCGTTGACGAAGAACTGCTGCAGCCAGAGCAGGTAACGGACGTGTATCGGCTCGCCCAGCCCGAGCGACCGGCGGATCTTCTCCTTCACCTCGGGCGGAATCGTCAGCGGCAGCTGCGCGGTCGGATCGCCCGGCGCCAGATCGAGCAGCAGGAACAGAATCAGGCTGATCAGGAGAAGGGTGGGAACCGCGACGAGCACGCGCCGAACGGTGTAGACGGGCATGTTCCGGGCGCCTTAATCCGCTGCCGTGGCGGGCGTTCCAGTGGCCCGCGCCGCCCGGGGAACCCTGCGGGCCGAAGGGTTCCGACGGCCGCGCCTCACCGGATGCGATGCCAGTCGGCGATATTCCAGATCTCGCTGTCCCAGGTGTTCAGCCGCACCCCGCCGAGGGAGCGGGCATGCGCCGACACGCGCCCGCGATGAACCAGCGGGATCAGCACATGGTCCCGGACCAGCATGTCGTTCATTGCCCTGGCGAGCCGGGCTCTCTCGGCGATGTCGCCCGTCTCGGCCATCTCCGCGAGAAGGCGATCGTAGGCCTCGCTGCAATAGCGGGGCATGTTCTCGCCCTGCCACTGCGTGGCGGGCCGGGGTTCGTTTCCGCAACGCCATCCGCCGAGATAGGGCTCCGGGTCGATGCCCTCGAAGCTGTTGGCATACATCTCGATGTCGGCGAAGAACTTCTGATACGTGTCGGGATTGCCCGGGTCGCCCCCGAAGAACACCGAGGCGTCGATATTGCGGAGTTCCGTTTCGATCCCGATCTCCGACCACCACTGCTTGATCAGGGCCTGGAAATCCTGCCGTACCGCGTTGGTCGAGGTCTGGTACAGGATGGAGAGCCGGACTCCCTCCTTCTGCCGTATGCCGTCCGGTCCAGGCCGCCATCCGGCCGCGTCCAGCAAGCGTTTCGCGCCGTTGATGTCTTGCTCGAGGCAGTCGTCGTTCGCTCTGGACGCATAGATCTCCGGCGCCGGAACCACGTTGCAGGCCGGGCGTCCGGCCTGTCCGTAGCCGATCTCGACAAGCAGCCTGCGGTCGATTGCCATCGACAGCGCACGGCGAACCGCGCGGTCGGTGAGAAAGGGGTGGGGATGCGCGCGTGTGGAGCGCGCCTCGCCCCGTTCCGGGGACGGGTCCGTCAGATTCACCACCAACCGCTCGACGAGGGTTCCAAAACTGGAGACCACCGTTCCCTTGCCCGCTGCCTGCATGCCCCGCAGCACGTCCGGCGCGAGCTGCAGGTTCCAGGCATAGTCGAATTCGCCGGTTGCCAGCACGGCGCGCGCGGCGGCCGCGGCGTCGCCGCCGCCCTTGAACGTGACCGTCGCGAAGGCGGGCTTTGCCGGATCGCGGTAGTGCGGGTTGGCTTCGAGCGAGATCACGTCGTTCGGCCGGAACCCGGTCACCCGGAACGGTCCAGTGCCGATCGGCCCGAAATTGGCCTCGGTGCATTCCGGAGCCCGTATCCCCTTGCAATCGCCGAATTGAGCCTTCTGCAATATCGGGGAGGTGGCTCCCGTGAACGGGCCGTACGGGTAGGGCTTGGAGACGCCGAAGGTCACCCGGACGGTGAGATCGTCGAGCGCCTCGACAGCGGTCACATCGTCGAACTGGGCGAGTTGCGAACAACCGCCGGCGGGATCCCGGCAGTACGCGGCGGTGAACACCACATCGGCAGCCGTCACGGGACTTCCGTCGGACCAGAGCAGACCTTCGCGCAGTCGCCAGGTCACGGTCCTCAGGTCGGCCGACACCCCGCCATTGGCCGGCGTCGGCACCGAGGTGGCAAGCCAGGGAGTGAGGTTTCCGGACTCGTCGAACCGGGCAAGCGGCTCGAGGATCATCGATGCCGCTTCGACGTCTTTGGTCCCTCCCGAGAGATAGGGATTGAGAATCGAAGGCGCCTGCCAGTAGATGATTCCGACATGACCGTCGCGCCCGCGCTCCGCCGCCGCGGCGGTGCAGACAAGCATGGCGCCAGCCACCATCGGCGCCAACCATGCCAGTTTCATGATTCATTCTCCCCCGGTCGCTCGACCCACGGCGTCAAGATTGCCCCAGCCGGCCTTCCGCTTCCAGTCGGCGTATCGGATCGCCATACGCCATTGGGGCTGCCCTGGAAAGGCGTTGAGCGTTCCGCCTGGCTTATCTGCGCCCGGCCGACACCGATCCGGCGAGGCATGCCGGGGCGAGTGGAACGACATCGCCGAAGCCCTCGCCGAACCGCCACGACGCAGACCCCAACGGAACCCACACATCCTTTAGCGCTTATGGCAACGGGTCCGGGGCAGGCCAGGGCGGGCCGGCAGGGGGTGATGCGCGGCGCGGCGGCCTACAACCCTATTCTCGCCGCGACCTCCCGCCCGACCCTTTCCGCCGCCGCCTCGATGTCGCGGTCTCCGAGATGGGCGTAGCGCAGCGTCATCTTGACGTTGGAATGACCGAGCAGGCGCGAGACCACGGGTACCGGCACCCCGTTCATCACCGCCTGACTGGCATGCGTGTGCCGGAGGTCGTGAAGCCTGACGTCCTCGATGCCGGCCTCCTTCCGCACCCGGTACCACAGTCGGAGCTCGGAACAGCGCGGCCGCGAGGGATCGAACGGCGAGGGGAACACGAACGGGCTCTCTCCGCGCGGCTGGCTCTCGAGGATGCGCCTTGCTCCGGAGCCGAGCGGAACCTTCCTCGGCCCGGTCTTGGTATCGGCAAGCGCCAACCGGTCGCCATCCACTTCCGACCAGCGCAGCCGCACGATCTCGTTCTTGCGGCACCCGGTCAGCAGAAGAAGCCGGACGATGTCGGCCTGCTGCCGGTCGCCGTCCCGGGTCTGCCGGTCGAGCACCGCGTGCAGCCGGGAGATCTCGTCGCGCGACAGGAAGCGGGTGAGCGGATCGGAGCGGTTTTTCTTCAGGCTCCGGGTCGGGTTGATCTCGACGTAGCCGCGGGAGATCGCGAAATTGAAGATCCCCCGCAGCACGACGAGCGCGTAGTTGGCGGTTCCCGGCGCCGACCGGCTGACGGAATCGAACCAGCGGCGGACTTCCCGCGACTCGATCCGATCGAGCCGCTTCCCACCGAAAGCAGGAAGGATGCGCGCGGCAAGCGCCGAGCGGGCGCCCTTCATGGTGGAGGGCTTGTAGCGCCCGAAATGCGCTTCCTTCCACTCCCCCTCCACGAAATCCCGGAGCAGGGGGATGGCCCGCCCCGGTCGGGCGGGCTCCTCCGGCCGGTCGCCGGCCCTGCGGGCATGGCATTCCCGCCGCGCCTCCCCGACGGTCATGACGGAGACCGGGCCGAGCGAAACGCGCTTCGCCCCGCCCTCCCGCGGCTCGAGCAGCACGTAGCTCTTTCCCCCGGTCGGCCGCACCCGGACGCCGAGACCCGGCACGCTCCTGTCCCATACGGTATATTCCCGCGCGCGCGGGCGGAGACGGGCGACGGCCGCGTCGGTGAGCCTCCTGCGTTCCCTCGCCGGCATCGCTCAGCTCCCCAGCACGCGATCCATGGTCTCGGCGGCCTCGACGACGACGGCGTCGGCGAGATGGGTGTATTTGAGGGTGGTCTCGGCGGATCGGTGTCCGAGCATCCTGCCGATGGCGAGCACCGTCTCGCCCCGCTTCAGCGCGATGCTGGCATGCGTATGCCGGAGATCGTGGAGACGGACGTCGTCGAGGCCGGCGTCGGCACGAATCCGCAACCAGGCGTCGTGCAACCATGCGCCGCTGCGGGGGCGGCGCTCCGAAGCGGACGGAAAAACCCAGCCGCCGGTTCGCTCCAGCCCGTCGAGGACGTTCCGGGCCGGGCCCGACAGCCAGACGGTTCGCGGCCCGGCCTTGCCGTCGCGAAGGAAGAGGTGTCCCTCGCGATAGTCCGACCAGCGCAGCGTCAGTATCTCGCCCTTGCGGCAGCCCGTCAGCAGCAGAAGCCGGATGAGCGCGACCTGAAGGGGCCGCTCCCCGGCATGCGCGGCAAGGCACGCCGACAGCCGGCGGAGCTCGTCGTCGGACAGGAACCGCTCGCGCCCCTTGCGGCGGTATCGCCGGATGCCCCGGCACGGGTTGGAACCCTCCGGCCGGAGACCCATCGCCTCCGCCTCGCGCATGATCACCGACAGCACCGGCATGGAACGGTCGGCGGAAACCGGCGTCGCGGCCAGCGAGGCGAACCATCCGCGGACATCCGCCCCGTCGATCTCCGCGATCGGGCGTCCCGCGAAATGCGGCAGGATCTGGTTCCTGAGATAGCTTCGGTTCACTTGGAGCGTGCGCGGCTTCCAGACCCGCTCGTAGCGCCGGAACACCGTCTCCGCGACCGCCTCCAGGAGGGTCTCCGAGGGATCGCGGGGCGCGGTCTCGCCCCGCCTGATCGCGGCCAGCATCCCTGCCGCCAGGGACCGGGCCTCGCGAACGTCCAGCGCGCTCGTGTCGCCGATGACCTTCCAGACGCGCTTTCCCTCGTGCTGACAGTGGACGAAGAATCGCTTCCCGCCCGAGGGCGTCACCCGGACGCCGAAACCCCTGAGCGTGCCGTCGCGGAGGTCGTAGGCGGTCTTGCGCGGAACGAGCGCCGCGATTCGCGCGTCGGTGAGGTTGGTTCTGGCCATCGCCGTTCTCCCGGTTTCGGTTGCAGCCAGGGAAACGACGGTTGCGGATTCCGTCCCCCAGTTGCAGAATGCGGGAGAGAAAAACGACCCTATATCAATGGGTTAGCACCGAAGGTGCGCCGGGTGGTGTATTTCTCCTGATCGCCGGACATCGCCTCGGGTGTCGTGGCGTTATGCTTCTCCGACCAGCTCTTCGACATCATGCCCCAACTGCCCCATTCGACGTGCAGGATGGGGTTCGGCGCCTCGGTCACGAACTCGACCGTGTAGTCGTCGACCTTGACGATCTCCTTCACTCCGGCGAGCCGGGTGGTGAGGTCCGAGCCCTTCGCCCGGACCCGGTCGGCGGAGAACAGCACGTCGTCGGCGGTGAAATCCTCGCCCTCGTGGAACTTCACCCCGCGCCGCAGATGGAAGCGCCAGCGGTCGGGCGCCACGATCTCCCAGCGCACGGCGAGCGCGGGCTCGATCGTGAGGTCGGGGCCGCGCCGGATCAGCCCCTCGTAGATGTTGCTCAGGAAGCCCAGCGTGAACGTCTCGTTCAGCGTATACGGGTCCATCGAATCCGCATCGCCCTGGAAGGCGAAGCGGAGCTCCTTGGCGCCGGCGGGGGCAGTTGCGGCAAGCGTCAGCGCGAGGACGGCGAGGGTCAATCCGGTTCGCATGGCTCTGTCTTTCGGTCGAATTGCCGGAGTGTCGTAACGGTCTTTGGCGAAGTCAACGCGCGCTCCGGTTGAGGGGGCGTGCAGGGTTGGAAGGAGGGGGATTTCCGTTCGAATCGGATAGGCTTTAGGCTCACGGCCGTTTGCGGCAAGGGTGCCGACTGCATTTCCCGAGGGATCCGGATCGAAACATGCGAAAACTCCATTGGCCGAAGAAATTTACCGGTGTCGCGGCGACGGCCCTGGCCTTGAGCGCCGTCGCGCTTCCCCTCTCCGCCGAACCCCTCTCCCTCACCCTGATACACGTCAACGACTGGGACCGGATGGAGGGGAGGAAGGGCGCGGGCGGGTCGGCTCGGATCGCGAAGGTCGTCGCGGCGGAACGCGCGCGGGCCGAGGGGGCCGGCGGCCATGTTGTCGTCACCTTCGGCGGCGACATGATTTCGCCGTCGTTGATGTCGGGGATCGACAAGGGGGCGCACATGATCGCGCTGGCCGACGCGATCGGGTTCGACATCGGGACGGTGGGAAACCACGAGTTCGACTTCGGCGCCGAAATCCTGCGGATGAGGCTGTCGGAGTCCCGGATGACATGGCTCGCGGGCAATGTCCGCTACAAGGGGCAGGCCGGGTTCCCCGGGGCATCCGCCACGACCGTCCTGGAGATCGGCGGCTACCGGATCGGGTTTCTCGGACTGGTCACAACCGATACGCCCGAGCTCTCCAAGCCGGGCCCGGACGTGTCGTTCGCCCCGTTCGTCGAGACGGGCGCCGCGCTGGCGCGGGAGCTCAGGAAGGCGGGCGCGGACCTCGTGATCGCGCTCACCCATGACGAGCTTTTCCGCGACCTGGAGCTGCTGGCGGAGGCGAAAGAGATCGACATCCTGCTCGGCGGTCACGACCATTTGGTCCTCGGCCGCTACGACGGACGGCAGGCGGTCATGAAGGCGGGCTCGCAGGGGAACCATGTCGGCGTTCTCGACCTCGGGATCGACCGGCGCGGGAACCGCGCGGTCTGGACCCCGGGTTACCGCCTTCGCTCGACCGCCGGGCTCGCCGGCGACAAGGCGGTCGCCGCCAGGGTCGCGGGCTACGCGGAACGCCTCGACCGTGATCTCGGCGCCGTCATCGGCGAAAGCGCGACGGCGCTGGTCACGACGCGCGTCACGGTGCGCTCGGGAGAGACCGCGTTTGGCAATCTGCTGGCCGACGCGATGCGCGCGGCGACGGGGAGTGACATCGCGCTGGCCAACGGCGGCGGCATAAGGGGCGACACGATCTATCCCGCCGGCACGAAGCTCACCCGCAAGCTGGTGCTGACCGAGCTTCCCTTCGGCAACCGGACGGTGAAGCTCCGCGTGACCGGCGCGCAGGTCAGGGAGGCGCTGGAAAACGGTGTGAGCCAGGTCGAGCGGGCGTCCGGCCGGTTTCCGCAGGTCTCCGGGCTTGCCTTCGCGTTCGACCCCCGGAAGCCCGCCGGATCCCGCGTGCTCCGGGTCACGGTGGGGAGCAAGGCGCTGGATCCCGGCAAGACCTACACGCTCGCCACTGTCGACTTCCTGGCGCAGGGCGGGGACGGATACGCAATGCTCGGCTCGGGCGAAATGCTGATCGATTCCCGGTCCGGCGGGCTGATGGCGGGCCAGTTGATCGACCGCATCGCCGCCGTCGGCACGGTCTCGCCCGAAATCGAGGGGCGAATCGTCCGGAAGGAGTAGGGAGGTGGGGAGTCCCTCCTTCCCTACCGCCCGACGGTCTCCGGAATCACGCCGCGCGGGCTGAAGCGCATCACGAGCAGCAGGATCGTCCCCATCAGGATGGGCCTGACATGCGCCGCCGCCTCGACCAGGTGGACGCGGAGCGGATCGTTCGCGGCCATCGCGGCGGTCAGCGCCTCGACGGCCCAGAGCGCGAGCGGCTCGGCCTCGATCCAGCTCAGCCACACGATGAACCCGCCCAAAACCGCGCCGAGATTGTTGCCGGAGCCGCCGACGATCACCATCACCCAGATCAGGAAGGTGAACCGCAGCGGGTTGTAGCTGTTGGGCGTGAACTGCCCGTCGAGCGTGACCAGCATCGCGCCTGCCACGCCGACCACCGCCGAGCCCAGGACGAAGACCTGCATGTGGCGGCGGTAGACGTCCTTGCCGAGCGCCTCGGCGGCGGTCTCGTTGTCGCGGATCGCCCGCATCATCCGCCCCCAGGGCGAGCGCAGCGCGCGTTCGCTGAGGATCAGGAGGACGAGAAGGACGGCGAGGAACAGACTCGCGTAGCAGAGCTTCACGAAGATGCCGGAGGCCTCGATCGTCAGATCGCGAAGCATCCCGGCATGTTCCGCTTCGGTCAGGCCGGCGAGAGTCTTTCCGTTCAGCGAGCGCACGAGGTCCAGGAACCAGCCCGCCTGCTGCAGGTCGACCTCGTAGGGCACCGGCCGGTCGAGCCCGGTGACGTTCTTCACCCCGCGCGCGAGCCAGTCCTCGTTCTTCAGCACGGCGATAACGATCTCGGAGATGCCGAGCGTGGCGATGGCGAAATAGTCCGCGCGCAGGCCGAGCGCCACGCGGCCGATCGCCCAGGCGGCGCCCGCGGCGAACAGGCCGCCCACCGCCCAGGACAGGACGATGGGAAGGCCGAGCCCCCCGAGATAGCCGCTGGTCGAGGGATCGACCGCTTCGATGGCCTCCACCGCCGGATCGAAGAAGGCGGCGATCGTGAAGAAGCCCACCGCCGCCGCCAGCGCCACGACCAGCGTTCGCGCCGTTCCGCGCGGCAAGCGTCGATAGAGGTACCAGACGACTCCCGCCGCAACGACCGCCGCGGCGGCCGCGGCCAGCAGCTTCGCGCCGCCCGCCGCGACGGCCGCATGAACCGGCGGCTGCGAGACCAGGACCGCCGCCAGGCCTCCCAGCGCGGCGAACGCCATGGTTCCCACGTTGAACAGCCCTGCGTAGCCCCACTGGATATTGACGCCGAGCGCCATCACCGCCGAGATCAGGCAGAGGTTGAGCACCGCCAGGCTGACCGACCAGGACTGGCCCAGCCCCACCGCCAGCAGCGCCGCCGCGACGACGGCGAATCCGATTACGGCGCGCCCGTTCACGCTCACAGGACGCGTCCCCGGAACAGCCCGGTCGGCCGCCAGAGAAGGACCACGACCAGGATCGCGAACGAGACGGAGAGCTTGTAGTCGGTCGACAGAAGCTGCACGAGGCCGTCCGGCTGCATGTCCTCGGGCAGCAGGTAGCGCAGGAATTTCTTGTAGGGGTAGGTGAGCGCGATCTCGGAGAACGCGACCAGGAAGCCTCCCGCGATCGCGCCCAACGGTTGGCCGATGCCGCCCACGATCGCGGCGGCGAACATGGGAAGCAGGAGCTGAAGGTAGGTGAAGGGCTGGAAGCTCTTGTCGAGCCCGTAGAGCGTGCCGGCGATCGCGGCGAGCGAGGCGGCGATTACCCAGGTCAGCAGCACCACCCGGCTCGGCTCGACCCCCGAGAGCAGCGCCAGATCCTCGTTGTCGGAGTAGGCGCGCATCGCCTTGCCGGCGCGCGTGTAGCGCAGGAACCAGAACAGCGCCGCGACCGCGAGGACCGCGAGCGCCAGGGTCAGGACCTGGGAGGTGCGGATCGACAACCCCTCGGAAAGCCCGGTCAGGGTCTTGAATTCCCGCGCGTTTATCAGGTAGCGCGCGCCGTCCGAGAAGGACCGGTCGTCCGGGCCTATGATCACCCGGACGACGCCGTTCAGCACGAACATCACGCCGACCGAGGCGATCGAAAGGATCATCGGCGCGCTGCGCCTGAGCCGGTAAAACCGGAAAACCGTCCGGTCCGCGGCCAGGGCGGCGATGACGGCCGCCGCGACGCCGAGGGGAATGGCGAGCAGTGCCGTCGGCAGGAAGCCCAGCCCGATGCCCCATGCCTGCAACTGCCATGTCCCGAGGATCGCGACCATCGTGCCGAACGCCATCAGGTCGCCGTGGGAGAAGTTGGCGAAGCGCAGGATGCCGTAGACCAGCGTAATGCCGAGCGCGCCGAGGGCGAGCTGCGATCCGTAGGCGATCGCCGGGACGACGACGAAGTTCGCGAGCAGGACCGCCGCGTTGACGATGTCGATGTCCATCGCCCGTCAGCCGCCCAGAAAGGACCGCCGTACTTCGGGGTTGGCAAGCAGGGCCTGTCCGCTGCCGGTGTGGCGGTTCTCCCCGGTCACCAGCACGAACCCGCGATCCGCGATGGCGAGCGCCTGGCGGGCGTTCTGCTCCACCATCAGGACCGCGATCCCCGCCTGCCGGATTTCCAATATCCGGTCGAACAGCTCGTCCATCACGATCGGCGACACGCCGGCCGTCGGCTCGTCGAGCATCAGCACCTCCGGCCGGGTCATCAGCGCGCGGCCGATCGCCACCTGCTGGCGCTGGCCACCGGATAATTCACCGGCGGTCTGGCGGCGCTTTTCCTCCAGCACGGGAAACAGGTCGAACACGCGCCCCATGCTGCCCGAGATGTCGTCGCGCCGAAGGAAGGCGCCCATCTCGAGGTTTTCCTGGACCGTCATGGTGGTGAAGACATTGCCGGATTGCGGGACGAAGGCCATTCCCAGCTTCACGCGGTCCTGCGGCGTCAGGCGGGCGATGGATTCGCCCCCGAGCCGCACGTCTCCCTCGCGCAGCCGCACCATGCCGAACAGGGCCTTCATGGCGGTCGACTTGCCGGCGCCGTTCGGACCCACGATCACCACGATCTCGCCCTTGTCGACCGATACGGTGCAGCCACGCAGGATGTCGGCCCCGCCATACCCGCCATGCATGCCGTCGCCGGCGAGATAGCTCATGCGGAACCGGCCGTCCCGCGACGGCCGAGATAGGCCTCGATGACCCGCTCGTCCGCCTGCACGTCGGGGGCGGGGCCCTCAGCCAGCACCTTACCCTCCGCCATCACGATCACCGGGTCGCAGAGCAGAGAGACCAGATCCATGTCGTGCTCGATCAGGCAGAACGTGTACCCGTGCTCGATGTTGAGGCGGAGAATGGCCCCTGAAATGGAGCGCAGAAGCGTGCGATTGACGCCAGCGCCGATCTCGTCCAGCAGGACCACCTTCGCGCCGGTCATCATCACGCGGGCGAGCTCGACCAGCTTCTTCTGGCCGCCCGAGAGGTCGCCGGCCGGCTCGTTCGCGACCTCGCCGAGATTGAGGAACTCGATCACCTCTTCCGCCCGGTCGCGAAGCTCGACTTCCTCGATGCTTACCCGGTCCCGATGCAGCCAGGCGCCGATCAGGCTTTCGCCGGTCTGGTTGCCGACCGACGCCATCAGGTTCTCGGTGACGGTCAGCGTGGAGAATTCGTGGGCGATCTGGAACGTCCGCACCAGACCCCTGCGATAAAGCTGGTGCGGCCTGAGCCCGGTGATGTCCTCGTCGGCCAGAAAGACACGGCCGAAGGTGGGCGGGTAGACGCCCGCGATGACGTTGAACAGGGTGGTCTTGCCCGCCCCGTTCGGACCGATCAGGCCGGTGATCGCGCCTTCCCCGATTTCGAGGGTGGCGCCGTCGACGGCCCGCACCCCGCCGAAATGCTTGTGCAGGTCGACCACGCGGATCATGCGGGTCCCTTTACCGCGCCGCGCCTGGGTCGTGAAGCGGCCCGGCGGATCGCGCCGGGCCGTCTCGCCCCGGTTACGGGGTCAATGGATGCGGACCGTGGCGAACTTGCCGTCCTTGACCTCGTACTCCTTGTAACTGCCGGACGCGTCGCCGACGCTCGTCAACTCGACATCCGTCGCGCCCTGGTAATCGACCGCCTTGCCGTCGGCGAGAAGCTTCAGACCCTTGGCGAGGTCGCCCGGGCCGATCTTCTCGCCCGGCGCGTTGGCAACGTCCAGGATCTTCGACTGGATGGCCTTGCGATCCATGGAGCCTGCCGCCTGGGCGGCGAGGATGATGAGCGCTGCCGCGTCATAGCCCTCCGCGGCGAACGGGGACGCGCCCTTGACTCCGGCTTCGGTCGCGGCTGCCTGGAACTTCTTGGCGTTCGGGGAATCCGAACCCGGCGCGGTGGCGACGGAGCCGTTCAGCGCCTTGCCGATGGCCTTGATCAGGGATTCGCCCACCATGCCGTCGGCGAGAATGAACTTGTCGAACGCGCCCGCGTCGAGCGACGCCTGGATGATCCCCTTGCCGCCCTTGTCGACATAGCCGAACACCGCCAGATGCTCCGCCCCTGTCGCGGCGAGAGCGCCCACCTCGGCCGAATAGTCTGCCTTGCCGTCCTCGTGCGACGCCGCCAGAGCGACCTTGCCGCCCGCCGCCTTGAAAGCGTTGGAGAAGGAGTTCGACAGCCCCTTGCCGTAGTCGTTGTTGGTGTATGTCACTGCGATGGTCTTTATGCCGCGCGCCTTGGCGACCTGGGCCAGCACCTCCCCCTGCCGCGCATCCGAAGGCGCCGTGCGGAAGAGATACCCCTTGTCCTTGAGTGTGGTGATCGCCGGCGAAGTGGCCGAAGGCGAGACCATGACCACGCCGTTGGGCACGGCCACGTTGTTGGCGACGGCGATGGTCACGCCGGAGCAGTCCGCGCCCATGATCGCCGCCACCCCGTCCGCGGTGATGAGGCGCTCGGCCGCCGCCTGCGCCGCGCCGGCATCGACGCAGGTAGAGTCGCCGCGCACCGGAACGACCTTCTTACCGCCCAGGAACGCGCCCGAATCGGTCGCTTCCTTCATCGCGAGTTCGGCGGCGGCCGCGATGTTGGGGGTGAGCGACTCGATCGGTCCCGTGAAGCCCATCAGGACACCGACCTTCATGTCCGCCTGCGCCGCCGACGCCGCCATGGTCAACGCGGCGGCGGCCGCCAGAAACCGTTTCATTTGCCGTCTCCTTCAATCGATGCGTTCCCGATGTCGACGATTGTGCCACATCCGGGATTTATGAAGAAGGACGATCGCCCCGGGTCCCGCGTCACGCCGGCGTGAAGATGCCGTGCAGCCCGAGCGGCACGGGGTAGGGGAGGACGCCCCGCCACAGCGGGCCTTCGGACAGCCGGGAGGCTTCGAACACGTTCAGCCCCGCGGCCCGGCGGCGGGTATCGAGGAACGGGCCGATCAGCCAGCCGTCGCCTTCAGCCTCGCCGCGCGGCACGAACACGTGCTCTTCCGGAACCTGGTGCGGCGGATAGGCCCAGCCGTCCGTCTCGCCCCGCTCGGGATCGATTCGGGCGGCCCGCCGGAGCGGCCAGCCGTCCCCGCCTTCATCGCCCGCCAACGCGAACACCGCGCGGTGCCGCCGTCCCGTGCGGCGCGGATCGATACGCGGGAATTCGGCCACGCCCGAAGCCGCGTCCTCTATCGCGGCGGTCCCGTCCGGGCGCAGCACCGCGCGGCGGTAGCGCGGATGGGCCGATCCGAAGCGCATCGCGCCGCTCATGACGTTGCGGAGATCCGCGGTGACGAAGCTCGGGTCGGGCGACTGGCACAGATCCAGCCGGATCGTCCCGTCCGCCTCCTCCCACCCGTTGCCGTGGTGGAAGTGGAAGCCCGGCGGCAATTCGTGGCGGCGCACCGGCTCGAGCGTGTTCTTGTCCACCGTTAATACGCGCGTGCCGAGGTCCGGTCGCCACAGGTGGGAGTCCAGGAAAGTCGCATGGCGCTCCGGCTCCAGCACGAACGGCGGCAACAGGAGAACCAGGTGGCGGGCGGTCACCACGAAATCGTGCACGATCCCCAGCGGTCCGGCATCGACGAGGTTTACCTTGACCAGCCGGCCGCTCCGATCGATGCGGTAAAGGACCAGCGACGGGCGCGGCCTCGTGACGAAGCCGATGTTCCAGAGCGTGCCGTCCGGCTCCACTTTCGGATGGGCTGAAAACGGCAGGCCGGCGGCGTCCCGGCGCCAGACCACGAACTTGCCGGCCGCCAGGGTTTCCGGGTCGACCTCCAGCGCGGATCCGCCTTCCCACAGCGCCATCAGACGTCCCGCATGGGCGAGCATGGAGGTGTTGGCGGCATTCATGTCGTCGGGACCGGTGAGGGATCCGGCGCCCGGCGTCCCGAAGGCCGGCATGACGCGCTTGCCCGCCCGGGTCTCGCGGCGCCGCTTGGGCGTGTCGAGGATACGCGCGCGGTGGGTCGCGCTTCCGTCCGCGAAGGCGAAGACCTGGACCATCCCGTCGCCGTCGAACCAGTGGCGGTAGCGGTGGCCGAAGCGCTCGTGCTCGGCCGGGCCGTTCCGCCAGAGGGTTCCGGCGAGGCCTGGCGGGAGGCGTCCGCCCAGCGTCGTCAGCGAAGCGGAAAGGGTCTCGGCTCTCGCCGTCGCGAAGCCGAGCAGCCGGGGATCCCGCGCGAGCGCGCCCGCGAAGTCCTCCCGGGTTCCGGCGAAGGCGCCCGCCGACATCAGGACCGGCAGGCCGGCGAGCGCGCGTAGCGCCGTGCGGCGCGAAAGTTCCGGGCTCATCGTCAGGATCCCGGATAGGCGATCGGCACGACCACCGAGACGCGCGCGTCCTTCGAACCGACGGTCACGGCCGCCTTGTCGAAGCTCGGCGGTCCCATGAACCCGGTCGCTCCGTTGGAAAATCCGAAGCCCTCGGTGGGCACTCCGACGATGTTCTGGCCCAGCTCTCCGTCGCCGTCGGCATCGTGAAACGCCGCCACGGCGTATTCGCCGGGCGCGAGTCCGGCGAAGACGACGCGGATCTTGCCCACGACGGCCGGGCGCATGGTCGCGGCGACGACGCCTCCGCCCGGAAACTCGGTCCCCGAGACCCGTTTGTGAACTGCGATGCGCGCATCGCCCTCCGCCGAATTCAGGCCGCTTACGACGACCTCCAGATCGGCCGCGGCCGCGGCGGTCCCCGTGAGGGCGAGGGCGGCCGCGAGGCCGGCGATGGCAAACGTGTTCTTCGTTACGGTCATCGTCTCTGCTCCCGTTGCGGTTGAACGCTGGCCGGCAGTGTTGATCGCACCGGGCGGGCAGGTCATTGTCGGTTACGGGAACGGACCGGATTTATTCGTCGGTTGCAGGAATTGTCGTTCACGCATCGTGAATTGCTCGGCGCCCGGTCGTTTGCCCACCAGGGCGCGGCGCTCGTCTGCCTCGTCGGGCTGTTCGCCTTCATCGGCCCTTTCGGCACCTACGATTCGATCGGGCTTGCCGGCCGCTTCGGCTACTGGGCGCTCGCGCTCGGCGCCAACTGGCTGGTCTGCGGCAGCGTCGTGATGCTGACGTTGCGCCTGTCCGACGCCTGGCCGAGGCCCAGGGGCGTTCTGGCGGTTGCCGGAGCGGCGCTGGTGGCCGCGATCCCCGGGACCGGTGTCGTCCATACCGCCGAAATCCTGTTCCGGCCCGACTACCAGGGCGATAACGCCCTGCCGACCATCTATCTCGGCGTGGCCGTGCTGATGGCGGCGATCAGCTTGCTGGTGGTTTCGATCGTTCTGCGGAACCGGCCGGAACCGACCGGCGGGGAATCGACGCCGGATGCCATGTCCGCAACCCGCCCGCCGGCCTCCCGATTCCTCGACCGATTGCCGCCGCGTCTCGGCCGTGACCTGGTCTATCTCAGGATGGCGGATCACTATGTCGAGGCCTTCACCACCGTGGGCTCGACGCTGGTCCTGATGCGATTCGGCGATGCCATCGCCGAGCTGGAGGGAGCGGACGGGCTGCGCGTCCACCGGTCCTACTGGGTCGCCCGAGGCCACGTGACCGGAGCGACGCGGCAAAACGGCCGCACGATCCTGAACCTCACCGGAGGCCACGAAGCGCCAGTCAGCCGCGGTTACCTGGCGGCCGTCCGCGCGGCCGGGCTAATGTAGTAACATCGGGTAATCGGCCGGCGCGCCGCATACAATCGGTTCGGTCCCGATAGACTTAACAGGTCAGGTATCGTATTCGGGCGCTATTGTAAGAGTTTCTGGACGCGAGGAATCCGGTCTCGAACCAATGCAGATCCCCACCGCCTATATCGACGGCTACGCAAAAGGCCGGGAGGCCGATCCGGCGCGGGCGGACAACTACGTCGCTCACACCACGATGGGCGATCCTCTGGCCGAGGCCGCGGTCGCCGACCTCGACCCTCTCGGGCATGCGGACTCCAGCCGGCTGATCGCGGCGGGCATGACGGGCGATGCCGGAGCGCTTCGCGACGCTCCCCGGTCGGTCCGGGAGTTCTTCGAGTCCCTGGCCGAGCCGCCGGATTGGGTCGACCTTCCCTCGCTCCTGCCGGGCTGCCGAATGTTTCACAGGAACACCCGGCTGGTGCTCGCCGGAATGGTGGGCGGTGTGCTGGTAGAGGGATTCTCGACGAACATCGCCAAATCGTTCTTCCTGACCGGCAGGCTGCGCGACCAGGGCGTGAGACGGTTGAAGCAGAACAACCGTCATATGCTCGAGATTTTCATGCCCGGCGGGATGGACAGGCATGCCGACGGGTGGACCCACTCCATCAGGGTTAGGCTGGTTCACGCAAAGCTGCGGCACCTGCTCGCGAACTCAGGCGAATGGGACACCGAGGAGCTGGGCCTGCCCCTCAGCTCGGCGCATCTGGGCTTCGCCGTCTCCGCCTTTTCGGCGCGATTGCTGAAACACCTGAAAAGCCTCGGGGCGTCCTTCGACGAAGAAGAGCGAAGGAGCTTCATGGCCGTATGGCGGTACTCGGGCTATCTGATGGGTATTCCGGAGACCATTCTGTTCCGCGACGAAGCGGATGCGCTCGAAGTTTTCAGGATCGGCCGGATATGCGAGCCCCCTCCCTCCGAGGAATCGATCGTCATGGCGTCGTCGTTGATCAATTCGGCCCCCCTGTTCGCCGGGCTGGAAGAACGGAACGAGCGCCGGAAGCTGGCCGGTTACATAGCGCAGGTCTCGCGCGCGCTGATCGGGAACGAGCTGGCCGACGAGCTCATGTATCCCCCGAGCTCGACCATGGGGTTCCTGTGGAAATTCCGGCTGATGAACCGAATCGAGGCGATCAGGAACAAATTGAACCCCGGGCACGCCCGAGACATTTCGAACCTGGCCACGATTCTCGACGTTTCGCAGTTCGACAAGGAGGGCATCAGCTACAGATTGCCGGACCATATCTACGCGGAGCAATCGTCCAAGTGGTAGCCACCGATGCCCGGGGCGCGGCGATCGGAGGCCGATTTCCGCGCTCCCGCGCGGGTCCGCCGGAAGCGTTCCGCGCGTTTCGTTACGATGCCATCCGTTCGATGACGTTTGGCGCTTTGCGATACCGGGCGGTCGGATGACGGCTCGTTCCCCGCTGGACCGTTATGCCGCCGCGATCCTGCGGCATCGATGGCCCGTCCTCGGGCTCGCCGCGCTGGTCATGCTTGCGGTGACGGCGGGCGCCGGTTTCGTCAGCGTCACCAACGACTACCGCAGCCTGTTCGACGAAGACAATCCGCAACTCGCGGCGCTGAATGCGCTCGAGGATACCTATGGCGCATCGAACAGGGCGCTGATCGCAATCGCCCCTCGACAGGGCCCGGTCTTTACCCGCGAGACGCTGGGCGCCATAGAGAAACTTACGGAAACGGCGTGGAAAGCGCCGTATTCCACCCGGGTCGATTCGCTCACCAACTACAACCACAGCCGGGCCGATGGGGACGAGCTGATCGTCCAACCTCTCGTCGAGGGCGCGGGCGCCCTGACCGACGCCGATCTGGAACGGATCGGGACGATCGCTCTGAACGCCATCGAGATTTCAGGACGGCTGGTCTCTCGGGACGGAAGGGTCGCCGGGCTGGTGATCGATTTCGCCATGCCCGAGAATCCCGATGCCGCGGTGGTCGAGATCACCGACTATCTCAACGGGGTTCTCGACGAGGCCCGTGCCCGAAATCCGAGCATCGACTATTACCTGACCGGCGACGTACCGCTAAATCGTGCGTTCGCCGACGCCACGAAAGACGACCTCGAGGCGCTCGCCCCGATCGTTTTCCTGATCATCACCGTCGTGGCGGCTGTGCTGCTGCGTTCGGTACTGGGAACGGCGGCGATCGTTGCCGTGCTGATGTTCACGATCAACACCACGGTCGGTTTCGCCGGATGGATCGGAACCGTGTTCAATCCCGCCAATTCCGGCGTACCGATCATCGTGATGACCGTGGCGGTCGCGCACTCGGTCCACATCGTCCAAACGGTCTTGGCGGGCATGAGCGGGGGTCTGGACCGGAATGCGGCCATCGCGGAGTCGATTCGGGTCAACGCATGGCCCGTGTTTCTGACTTCGCTCACGACGGTCATCGGTTTCCTCAGCCTGAACGCCTCCGATTCGCCGCCTTTCCGGGTCCTTGGCAACCTTGTCGCGTTCGGTGTGTTCTGCGCTTTCGTCTATTCCCTGACCCTGTTGCCCGCGCTGCTCTCGATCCTTCCGATGCGCGCGCGTAAGGTCCGCGGCGGAAAGAGCGCGTTCTTCGACCGCTTCGGCGAATTCGTCGTTGCGCGCCGCACGGTCCTGCTCTGGGGTTCCGCGGTCGTGGCCGTCGTTCTGGTCACCGGCATTCCCCGGTTGGAGCTGACGGACAACTGGACCAGATATCTGAGCGAGCGTTACCAGTTCCGGCAGGACACGGATTTCGTCATCGACAACCTGACCGGTATCGAGGCGCTGGAGTACTCGCTGAATTCGGGACAGGAAGAGGGAATTACGGAACCCGACTATTTGCGCAAGGTCGAAGCGTTCGCCGAATGGTTCAGGAAGCAGCCCGAAGTCACCCACGTTCAGGCCTTTCCCGACATCATGAAGCGCCTGAACAAGAACATGCACGGCGACGATCCCGAATACTATCGCCTGCCCGACAATGCGGATCTGGCCTCGCAATATCTGTTGCTCTACGAGCTTTCCCTCCCGTTCGGCAGGGACCTGAATAACCGGATCGACGTCGGCAAGTCGGCCACGCGTATGACCGTCGTGCTCCGCAGCCTTACGTCCCAGGCACAGCGCGAATTGGATGCGCGCGCGCTGGCATGGATGCGGACCAACGCGCCGGGACTCACCTCCGAGGCGTCGGGCGTCAGCATCGTCTTCGCCCATCTTTCGCAGAGAAACATCAGGAGCATGCTCACCGGCACGATCGTCGCGATGGGACTCATTTCGCTGATCCTCGTCTTCGTGTTTCGGAGCGTGCGGGTCGGTCTGATCAGCCTCGTGCCGAATTTCCTTCCTGCGGCGATCAGCCTGGGCCTATGGGGTTATTTGGTCGGGCGGGTCGGGCTTGCCGGTTCGGTGATGACCGCGATCGCTTTCGGGATCGTCGTCGACGATACGATCCATTTCCTGACCAAGTATCTGAAAGCCCGCCGCGAAGGGCTCGCGGCCCCCGAGGCGGTGCGCAGCGCCTTCCGCTCGATAGGGCATGCGCTGTGGACCACGACCGCCGTTCTGGCGCTGGGATTCCTGGTCTTCGCGTCGTCCGGTTTTGAGATCAGTTGGGCGCTCGGTCTCCTGGTCAGCCTCACCATAATCTTCGCGTTGCTCGCCGATTTCCTGTTACTGCCGCCCTTGCTGATGGCCCTGGACCGGAGGAAGTCATGATTCGCGCCCGTCCGCCTCGGTCGACGGTGTTTGCGTGTCTTGCGGCGTTGACGGCAATCCTCGCCGCGCCCCTTGCCGCGAGCGCGGCCACCCCCGAGGAGACCGGCCTGAGAGTCGCGACCGAATCCCGCGACCGGGACAAGGGTTTCGGCAATTTCTCCGCGAGGCAGACCATGGTGCTGCGCAACAGGCAGGGCAAGGAAAGCCGGCGGCAGCTTCGCATCAAGGTCCTCGAGGTCGCCGAGGACGGAAACAAGAGCCTGTTCGTGTTCGACGAGCCGCGCCGTGTGAAGGGGACGGCGCTGCTGATCCATGCGCACCGCAAGGGCTCGGACGACCAGTGGCTCTATCTGCCCGCGCTTAAGCGGGTCAAGCGTATCAGCTCGTCCAACCGGTCGGGCTCCTTCATGGGCAGCGAGTTCTCGTACGAGGATCTGGGCGCGCAGGAGGTCGAGAAATTCACCTACAGGTTCCTGCGCGAGGAGTCCTGCGGCGATCTGGGCTGCACGGTGGTCGAACGCAGGCCGACCGAAAAGCGATCCGGCTACACGCGGCAGATCGTCTGGCGCGACAAGAAGGAATTGCGCGTCTGGAAAATCGAGTACTACGACCGCAAGAACGCCCATCTCAAGACGCTGACGCTCGCCAAGTACGACCGGCACCTGGACCGCTACTGGCGGGCCGCCGAGATGTCGATGGTCAACCACCTGACCGGCAAGAGCACGGTCCTGAGCTGGAGGGATTTCGATTTCAGGACCGGGCTGAGCGATCGCGACTTCAGCCAGACCAATCTGAAAAGGGCCCGCTGACCTCCGGTCGCCGGTCCCGGGCCTACCCGTCGCCCGCGTCGAAATGCTATCCTGCCGCCCGGTCTTCACCAGCCCATCCGGTCATGAGCGGAATCGAGCACGCAAACGGCCACAAGCCTCTGTCGCTGGCGCACTTGGTCGATCCCAATATCGGACGCGCCGCGCGGCCTGACCCGGCGGATTACCGGTTCGAGCTGCCCGATGTGCTGCGCGCGGTCGTGCAGCTTCGCTCGCAGGCGCCGGAAGACGCGTTCAGCTCGTCCTATCTCGGCACCGAGCGCGAAGGCAACGCGATCCTCGTCGGCGAGGACAACCTTTTCCTCACCATCGGCTATCTGATCGCCGAGACCGAGCACATCGTGCTGGGCTCCGACGAGGGCGAGATGACCGGCGCCCAGGTGCTCGCCTATGACTACGAGACCGGGTTCGGTCTCCTGCGGGGCGGCTCGTCGCTCGGCGCGCGGCCGATCGAGCTCGGCGAGACCGCCGGGCTGAGAGAGAAGGACTGGGCGATCGCCGCGGCCCGGGGCGGGATCGGCAACGCGATCAAGGCGCGCATCGTCTCCAAGCGCGAGTTCGCGGGCTATTGGGAATACCTTCTGGATGAGGCGATCTTCACCGCCCCGCCGCATCCCCACTGGAGCGGCGCGGCGCTGATCGACAACGACGGAAGGCTGGTCGGTCTGGGCTCGCTCTTCGTGCAGGATGCCGAACCCGGCGGCGGGCCGGGCGCCGGCAACATGTTCATCCCGATCGACCTCTACAAGGAGACGATCGACGACCTGCTTCGCTTCGGCCGGCGGCCCGGCCGGAGCCGCCCCTGGCTCGGCATCTACAGCATCGAGGCGCTGGGCAAGGTCCTGATCACCTCGGTTTCCGAGCGCGGTCCCTGCGCGGATGCCGGCGTCGAGGCGGGCGACGTGGTCCTCGCCGTCAACGACGGCGCGGTAGGATCGATCGCCCAGATGTATCGCAGGATCTGGGGCATCGGCCCGGCGGGGTCGACGGTCGCGCTCAGACTGCTGCGCGACGGCGAGGTGCACACCGTCGAGATCGTCTCGGCCGATCGCGAGAAGCTGATGAAGAGCCCGCGCGCGCATTGAACCGCCGGGCCGCGGCAGGGCACGACGCCATGAACCGCACGCTTCAGAGCCTGATCGTAGACCTCTCCCGTTTCGGCGACGCCCCCGCGGTCGTCGCGTTCTCCGATTCCGGCGTGCAAACCCGCAGCTACGACGACCTGCACCGCGACGTGCTGGCACTGGCCGGCGGGTTGCTCGCGCACGGGCTCGGCCACGGCGTGCCGGTCGGTGTGATCGGGGTCAACAGCGACGCGCAGGTCGTCCTTCGCCTGGCGCTCGCGGCGACCGGCGCGGTCGCGGTGCCGCTCGACGACATGGGCTCGCCGGAGGATTTTCGCCGCGCCCTCGACAACAGCGGCGCCCGCGCCCTGTTCGCGGACGGCGGAATCCTCGAGGTGCTGCCGGACGCGGTAACGGACGGCCTGTCCGGTGTCTGGCGTCTCGACGGGGATGCCGCATCGCCGACCGCGCACTGGTCGGAGCTGATCGGCGAAGCGCCGGAGACGCTTCCCGCCGTTGTCCCCGAGGATCTGGTCGCGATCATCTACACCTCGGGCACGACGGGCGTGGCGAAGGGCGTGCCGCTCACCCACGGCAATTTCATGTTCAATGTAGAGGCTCTGGCAAAAGGCGGATTCGTCGATACGAGCGACCGGGCGGCGCTGCCGCTGCCGCTTCACCACGCCTATCCCTTCATGGCGGGGCTGATGGTGCCGTTCGCCTGCGGCTCGACCGTGATCCTTCCCAAGGCGCCCACCGGGCCCGACGTGGCGACCGCGCTCCGCGAGGCCGGGGCGACCGTGATGGTGGGCGTGCCGCGGCTCTACGAGGCCCTGGTCGAGGGGATCAAGGGACGGCTGGCGGGCGGCATCGCGGGCAAGCTGTTCGGAACCCTCTGGCGCGTGTCCGCCGCGGTCTCCCGCAATGGCGGCCCCCGGATCGGCAAATGGCTCATGTGGCCGGTCCGGCGCCGCTTCGCGCCGAAGCTGCGGATGCTGGTCTCCGGCGGCGCCCGGCTCGACGAGGATGCGGCGTGGCGGCTCGAAGGTCTCGGGTTCCAGGTGCTGACCGGGTACGGGCTGGTCGAGACCTCGTCGGTCACCACCTACAACCGCTACGGCGCGGGCCGCATCGGCACCGAGGGCAAGCCGGTCGAGGGCAGCGGGCTTCGAATCGCCGACCCCGACGAAGAGGGGATCGGCGAGGTGCAGCTCAGCGGCCCGCACGTCTTCTCCGGCTATTTCGGAGACAGCGCGACGACCGAAGCCGTGTTCACCCCGGACGGCTGGTTCCGCTCGGGCGATCTCGGTCGCGTCGATGCCGACGGTTCGCTGGTGATCACCGGGCGCAGCAAGGACGTGATCGTACTGTCGGGCGGCAAGAACGTCGGTCCGGAGGAGGTGGAGACCGCGCTTTGCGCGAGCCCGCTGATCGCCGAGGCCGGGGTGTTCGAGCGCGACGGCGGCCTCGCCGCGTTGATCGTTCCCGACGAGGATGCGCTCCGCCGGGCGGAAACCCAGCGGCTGGAAGACGCGATCCGCATCGCCGTCACCGCGGCCGGCGCCGGCCTCGCGCCCTACAAGCGGGTCACCGCCTACCGCATCCACCGCGAGGCACTGCCGAGGACCCGGCTGGCCAAGCTGCGGCGGTTCCGCTTACCCGAGCTTTTCGACGCGGCCGGCCGACATGCCGGGCGCGAAGCGGACCCGGCATTCGACGCCGAACTCGCCGACGACCCGAGAGCCGGGCGGATTCTCGCCCTCATGCGCGCGCGTTTCGGCGACGACACGATCGGCCTCGCGACCAGCCCCCAGCTCGACCTCGGCGTCGATTCGCTCGCCTGGATGGAAATCGCCCAGCAGATCGAGAGCGATTTGGGCGTGACGCTCGCGCCAGACGCGCTGGTCGAGGTCGTGATCCTGGCGGACCTCGTCCGCGTCGCCATCGACGCGCCTCCGGCGGCGGGGGAAGCGCCGGCGGAGGTCGTCCTGCCGGCCCGTCCCCGGGGATTCGGCCGGATGGTCTGCTGGACCGCCTACTGGCTCAACCGGCTGATCATGAAGGCGGCGTTCCGCGTGCGCCGGCACGGAGCCGCTCCCGATGCCAGCGAGCCCCTGATCCTGATCGCCAACCATGCAAGCGACATCGATCCGCTCGTGCTCGCGGCGGCGATGCCCTGGCGGACGTTTCGGACCCTCTGGTGGAGCGCCGACCGCGCCCGCGTCTTCGGATCGCCGGGTCTCCGCTGGCTCGCCCGGATCGCGCAACTCTTTCCGATCGACGACCGCAGCCCGGCAGAGGGTCTTGCCATCGCCGGCGGGCTGGTCGAACGGGGCGAAAGCGTGGTCTGGTTTCCCGAATCCTGGCGCTCTCCGGACGGCCGCCTGCAGGACTTCATGCGCGGGATCGGCATCCTGCTTAGCGAACGCCCGGTCGCGCTGACGCCCGCCTATATCGCGGGAACGTTCGAGGTCCTGCCCAGGCACCGCCGCTGGCCGACATTGCGCCGCGTGGACATTTATTTCGGCGAAACGACCGGTCTTCCGGACGGAACGGGGACGATCGAAAGCGCGGTCGCCGCCGCCCGTTCCCTCGTCGCCGACCTGGAACTGCGTTATGGTGCGAACCGCGATTGAACGGGGAGACGGCATGCCGCGCGAAGAACAGGTCAGTTTTCGATCCGACGGACTCACGATTCGCGGCATCCTGCATGTTCCGGACGGCATGGAGTCGGCGGAACGCCGCCCCGCCTTTCTCGTCCTGCACGGGTTCGGCGGCAACAAGACCTCCGACAACTGCGTGCGTCCGTGCCGGATGCTGACCGATCTGGGCTACGTGACCCTGCGCTTCGACATGCGCGGCTGCGGCGAGAGCGACGGCGAATTCGGCCGGATCATCTGTCTCGAACAGGTCGAAGACACCAAAGCCGCGCATGCCTGGCTCTCCGGCCGGCCGGAGGTCGATCCCGAGCGCATCGGCGCTATCGGTTCGAGCTTCGGGGCGGCGGTCGCGGTCTACACCGCCGGGGTCCATGACGGGATCGCGGCGGTGATCTCGTCTGGCGGGTGGGGAGACGGCGCGCGCAAGTTCCGCGGCCAGCACCCGACTCCGGAGGCGTGGAAGAAATTCACCGACATGCTCCAGGCCGGCAAGCGCCACCGCGCGGAAACCGGCGAATCCCTGATGGTGCCGCGCTACGACATCGTGCCGATACCGCCCCATCTCAGGAACAACCTGGCGACCAATTCGGTCAGCGAGTTTCCCGCCGAGACGGCGCAGTCGATGTACGACTTCGTCGCCGACGATGTGGTCGGCAATATCGCGCCCAGGCCGCTGCTCCTGCTGCACAGCTCGGAGGACTCGGTTACCCCCACCGAGCAGTCGATCGAGATGTTCAAGCGCGCCGGCCAGCCGACCGACCTGCACCTGACCGCGGACACCGACCATTTCATGTTCGCCGAAAGCAACGTTCGAGTGCACCGGGTGATTACCGACTGGCTGGAAACCTATTTTCCCGTGCGCGCGCCGGTCGCTGCCTGAGCCCGGGCGCCTATCGAGGAGAGACGCCATGATGCCTTCGATCAAGAGCCTTCATCACTGGGCCTATCGCTGCCGCGATGCCGAGGAGACCCGTCACTTCTATGAGGACGTGCTGGGCCTGCCGCTCGCGCACGTGGTCTCGGCCGACATCGTGCCGAGCACCGGCGAGTATTCGCCCTATGTCCACATCTTCTTCGAGATGAAGGACGGATCCTACGTCGCCTTCTTCGATCTCGGCGACAACGAGATCACCAAGCGCGATCCCGACACGCCGCGCTGGGTCAACCACCTCGCGCTCGAGGTCGAGAACGAGGAGGCGCTGGAAACCGCCAAGGCGCGTCTGGAGGCGGAAGGGGTCGACGTGCTCGGCGTGACCGACCACGGCTTCGTCAAGTCGATCTATTTCTTCGATCCCAACGACATCCGGCTCGAGCTCACCTGCCGGATCTCCGGCGAAAAGGAGCTGGAGAAGAAGAAGGCCGAGGCGCACGAACTCCTCGCCCGGTGGACCGACCGTCCGGGCCGCATCGCCGCGGAGTAGGATTCCCTTCATGTCGGAACGCGAGCTCGTTGTCCTGGACGTCAAGCCGGGTGGGGCGATGGAGAGCCAGTCCGGGCTGATGCAGAAATGGCCCCGGATCTACTGCGCCCTCGCGCCCGCGGCGGACCGGAAGGCGGCGGCGATCGTCGTTCATCCCACCAGCAATTTCATGGGGCACTACCTGATGCCCCACCTGCCCGCCGCGGGGGTCAGCCTGCTCGGGCTCAATACGCGCTATGTCGGCAACGACACGATGCTCCTGTTCGAGCGCGTGATCCAGGACCTCGGCGCCGGCGTGCGGTATCTGCGGGACGAGGGCTACGAGCGGATCGTGCTGCTCGGCAATTCCGGCGGCGCATCCACGGTCGCGCTCTACCAGGCCGAGGCCGAGAACCTGACCATCGCCGAGACTCCGGCCGGCGATCCCATCGAGATCGACCCGGACGATCTGCCGCCCGCCGATGGCATCGCGCTGTTCGGCGCCCATCCCGGGCGCGGCCACATCATGGCGGCGTGGATCGACGCCTCCGTCATCGCCGAGGACGACCCGCTCGGCGTCGATCCGGCGCTCGACATCTACAACCCCGAGCACGGCCCGCCTTATGCGCCAGACTTCGTCGCCAGGGTGCGCGCGGCGCAGCGCGCGCGCGTCGAGCGCATCACCGCCCGCGCCCATGCGCGGCTCCGCTATCTGCGCGGGCGCGAGGATGGGCCGCGCGACGAGGCCTTCCTGGTTTACCGGACCATGGCCGATCCCCGCGTGACCGACCTCACCCTCGATCCCAACGACCGGCCGCCCGAATCGATCTGGGGCGAGCCGAAGGCGATCAACTACGGCGCCAACAATGTCGGGCGCTTCACGACGCTCACCTCGTGGCTGAGCCAGTGGTCCCCCGAGTCGCGCGCCGACGGGCCGGCCTGCCTCGCGCGGACTTCGGTACCGGTGCTCAATCTCGAATTCTCCGCCGACTCGGCCGTGTTTCCGGGCGACATCAAGCTCTGGTCTGACGCCGCCGGGAGCCGCGAGGCCTACCACAGGATCGCCGGCGCGACCCACTACATGGACGGCCAGCCGGAGCTTCTCGCGCAGGTGGTAGAGCTGATCTCGGGCTGGGCGCGGGGGCTCTGAGGAGGCTTGCCGCCCCGACCCGTCACCGCTCCGCCGGCAGCACCTCGGTCATCGCGTCGACCCAGGACGCATCGGCGCCCAGCGTTTCGAGTTCCGCCGCCGCTTCCGCCTTGGTCTGGGTCACCATCGGGATCACCCCCTGGCTCTCGCCCTCCGCGGGGTGGCAGCACGCTTCCAGCCGGATGCCGTTCGGGTCCTTGAAATAGATCGAGACCATGCCGGGCAGAATGTCGATCGGCCCGTCATAGGGGACGCCGTGGCGTGTCAGCCGCTGCTGGATCTCCTCGAACCGCTGGGCGGTGACCGAGAAGGCGCAGTGCTGCATGCCGCCGATGGCGTCGCGGTCGGATTGCGGCTTCTCGCCCTTCGGGATCTCGAAGAACGCGAGCAGGCTGTCGTTCCCCATGTCGAAGAAGTAGTGGCGGATGCATTCCCAGGGCGGGTTGCCGCGATTGCCCGGCCCGGTGCCGACGCCTTCCGGGACCTTCATCGCATGCACCAGCGGCATGCCGACCACGTTCACGAAGAACTCGGTGGTCGCCTTCATGTCCTCGGTGGTGAGCGCGAGGTGATGCACGCCGCGGGTGACAACATGATAATCGGTCGCCTGGGCCGGCGCGGCCACTCCTGAATCGGCCATGGTCGATACCTCCCGAGGATCCGGATGACACGGGGACATTAGAGCATTTCGCCGTGAAGGCGAACCGCCAAGAGAAGGCCGGCGCGGTCAAGGCGAAGGCAGGGTGTTCTGAGCCCGACGGTAAATCGCCTCCAGATAGGGGGCGAGTCTTCTGGCGCCGGCTTCCATCGCTGGCACGCAATCCCGAAGGTAGCGTTCCGCCGCCTCGCGGATCTCGTCCCTCAACGCACCCTCGTCGACCGACAGGATTTTCCGGTCGCGCATCACGATGCGGCCGTCGACGATCGAGGTCCTCACCGCCTCCGACGTTGCCGAGAAGGCGAGCTGGCGGATCGGGTCGACCAGGGGGATGAAGCCCCAATGACCGCGATCGAGCAGGATCAGGTCGGCGCACATGCCCGGCTCGATCCGCCCCACCCGGTCCGCCATCAGCCCTGTCCTGGCGCCCGCTGAGGTCGCCATGTCGAACACCTCGTCCGCCGAAACCCAGGATGCATGATCGGGTTTGCCGGTCTTGTGGATCAGGCTGGCCGCCCTGATCGCCTCCACCAGATCGGCGGTATCGCTGGTCGCCAGGCCGTCGGTGCCGAGCGCTACTGCGATTCCGGCATCGCGCAACTTGCGCACCGGGCAGGTGCCGCTCCCGAGTTTCATGTTGGAGAGCGGGTTGTGGACCACGGAACAACCGCGGTCGGCGAGCCTGGCGATGTCGTCGTCGGTGAGCCAGATCGCATGCACCAGCGTGGTTCGCGGCCCCAGTAGCCCGACCTTGTCCATGAAGGCGACCGCCGTCATGTCCCAAGCTTGCTCCGCGTGGATCGCCTGTAGCCTGGTTTCGAGCGTGTGGCAGTGGATCGGGATATCGCGCTCGGCCGAGAGGGCCGCGATCCGGCGCAGGAGGTCCGGCGTGCAGCGTTGCGGTCCGCAGGGAGCGAGCACGATGCGAATCCGGCCGTCGTGACCGTGCCAGCGCTCGAACTGGCGTTCGAACAGGGCGATCTGGGCGTCCGCGTCGGCGCCGCCCATGGAAGCGAGCTCGTCGTGGATAGCGTCGGGTATCAGCTCGTCCGCCCAGGGGAGGCAGGCCCGCAGCGGCTGGTCCCACATGTCGACCGTAACCCATGCGCGGAGACCTGCATCCGCGTATGCCTGGATCGCCGCATCCATCGCGTCCGGCGTCGCCGGCGGGTGGACATAGTCGTCCTGCACGGTCGTCACGCCGGCGCGGATCGATTCGATCGCCGCCAGCATGGTCCTCAGGTAGTAATCGCGCTCCGTCAGGACAGGAAAGCCGAAGGGCGGGTAGCTCTCGCCGAGCCACATCTCGAGCGGCAGATTGTCGTAGGCGCCCTGCTGGAACCCCTCGTTCGAGTGGAGGTGGGCATTGACCAGCCCGGGCATGACGATCGCGTTCGATGCGTCGACGACGGTCCCGTCGTACTCCCGGCCCTTGTCCGGCCCGATGGCGACGATATGCGCGCCCTCGACGACGATATCGGCGGTCTCGTAGCGGCGCGACCCGGCGCCGCCGCGGACGATCAGGCCGTCTTTGACGATCAGCGACCCGGCCATCCGAGCGCCCCGCCGATTACCCCCGCAGGCCGCGGAGCACCCGTTCCGGCGTCATCGGCAGGCGTTTGAGCCGGGTCCCGGTGGCGTGGGCCACCGCATTGGAGATCGCCGGGGCGATGCCGACGATGGGCGGCTCGCCGATGCCCTTGGCGCCGAACGGCCCGTCCTCGTCCGGATCCTCGACCAGCATGGTCTCGATCTCCGGCGGGACATCCATGATGCCGGGAATCTTGTAGTCCATGAAGGACGGGTTCGCGAGCCGGCCCGAGTCCCACACCATCTCCTCGCACAACGCGTAGCCGAGCCCCTGGACGATGCCGCCCTGGATCTGGCCTTCCACCGCCGTCGGGTTGATCGCCTTGCCGATGTCGTGCGCCGACCAGATCTTGAGCGGCGTAATCCGGCCGGTCGCTTCGTCGACTTCCACCTCGACCGCCTGGGCAGCGAAGATCCAGGCGCCGATCTTGCCGAACGGGAAGCCCTTGAGGTAGCCGCGCTTGGGGTCGAAATCGGGACCGTCATAGGCGAGAGAATTGGTGCCGATGACCGGCCCGCCGGCGACCCAGTGCGAGAAGCCGGAGATGTCGCGGAACCCGACCTCCGCCTCCGGCACGCCCTTGATGCCGATTCGGCCGCCGTCGCGGAGTTCCAGGTCCTCCTCGGCGCACTCCATCATGATCGCCGCGCGCTGCTTGAGCTGGGAGACCGCGTCCTCGGCGGCGGCGACCACCGCGCGTCCCGCCATGTAGGTGACGCGGCTCGCCGTGGTGCCCCAGTTATAGGGCGAGCCATCGGTGTCGGGCGTTGCCACGCTCACCTGGTCGACGTCGAGGCCCAGCGAGGCTGCGCAGATCTGGACCAGCACCGTGTCCGAGCCCTGGCCGTTATCGACCGCGCCGGTGTTCAGCACCGCGGTGCCGTCCTCCAGGATGCGGACGATCGCGCCCGAGGTCAGCACGCCCGAGATGTGCGGGATGCAGGCGAGCCCGATGCCGCGCTTCCGGCCCGACCCGTTCGAGGCTGCCTTGCGCTTCTCGTCCCAGCCCGAGACTGTTCTGACCCTCTCCAGACACTCGGAAAGCCCGGCCTTGTTCATCGCGACCCCGATCATCCACTCCTCGCCGGGCCGGACGGCGTTCTTGAGCCTGACGTCGATCGGGTCCATGCCGAGCTTGTCCGCGATCTCGTCGATCTGGGTCTCGCCGGCGATCGCGACCTGCGGACCGCCGAAGCCGCGAAACGCGCCCGAGCGCAGCTTGTTGGTGTAGACCGGGCGCGACTCGATGGAGACGTTCTCGATACGGTAGGGCCCGCGGCAGAACAGCGCGGCGATCCCGGCCACGCCGGGGCTGTCGTCGGCATAGGCACCCGCGTCGAGGACGATCCTGACCTCGCGGGCAAGCAGCGTGCCGTCGGCCGCGGCGCCGGTCTTCATCCACACCTTGCCGGGATGGCGCGAGCGGATCATCTCGAAATCCTGCTCGCGGGTGAGCGTCACCTTGACCGGCCGCCCTGTCGCGCGGGCAAGCGCGGCGGCGGCGGGCTGCACGGTCTGCTCCATCTTGCCGCCGAAGGCGCCCCCCACCTGCGGGGTGACGCAGCGCACCTTGGACATCGGAACCCCGAGGGAATCCGCGACGAAGGACTGGACGTGGAACACCGACTGGTTGGACGACCAGATGGTGATCTTGCCGTTCGAGTCGATTTCGGCGAGGGCCGAGCACGGTTCCATGTAGGCGTGGCACTGCGCTTGGGTTTCGTAGCTTCCTTCCACGATCGCCGCGCAGCGGTCCCAGGCGGAGGCGACGTCGCCTTCGACGATCTCGATGATCGCCATCGCGTTTCGGTCGTTCTCGGCTTCGAAGACCTTGATGTAGCCCCCGAGGTTTTCGTGCAGGATCGGTGCGTCGGCCGTCGTCGCGGCGTCGGTGTCGAAGACCGCCGGCAACTCCTCGTAGGAGATGTCGACAAGCCTCGCGGCTTCCCTGGCGGTCTCCAGGTCGACCGCGGCCACCGCGGCCACCGGCTCGCCCATGTACCGCACCTTGCCCACGGCGAGCGCGGTCTCGTCCTTGATGAAGGGGCCGATCTTGTGGTCCCCGATATCCTCGCCCGTCACCACCGCGGCGACGCCCTCGAGCGCGAGCGCGGCGGTGACGTCGTAGCCCGTAATCCGCGCATGCGCGTATGGGCTTGGCACGATGACGCCGAACAGCATGTCCGGGCGCGACATGTCGTCGGCGTAGACCGCCCTGCCGGTGATCTTGTCGCGTGTCTCCAGCCGCGGGATGCCCTGGCCGACGGGGCTCACATAGTCGTTCATGACGCGCCTCCCGTGCTCGCGGACCGCACCGCCTCGATCACCTTCACATAGCCGGAGCAGCGGCAGAGATTGCCCGACAGGCCGTCGCGGATCTCTTCGTCGCTCGGCTCGGGGTTCTCCGCCAGAAGCGCCGTCGCGGCCACCGCCATCCCCGGCATGCAGAACCCGCACTGCACCGCGCCCCGATCGAGCAGCGCCTGCTGGACGGGGGAAAGCTCGTTACCCTCGGCGAGCCCTTCCACCGTCGTGATGTCCCGACCCGTTGCGTCGGCTGCGAGCGTCAGGCAACCGCGCACCACAGCGCCGTCGATCATCACCGAGCACGCGCCGCATACCCCCTGGTTGCAGCCCCGCTTGGAACCGGTGAGAGAAATTTGCTCCCGCAGCACCTGAAGAAGCGTGTGCGAAGGCCGGACGAACAGCTGGTGCGTCCGGCCGTTGACCTTCAGCGAGATCGGGATTGCCTCGCTCATCGTGACCCTCCCTTCGCCGCGGCCGCGCGGAGCGCGCGGCCCAGCAGCGGTTCGACCAGCATCATCCGGTATTCGCCCGATCCCCGGACGTCGTCGACCGGGTCGCATTCCTCGCGCAGGATCGCGGCGGCCTCGGCGATGTCGGCGTCCTCCAGCGCGCTTCCGGTCAGGCGTTCCTCCGCCGCCTCGGCGCGGACCGGAGTCGGTCCGCAGCTTCCCAGCGCGACCCGGGCGTAGCTGCAACGGCCGTCCTCCATGGCGACGACGGCGGCGACCGAGACCGTCGCGTAGTCGCCCTCGACCCGCGCGAATTTCTCGTAGGCGCCGCACGCGCCGGCGGGCGGCGGCGGCAGCGTGACGGCGGTGATCAGCTCGCCCGGGAGGAGCGCGGTTTCCAGGTAATCGACGAAGAAGTCGCCGGCCGCGACGGTCCGCGCGCCCTCCGGCCCCTGAACCTCCACCGCGGCGTCGAGCGCCACCAGAGCGCCGGGGTAGTCGGCCTGCGGATCGCCGTGCCCGATCGACCCGCCGATGGTTCCCATGTTGCGGATCGCCGGATGGCCGATCACCCGCGCGGTTCCGGCGAGCAGCGCGTGCGCGCCGTAGAGTCCGGTCGCGTGGGCCACTTCGCGGTGGGTCGTCATGGCGCCCACGCGCAGCCCGCCGTCCGCGCCCGCGGAGATCCCCCGGAGCGCTTCGATGTGGCGCAGGCTGACCAGCGCGGACGGCATCAAAAGGTCCGCGTTCATCATCGCGACGAGCGTCGCGCCGCCCGCGAGACACCGCGCTTCCTCGTCCGCGGCCAGCAGCGAAACCGCCTCGTCGACCGTGGACGGGCCGTGAAACTCCATGCCCAGGACCTCCGCAACCGTTGGTTCGAGGCGAGTATGTCGGATGCCGGGAAACCCGGCAAACCCTGTAGCCCGCCGCTCCCTGTCGCTATTCTGCGCCCACCGGTAACAGGGGAGTTGCGGCATGCCGATGGCGGCGGTGATTTACGAGAAGGGGGCACCGGACGTCTTTCGCTGGGAAGAGGTCGAGGTCGGCGCGCCCGGCAGGGGAGAGATCCGCGTCCGCAACGAGGCGGTGGGCGTCAACTATGTCGACACCTATCACGCACCGGTGGGTGCTAAGTATCTGAACTAAGGTCGTTTTTTCTCCCGCAACTCTGCAACTGGGGGACGGAATGCGCAACCGTCGGTTCCCCGGTCTGCAACCGCAACCGGGAGAACGCCATGCCCAGAACCAACCTCACCGACGCCCGAATCGCCGCCCTCAAACCCCGCAAGACCTCCTACGACATCCGCGACGCCAGGCTGAAGGGCTTCGGCGTCCGGGTGCTGCCGTCCGGCGCAAAACGCTTCTTCGTCCACTGTCAGCACCGCCGCGAGCGTGTCTGGAAGATCGTCGGCGACGCCGATGGGACGGCCGTGAAGGACGCGCGGTCCCGCGCGGCCGAGACGCTGGCGGCCATCCGGCGTGGCGAGCCCGTGCCCGCCCGGCCCGACGAGACGCTGTTCGAGGCGGTCGCCGCGACCGTGTTCGAGCGCTACGAACGGCTCTGGAAGCCGGGGACGTTCAGGGCCAACCGGTACTATCTCCGCAACCGGCTCCTGCCCCATTTCGCGGGACGCCCGATCGCCGACATCGACGCGCGGGAGGTTCGCAACTGGTTCGCCTCCCTGCACGCCACGCCGACATCGGCGGACCGGTCCATGCCGGTGCTGTCGGTGATCATGAGGGAGGCGGAGCGGATGGGGCTCCGGCCGGAGGGGTCCAACCCCTGCCGGGGCATAAGGCGGAACCGCCGCAAGGGGCGCGAGCGGTTTCTGTCCGAAGACGAGATCCGCCGGCTGTCGGAAGCGCTCGCCGCCCGGTCCGGGCGGTATCCCGAGCAGGTGGCGCTGGTCCGTCTTCTTCTGCTGACGGGATGCCGCAAGAGCGAGCTTCTGACGCTGCGCTGGTCCGATTACCGCGAGGGCCATCTGTTCCTGCGCGACTCGAAGACGGGGCCTCGCACCGTGTGGCTGTCGGAACCGGCGCGGCGCATTCTCGGTTCGCTGGACCGGAGGGGCCGCTGGGTATTTCCGGCGCGGCGGGGAGACCGGCCGCGCGACCTCTACTGGCTGGATCGCGTCTGGCTCGCGCTCCGGGCGGAGGCGGGGCTGACCGGCGTGCGCCTTCACGATCTCAGACATACATATGCGAGCCACGCGCTGCGGCGGGGAGAGACGGTGCTGGCGATCGGCCGGCTGCTCGGTCACGCCAATCCCGAGACCACCCTCAAATACACGCATTCCGCCGACGCCGCGGCGATGGCGGCGAGCGAGACGGTTGCCGCCGTGCTGGGGGGCTGAGCGATGGCCGGGAAGGAGCGCGGGCGGCTCACCGACGCCGCCGTCGCCCGGCTGCGGCCGCGCGGTCGGGAATACACGGTGTGGGACAGCCGCGCGCCGGGTCTCGGTGTCCGGGTTCGGCCGACCGGCGGGAAGAGCTGGGTCCTGTTGCGGAATACCTCGGGAGGAACGCGGCGTATTTCCCTCGGGCCGGTGTCGGCGAGGGGCATCGAGGAGGTTCGCCGCGACTGCCATGCGCGCGAGGCGGTCGGGGAGCCGGAGCGGCCGGCTCCGCCGAAGGACGCCGCCCCCCTGTTCCGCGATTTCGTCGAGGGTCCCTGGAAGGAGGCTCATTTCGACCGCTACAAGCCGTCGAGCCGGAGGAGCACCGGCATCGTGCTCGCGAAACGGATTCTGCCGGCCTTCGGATCGAAGCCGCTCGACCGCATTGCCCGGGCCGATGTCGAGCGCTGGTTCGATGCCTACAGCCGGGACGCCCCGGGCGGCGCCAACCGCGCGCTCGACACGCTGCGCCAGATCATGAACTTCGCGATCGCCCGCGGCCACGCCGAGACCAACCCGGCGCGGGGCATCGCGCGCAACCGCCGGGCGCGGCTCGACCGGTTCCTGTCGCGCGAGGAGATCGAACGCCTGCACCGGGCGCTCGACGGGCAGACCCGCGAGGGCGGGCGGCGGCAGGCCGACATCATCCGGCTTCTTCTGCTGACCGGCTGCCGCAGGGGCGAGATCGTCGGGCTGCGCTGGTCGGAGGTGGACGGCGACCGGCTGGCGCTTGTCGATTCCAAGACCGGGCCGAGGACGGTGCCTCTTAACGGCCGGGCCCGGCGCATTCTGGAACGTCAGCCGCGTGGCGGCAGCCCGTTCGTGTTCCCGTCGCCGCGCGATCCCGGACGGCCGCGCTGGCCCGAACTGCCGGTATGGTACCGGGTGCGGAAGGAAGCCGGCATCGAGGACGTCAGGCTGCACGATCTCCGACATACTCATGCCAGCCACGCGGTGATGAACGGTGTGCCCGTCCCGGTGGTCTCCCGCCTGCTCGGCCATTCCAACGTCAAGATGACCATGCGCTACGCCCATCTTGGAGACCGCGACATCGAGCAGGCCGCGGAAAGGGTCGGGCAGGAGATCGCCGAGCTCCTCGGCCTTTAGCGCCCGGTGGGGCGGCGGCGGCCGCCTCACCAGCGCATGGTGGCTTCGAGGCGCACATCGTGCGCGGGCTCGGCGTAATCGCTCTCGCGCCGCGTCCCCTTCACGCCGAAGGCGACATCGGGCGTGTTGTCATTCGCCGCCGGCGCGAGCCGCCAGCCGAGCGTGTAGTCGCGCGCGCCCGTGGCGAGCCCCAGCCCGACATGCGGGCTGCCGGTGAAGCGGCCCGAGAAGGCCGGGAAGCCGTACGCGGCCTCCGCCTGCCAGCGGCTGGTCGCTTCGCCGATACCGGCACGGTCCGCCAGCGGGTCGGTCGCGAACAGCGCGTCGAGACCGCCCTCGGCCGAGCCGCCCCAGTCCTGGGTGAGCGTGAGCGACAGGCCGCGCTCCGTGCCCGGGTTCGGATCGAAGGCGAGCGAGGCCGCGAAGCCCCGGTCCTCCAGATCGTCATTGCCGTGCGCGATCAGCGTCCGGCCCGACAGGTCGAGACTGAGCCCCAGGCCCGGATCGCTCCAGACCAGCCCGCCGCCGACTTCCACCCCGAAGCCGGTCTCGGCATCGCCGCCGTCATGGCGCGCGCCCACTTCCGCCTTGGGCGTGATGTGGCCGCCTTCCTCCAGGGCGATGCGGTAGCTGCCCTCCAGACCGAGCCTGAGCCGCGTCACGTCGGAATCCGACGCCGCCAGCTCGTGCGTCTTCTCGGACGAGGTTCCCGCCCACAGGGCGTCCGCGGTCAGCGCCAGCGTGGGACCGCTCCCTTCCTTCGGCGGAGGCAGCAGCTCGCTCCGCGCGCCCGCCGCCGCCATCGTCCAGGAGATGTCGGAGCTGAGCGAGCCGCCCACGGAAGGCTTCAGCGTCACTTCGCCGCTGCCGTAGCCGGCGGCGCCCCAGAGCCGGAGCCGTTCGGACGCCTGGATGGCCGCGTAGGGAACCGCCGCCGTCAGCGACGCCTCCACGTCGCCGTCGCCCTCGCGCACCGCGCCGCCGCAGAGGACCTCCCGCGTCTCCGCGTCCAGGTCCTGGGGACAGCGCGCCGACCCGGTTCCGGCATCGGCATAGCCGCCCTCGCCGCTGCTCTGCATCAGCGCGAGCCCGACCAGCCACTTGCCCCGCGCATAGTCCGCGCCCAGCATGGCGGTGGTCGTCTCGCCGTCGAGCGAGAAGGTGCCCTCGCGGCCGTCGAAGCTCGACTGCGCCGCCCGGCCCCAGAAGGCAAGGCTGCCGCCGCTGCCGTCCTGCTCCCCCGTCGCGGTGAAGCTGGAGCCCAGCAGCGCCTCAAGACCGGTCATTGTGCGGGATTCGCCCAGACCGTGCGCGTGATCCGGTCCGTGGCCTCCGCCGAAACGGTCGGCGGAAGCGCCGAAGGCGCGGGCCACATCGGACTGCGCCAGCGACACGCCGCGGGAAACACCGCCCGCGGGCATGTTGCCTGCCCCGGACTGCGATCCGGGGGACAACGATCCGGGGTCGTTCGCCGCGCCGGACCCATCGGGACTGCCGCCCTCGCCGAAGTTCAGCGACTGCCCGGCGATCGTGCCCTGCGCGCCCGCGGTGCGCGGCGCCGCGATGCGCCCCGCGATGCCGTCGAGCGCCTGCTCCGCCACCGTGCGACCGAAGCGGGACAGGAACGCCGCCGGCATCGGGTCGTCGTTGACGATCGTCGCCACGCCCACCCCGTCCGCGATCGCCGCGCCGTGCGCGTCCGACAGCACGATCTCGAAGGTCTCCGGGTCCTCGTCGTGGCTGTCGTCGATCACCAGGGCCGCCATGATCCGGTGCTCGGTCCGGCCCGCTCTTATCGACGCAAACTTCTTTCCGGCAGAGGCCGAAAAGTCCACGCCCCGCTTCGCCGAC
>JAJDVM010000042.1 GCA_022826125.1 Defluviicoccus sp.
GAAGACGCGCTCGTAGCCGTGCAGCTGGGCGTTGGACTTGCGCTCCTCCCTCGCCACCCAGAGCTGGGGGCCGAACCCGGCCACGGTGAAGGCGCGGTTGTGGACGCTGAGCCGGATCGACCGGGTGGTGTCGCGGCGCGCCCCCCCGCCCAGCACGCAGGGGAACCAGTCGGCCGGGGAGTCGGTGCGCCGGAGGGTGAAGGCGCCGCCCACGGTGAAGCCCCGGGGGAGCAGCAGGGTGGCGCCGATGCGGCCCCAGCGGCTGGTATGGCGCTCGCGCTCGCGTTCGGTCCTCTGGCGGCCCCAGCCGGCGGCGGCGTCGAGGCGGAGCGTCGGCATTATTGCCCAGCCGAGCCCGGCCGAGACGTCGTCGAGCGGCCCGTCGAGATGGGCGTTCTCGTCGTAGCGCCGTTCGTGCCGCGAGGCGCCGAGATCCAGCGTGGTGCGCCGGGAGAGCCGGTGGCGTCCTTCCACCCGTATGCCTAAGTCCCGGAAATCCTCCCGGTCGGCGAGCCAGCTCTGGCGGGCGCTGGCGAGCAGGCTCGCCTCGCTTGCACGGCCGATCAGCCATCGCGGGCCGAGATGGGCGGAGAGGGTCATCCGGTCGAACTCGCGCGCGCGGTACTCCCTGCGCGAGATATCGCCGCCGGCGCGCAGCCGCCAGCGGGGGTTAACGGGGTACTGGTACTCGCCGCCGGCCCACAGCGCGATGCCGATGCCGGACCGGGGCTTGTCGCCCTGGTAGGTGAAGGGGAGGCGCCCGAACTGGGTATCCAGCAGGATGGTGCGCTCGCCGGACCGGGCGGTGACGTTGCTGTCGGGCGCGAGCGCGGCGCCGACGCGGACGCTCCAGCGCTTGCGGGCTCTGATCTGGGCGAGGAAGCGGTTGACGTTGAGGACCACCCCGGAGGGCGGGTTGCCGGCCAGCACGCGCTCGAAATGGTCTTTCGCCAGCCCGTCCTCGCCCTTGAGGAAGAAGGCGCGGGCGAGCTCGAGGCGGACGCGGACGAGCTTGGGGTCGACCACCAACATCGTGCGGAACTCAGAGATGGCCTTGTCCAGCAGGGCGTCGCGGGCCTCGCGGTCCGGCGCGGCGTGGGCGGCGGATAGAGCCTCCATGCCGGCGCGGAAGCGGGCCGACATGTCATCCGGCGCCCCCCATGCGGACGCCGCCAGAAACAGGGCGAGCGCGCCCGGAAGGAGGGCACAGGCAAGAAACCGTGTCATGGCGTTACTCGTCTCTCCGGCTGCCCGGGGAGGAGGCGCCGGTCGGGTTCGGTCACTGGGAAAAAGAAAGGGCGGCGCCGGAACGCCGCCCTTTTCAGGCTTCGGGAAGCAGAATTACTGCATCCCTTTCAAACCGACGGCCCTTAGTCCTTCCGGGTGGCGAAAGCCCCGGCGGCGTCCCCGTCCGTGAAGTGGGCGGTGAAGCCGCCGAAGATGCCCGCCGGACGCTCGGTGGCCTCGGTACCGTACGCCTGAGCACTCCACACGCCGTCGCGGCCGCTGCCTGTCGCAACACCGGTGGCCTCGCTGCTGACTTGGAGCGTTGCGCTTTCGAGATTTACGCTCCAGCCCGAACCGACGGCGTCACCTATGAAGTTGTCGATGGTGCCGCGGACGGTCGGGGTTGCCCCGAAGTTCGCGGTCAAGCTCACATCGGCGGTGAACGCGCCGGAGTCGGTGGTCTTCGAGTCGCCGCTGCCCATCGTGCGGACCGACACACCCGCGGCGCTCCCCGAATAGGCCGCCGTGTCCGCAAGCCCGTCGTCCTCGGTGCCCGCAGCCAGGTTGACAGTGGCTCCACCGGCGGTAGTCAACGCAAAGGTGTTGACAGTCCAGTCGAGCGGGTCGCCAGTGGCAGTCAGCCAGTGGCCGTACTGCGCGTACAGGGTCTCCGTCTCATAATTCAGACTCTCGTCGGCGTCCGTCGTCGGATCGTCCTTCACCCTCTGGTAGTACGCCCTCGGCGCAGCCGGCGAGAAGTACCAGCCGGCGCCCAGCTTGCCGTCCGTCACCTTGCAGCCGTCAGAGCCTCCCAGGCACACGACGGCGCCCAGAATGCCCATGTAATTGCCAGGGGTAGTACCACCATCAGCGTCGATTGTGCCGTCGGTCAGAGTAGTACTGGTCACGTCCGTTGCGGTCATGCCTTCAAGCGACGCCACCGAAACCTCTGCATTGCCTGCGGTAAGCGCACCGCTGGTGGCATCGATCGTGCCGAGCCGCATCTTCATCACGTTGTCTTCGCCGACGATCATGGCCCAGGTCATGCCCTGCGCATCGTTCATGACCATAGCCGCCATCACAGTGGCATCCGTGGTGACTGGCGCCGTGGCACCGTGCACGATCCGCGTTCCGCCTCTCGTGGTGCCGGTCGCCAGCGCCCCGGCGATGTCCGTGCCGACGCTGTTCGCAACCGACCGCGGCGTCCCTTTCTTGTTGGTGCCCTCGACCTCCGCGACCGCGTTCTTGATCTTGGTGCCGTCACGCACCGCGGTGGCCGCCTTGACCGCCGCTTCCGCTTCCTCGATGGCCGCGTTGATCGCCGCGTCCAAAGCAGACTTCTGCGGGTGGTCGTCGGCGATGGCCATGGCGTCCGTCTTGGCCTTCTCGGCATCGGCCAGAGCCGCCTCGGCGTCCATGACCGCCTGCGCCGCGGCATCTCTGGCGTCGAGGATCGCTTGGGCGCTCATCATCGCCTTCATGGAATCGCCGCCGACCTCTGTCGTGGTCAGCATCTTCGCGTACTCGGTCGCGTCCTCCTCGGCCTGCGTCGCGTCCATGTCCGCGCTCTCAGCGTCGGTGATCGCGGTCTGAGCCGCCCCGAACAGCGCCGTGAGATTGGCCGGGGGCGGGGGCGCGGGCGGCTGTCCGCCACCATTCATCCCGGTGTCGCCGTTGCCGCCGCCGCCGCCGCCTCCGCACGCCGCGAGGCCGAGCGCGAGCGCGGCGGCGGCGCAGATCGTTGTCAGATTCTTGTACATAGACATCCTTCGAGGCTCTCCTCATTTTGAAGAGGCCTCGTAAGGACGCCTCGTAAGCGCCGATTCGGCGCCTCGGACGGGGCGTTTCGGCGATGGGAACCCGCGCAAACCCCGCCCGGCGCCCCCTCATCGCGCGATGCCGCAAGACGTGGATGCCCGGAACAAGTCCGGGCACGACGACGAGGGGGCGGTGGCGGCGGGCGGTCCCTCGATACGGCGCTTCGCGCCTACTCGGGATGAGGTGGGTTTTTGGCCGGGCAATCGGGGATTCGCGCGGCGCCGCTCCCGCCTTTCCTTCCCCCCTCCCGCTCGCGGGCGGTCCCTCGATACGGCCCTTCGACAAGCTCAGGACAGGCTACCTGGCGCGCCTGCCCCGGAACGGGGTCCGGGGCATGCTCGGGATGAGGTGGGTTTTTGGCCGGGCAATCGGGATTCGCGCGGCGCCGGCCGGGCGGCGTGAACCGGTAAGGCCGGGAAATGCCGTTATACGGGTACGGTTCTAAGCGGTCCCCGGTCCGCTTTCCCCGATCGCCGCCTGGGCGGCGGCGAGGCGGGCGATGGGGACGCGGTAGGGCGAGCAGGAGACGTAGTCGAGCCCGATCCGGTGACAGAACCGGATCGAGTCCGGATCGCCGCCATGCTCGCCGCAGATGCCGAGCTTGATGTCCGGCCGCGCCGCGCGCCCGCGCTCGGTGGCGAGCCGCACCAGCTCTCCGACCCCGTCCACGTCGATGCTGACGAACGGATCGCCCTCGAGCACTCCGAGCTCGTCATAGGCCCGGATGAAACCGGACGAATCGTCGCGCGACAGGCCGAACACGGTCTGGGTCAGGTCGTTGGTGCCGTAGCTGAAGAACTCCGCCGTCCCGGCGATCTCGTCGGCGCGGAGCGCGGCGCGGGGCAGCTCGATCATGCAGCCGGTCATGTAGTCCAGCTCCACCCCCTCGGCCTGGCCGACCTCCTTCGCGACGCGGTCGACCAGCGCCTTGAGGATGTCGAACTCCGCCTTCGTCGCGATCAGGGGGATCATCACCTCGGGCAGGACCTTCTTTCCGTCCTTGCCGATCACCGCGGCCGCCGCCTGGAAGATGGCGCGCGCCTGCATCTCGTAGATCTCGGGGTAGGTGATCCCGAGCCGGCAACCGCGATGGCCGAGCATCGGGTTGACCTCCTCCAGCTCGTGCGCGCGCCGCCGCACAGCCTCGGCGCCGACCCCGGCGGCTTCCGCGACCTCGGCGATCTCGTCCTCCCCGTGCGGCAGGAACTCGTGCAGCGGCGGATCGAGCAGGCGAATCGTGACGGGACGGCCGTCCATGATCCGGAACAGGGCCGCGAAATCGTCCCGCTGCATGGGGAGGAGCCTCGCCAGCGCGGACCTGCGATCCTCTTCCGTGGCGGCGACGATCATCCGGCGTACCGCGACGATCCGCTCGGCGTCGAAGAACATGTGCTCGGTCCGGCTGAGGCCGATCCCTTCGGCGCCGAAATGGATCGACGTCTCGGCATCCGCCGGGGTTTCCGCGTTGGCGCGGACCCCGATGGTGCGGAACTCGTCGGCCCAGCCCATAAGCGTGCCGAAATCGCCCGAGAGCTCCGGCTCGATGGTGGGCACCGAGCCCAGCATGATCTCGCCCGTGCCGCCGTCGATGGTGATCGTATCGCCCGCCTTGACGGTCGCGCCGCCGGCGGTCATCGACTGCGACCGGTAGTCGATCAGCAGCTCGCTCGCGCCGACTACGCAGGGCCGTCCCATGCCGCGGGCGACCACGGCGGCGTGGCTGGTCGATCCGCCCCGGCTGGTCAGGATGCCGAGCGCGGCGTGCATGCCGTGGATGTCCTCGGGGCTGGTCTCGGTCCGGACGAGGATGACCTTCTCGCCCGCCTTCGAGCGCGTCTCGGCGTCGTCGGCGCTGAACACCGCCCGGCCGGACGCCGCGCCCGGAGAGGCGGGCATGCCGCGCGCGAAGGGCTTGCGCGGCGCCTCGGGGTCGAGGGTCGGGTGGAGAAGCTGGTCGATCGACAGCGGGTCGATGCGCGCGACGGCATCCGCCTTGCCGATCAGCCCCTCCGCCACCATCTCGCAGGCGGCCCTGAGCGCGGCTTTCGCCGTGCGCTTCGCCGCGCGGGTCTGCAACATCCAGAGCGTGCCGGACTGGACGGTGAACTCGATGTCCTGCATGTCGCGGTAGTGGGCCTCGAGCGTCTCCCGGACCGTGCACAGCTCGCCAAAGACCGCGGGCATCGATTCTTCCATCGACGGCGCGTCCGAACCCGCCGCCTCGCGCGCCGCACGGGTGAGATGGCGCGGCGTGCGGATGCCGGCCACCACGTCCTCGCCCTGCGCGTTGGGCAGGTACTCGCCGTAGAACAGGTTCTCGCCGGTCGACGGGTCGCGGGTGAAGGCGACGCCGGTCGCGCAGTCCTCGCCCATATTGCCGAACACCATCGCCTGGACGTTGACCGCCGTTCCCCAGTGGGAGGGGATGTCGTGCAGCTTGCGGTAGGTTATCGCGCGGCGGTTCATCCAGCTCGCGAACACCGCGCCGATGGCGCCCCAGAGCTGCTCCCTCTCGTCCTGGGGAAAGGGCGCGCCGAGCCGTTCCTCGACAAGCGCCTTGTACCGGCCGACCAGGCTTTCCCACCCTTCGGTCGTTATGTCGGTGTCGAGGACGGCCCCGCAGCCCAGCTTGTAGTTCTCGAGCAGCTCCTCGAAATAGTGGTGCTCGATCCCGAGCACCACGGAGCCGTACATCTGGATGAAGCGCCGATAGCTGTCGAACGCGAAACGGCGGTCGGACGAACGCTCGGCCAGGCCCTCGACCGTCTCGTCGTTGAGGCCGAGATTGAGCACGGTGTCCATCATCCCGGGCATCGAGGCGGGCGCGCCGGACCGGACGGAGACCAGGAGCGGGTTGTCGGCGTCGCCGAACCCCGCCCCGACCCGTTCCTCGATCCCCGCCAGCGCGCGGTCGACGTCCGCGGCGAGCCCGTCGGGATAGCTGTTTTCCGCCTCGTAGTAGGCGTTGCAGACCCCGGTGGTGATCGTGAAGCCGGGCGGCACCGGCAGGCCGAGGCTGCACATCTCGGCGAGATTGGCGCCCTTGCCGCCGAGCAGTTCGCGCATCCCGGCGTTCCCGTCGGCGCTCCCGCCGCCGAACCGGTAGACGAGCTGTTCCGTCACCGGCGGCCCCACCGCGATATACCGGCCATCCTGGCTAACCCTCGATCCGGGAAAAGTCGGCGAGGCTGCCCATTGTCGCCCGGATCCCCGACAGCAGCTTCAGCCGATTGGCTCTCAGCCCGCCGTCGTCGGCGTTAACCTTCACCCGGTCGAAGAACGCGTCGACCGGCCCACGCAGCCCCGCGAGCGCGGTCATGGCCTCGTCGAACGCCTCGTTCTCGACCAGGGGAGCCGATTGCGCCCCGACCGCGTCGAGGCTTTCGCTGAGCGCCCGTTCTTCCGGTTCCGAGAGCAGCGACGATTCGACCGGTCCGGCATAGGCGACGCCGTCCTTCTTCTCCTCGATGGCAACGATATTGGCGGCGCGCTTGTGGGCGGTGAGCAGGTTCGCGCCGTCCTCGGTGGCGAGAAAGCCGCGCAACGCCTCGACCCGGGCGCGCAGGCGCACCAAATCGTCCTCGTCGCCGAGCGCGAACACCGCGGCGATCAGATCGTGGCGCACCCCGTCGGAGCGGAGATGCACCTTCAGCCGGTCGGCGAAGAAATCGAGCAACTCGCGTTCCTGCTTCCCGGGCGGATCCTCGAACCCGGGCACGGCCTCCGCATACCCCCGCCTAGCCTCGGCGAAGGCCGCGCGCAGAGGCAGGCGGATGCCGTTCTCCAGCACCAGCCGGATGACGCCGAGCGCCGCCCTTCTCAGCGCATAAGGGTCGCCCGACCCGGTGGGCCGCTCGCCGACCGAGAAGAAACCGACCAGCGTGTCGATCCTGTCGGCGAGGGCGACGGCGACGCTGACCGGCGCCGAGGGGCACGCACCGGACGGTCCGGCGGGCAGATAGTGCCCGGCGACCGCACCGGCGACATCCTCGCTCTCGCCGTCATGGCGGGCGTAATGGCCGCCCATGGTCCCCTGGAGCTCGGGAAACTCGAACACCATCTCGGTCGTGAGATCGGCCTTGGCGAGCCGCCCGGCGCGGCGGGCCGCGTCCGCATCGGCGCCGGGCACGAACGCCGCGAGTTCTCCCGCCAGCGCTTCGAGGCGTTCGGCCTTCTCCGCCAGACTTCCGAGCTTCGCGTGGAAAACCATCGGCTCGAGCGCGGCGAGCCGCTGGTCGAGACGGGTCTTGCGGTCCTGGTCCCAGAAGAAGCGCGCGTCCGATAGCCGTGCCCGCAGCACGCGCTCGTTGCCGGCGACGATTTCCTTTCCGCCGTCGTCCGCTTCGAGGTTGGCGACGACGACGAAGCGCGGCGCGAGGCTCCCGTCGGGGTCGAGCAGTGTCAGGTATTTCTGGTGGCTCCGCGTCGAGGTGACCAGCACCTCTTCCGGCACCGCCATGAATTCCCCGTCGATCCGCCCCATCAGCGGCACCGGCCACTCGACCAGCCCGGCGACCTCGTCGAGCAGGCCGGGATCGTCCCGGACGGTCAGCCCCTCGGCGGAAGCGAGCGCCGCCGCGCCGTCGGAAACGATCCGGCGCCGCTCCGCCGGGTCGAGGATCACCCGCGCTTCGCGCAGACCCTCGCGGTATTCCGCGAAGGAAGCGACCGCAAACGCTTCGGGCGCGTGGAAACGGTGGCCCGTCGCGATCCCGCCCGAGGCGATCCCGTCCGGAAGGTCGAGCGCGACGGGCTCGCCGTCGAACACGCAGAGCACGCGTTCCAGCGTCCGCACCCAGCGCGTGTCGCCACCCCCCCAGCGCATCGACTTGGGCCAGGCGAGATCGCCGATCAGCTTGTTGACGATACCGGGCAGCAGGTCCGACACCGCGCCGCCCTCGGTCTCGGTCGACAGGTACAGGTAGTCGTCGCGCTCCACGCACATCGCCATGGTGGCGTTGTTGGCGCGCAGGAACCCCTGGATCGCCTTTTCCGGCGCGCCCACCCGCGGGCCGCGCTTCTCCTCGCGGCGGTCGGGCTGGGCGAACGGAAGGCCGTCGACGACCAGCGCCAGGCGGCGCGGCGTGACGTAGCTTTCGGCCATGTCGAATTCGAGCCCGGCCGCCTTCAGCGCCTCGGTCGCGAGCCGGCGCAGGTCTTCCGCCGCGCGGGCCTGCATGCGCGCGGGAATCTCTTCCGAGAAGAGTTCGAGCAGGAGCTCGGCCACGGTCAGGCGTTCCCGCCCAGCCAGGCCTCGCAGCAGCCCCTGGCGAGGGCGCGCACGCGGCCGATATAGGCGGCCCGCTCGGTCACGCTGATCGCGCCGCGCGCATCCAGCAGGTTGAAGACATGGCTCGCCTTGATGCACTGGTCGTAGGCGGGAAGCGCCAGCGAGCGGTCGAGCAGCGCGTTGCACTCGGCTTCCGCGAAACCGAACTGGGCGGTCAGGCGCTCCGTGTCGGCATGCTCGAAATTGTAGGCGCTGAACTCGCGCTCGGCCCGGTGGAAGACGTCGCCGTAGCTGACGCCCGCGCCGTTGAAGTCGAGATCGTAGACGTTCTCCACCCCCTGGATGTACATCGCCAGCCGTTCGAGCCCGTAGGTGAGCTCGACCGAGACGGGGTTGCACTCGATCCCCCCGACCTGCTGGAAATAGGTGAACTGGGTGACCTCCATCCCGTCGCACCAGACCTCCCAGCCGAGCCCCGCGGCGCCCAGCGTCGGGCTCTCCCAGTCGTCCTCGACGAACCGGATATCGTGGCGCTTCGCGTCGATCCCGACTTCGGCGAGGCTTTCGAGGTAGAGCGCCTGGCTCTCCGGCGGCGAGGGCTTGAGGATCACCTGGTACTGG
>JAJDVM010000174.1 GCA_022826125.1 Defluviicoccus sp.
ATGCGCGGTTCTGGGACGGGAGCGGCGACAACCCCTATCTCGGCATGCTGGCGCTCGCCCGGCATATCGTGGTCACGGAGGACTCGGTTTCGATGACCAGCGAGGCCATCTCCACGGGAAAGCCGGTCTATGCGGCGCGCATGGCGGGCGGCAACCGGCGCCTCGCGCGGTTCCAGGCGGCGCTGAAGGAGGCCGGAATCCTGCGCCGCTTCGAGGGGCGCCTGGACGAATGGCATTACGAGCCGGTAAACGAGACCCCCCGCATCGCGGCGGAGATACGTCGGCGGGTGGAGGCTGGCCGGTAGGGAGAGGAGGGCAACCCGGGCGCGGAACGATGGAGGCTCCCTATCGTGCCCGAACCGATTCTTCCGCGTCCCAACGCTTCCTCCTGAGAGTGAAGCGTTTATCGAGCAAGGCTACCGCCGTCGCATAGCCGCCATGAACGAGCGGGCGGAGAAGCGTCTTGTCCAAGGGCGAGCCGCCACCCGTCTCGGCTTCCACCTTGGTGAGCGCAGCCGCGAACCGATCGGCGAGCGCCTCTTCTTCGTCCAGAGACATGGCATAGAGGTCGAGCAACGCCCGCTTGTCCGGGGAAGCCTGCGTGTCTTCTTTCAGCGCGGGATCCGAGAGCCGCTCCGCCAGGATTGCGCGCCCGCTCCTGATCCAGCGGCGCGCATTCCGGACATGCTCTTTCGACGAACCGATCAGCTCCGGCAATTCGACCGTCAGCGGTTCGATCCGGTGGAACAGTATCGCGTTCACTAGGTCGACGTTCATCAGATTGATACTGCGCGAGGCCTGATTCAGGTGATATTCCAGTTGCCGGCCGCTGCGCGCCGCGTTCCGGACCAGCAAATAGATGTTGTCGCCTGCGTAGCTGAGATAGGAACGTCGGGCGATAGTTGCGTATAGCCGCATCCGCTCGTTGTCGTCGCCCTGCAGCATGGCGGCCATCACGCCCCCCGTGTCGCGCAGCGTATCTTGCCCTTCTCGCAGCAGGCTGGCCGTGATCGCCCGCAATACGACGCCGAGATCCCGGTCGCCGGTGGCGGTTTCGAACGTCCCCAACTCAGTGAACTCGCGCATGGCCAGCGCCATCTCATCCCTCATGGGCGACAGGGTGAGGTTGAAGACGAATTTTATCGCGGCCGGTTCGGCCGGCCCGACCGAAAACCGCTCGACCGCCCGGGAAATAGGGTCGCCCAAACCGACGATAAGGGTCGCCGAGTAGGCAGTCCTAGAGAGCTTGTTCGCCCATCTGGCAAACGCTTCGGCGTCCTCCTGCGGGACGAAGAAATCCTCTGCCTTCAGGTCGTTCTCGTCCGCCTTGCGCTGCAGGGCGATTCCCCGACGGAGGCAACGCGCGAGGCTTTCCAGCATGGGGCCCGCGCCGGTCAGCGAAAAGACGAGCGGGTTCTCCCCCTCCCGCTCGACGGTCAGTCTCCGGCCGTTAGCCGCGATGCGCGGCACGGCCGTGAGGTGTTCGCCGGAGAGGGAGAAAAACGCCGGTTTGGAGCCGCCGGATCCGACCAGAACCCTGGCGGCCGCATCGGCGCGCCAGGCGTCGTCGACCGACAGCGTCACCCGGAAGACTCGACCCTCGCGCAACGTCCAGGGCGGGTTGCGGACGTTGACCTCGACACGCTTGCGGTCGGCCCAGCGGATCCACACCAGCATGGGTCCTTTCCGGCCCTCCACCGCAGAGGTGCAGCCGCGGAAACGGCCCTCTCCCTCGTCGAACATGGCATATCCGTTCCACGGCCCGGAAACGAAATCGCGCTGCGGTCCGGCGAAGGCGAGATCGGGCGAAAAGGCCGCCAGCGCCGCAATCACCGCCACCGTCCATCCGCGCCGACCGACCATGGGAACCTCCTCGCATACGGGCTCAACGAAGAGGATATACTATTTTAAGTAGCATTTCTGCAACCATTGCGTGCTAGGCGTTTCCCGGCGCCCGACTGCCTCAGGGGCCGATCCAGGCGATGTGCAGGATGTTCGTGGCGCCGGGCGTGCCGAACGGGACGCCGGCGGTGATCACCAGACGTTGCCCGGCTTCCGCGAAGCCGGATTCGACGGCACGGTCGCGGGCGATGTCGACCATTTCCGCGAAGTCCGTGACATCGCGGGACACGATGCAGTGCACGCCCCAGACGACGGAAAGGTACCGCGCGGTCTTGCGCAGACCGGTCAGCATCACGATCGGCACCGACGGGCGCTCGCGCGAGGCGCGGAGGGCCGTGGAGCCCGAGGTGGTGAAGGTGACGATGGCGGCCGCACGAACGGTCTCCGCCACCCGCGCCGCCGCGGCGCTGATCGCGTCGGGCGCGGTTCGCTCGGGGTCGGGATGGACCGCATCCATGATCGCGCGATAGGTCTCGTCGCGCTCCACCCGGGCGACGATACGACTCATCATCGAAACGGTTTGAAGCGGATAGTTCCCGGCCGCCGTTTCCGCCGACAGCATCACCGCGTCGGCGCCGTCATAGACCGCGGTGGCGACGTCGGACGCCTCCGCGCGAGTCGGCGCCGGCGCGGCGATCATCGATTCGAGCATCTGGGTCGCTACCACCACCGGCTTGCCTGCCTCGCGGCAGTGCCGGACCACCTGCTTCTGGATGCTCGGCACGTCCTCCGGAGGCAGTTCCACGCCGAGATCGCCGCGCGCCACCATCACGCCGTCGGAAAGCGCGAGTATTTCGTCCAGACACTCGATGGCGGCGGGCTTTTCCAGCTTGGCCATGACGGCGGCCCGCCCGCCGATGATCTTGCGCGCCGCGGCGACGTCGTCGGGACGTTGCACGAAGCTGAGCCCGATCCAGTCGATACCGAGGGTCAGGGCGAATTCGAGATCGTGGAGATCCTTTTCGGTAAGGGCCGAGATCGGCAGCACGACGTGCGGGATGTTGACCCCTTTATGGTCGCTCAGCCGCCCGCCGAACAGGATTTCGGCGATCGCATGGTCCGCTGCCCGCTCGCGAACGACGAGGCGGATTCTGCCGTCGTCGATAAGGAGTTCGGCACCTTCCTCGATGGTTTCGAACACTTCGGGATGCGGCAGCGGCGCCCGGACGCCGTTGCCCGGATCGGGAGACAGGTCGAGGCGGAACGTCTTACCCGCTTCAAGATCGGCCTCGCCGCCCTGGATCGCGCCGACCCGCAGTTTGGGCCCCTGGAGGTCCATGAGGACGCCGATAGGGTGATCGGAAACGCGCTCGATCTCCCGGATCCAGCGGACGCGCTCGGCATGCTGTTCGTGGGTGCCGTGACTGAAATTCAGGCGGAAGACGTCGGCGCCGGCTTCGAACAATTCGCGAACCATGTCCGGCGTGGCGCTCGCCGGGCCGAGTGTGGCAACGATCTTGGTTCGCCTGTGCCGACGCATGATCCCCCGCCCCCGGCGCTGTCTATAGAGGCATCGGTTACCCGGCGCCAGCGCCGATCAGAATGGCGCGAAAGTCATTGACGTTGGTTCGTGTCGGTCCCGTGACAACGAGATCGCCGAGCGCACCGAAGAAGCCGTAGCTGTCATGCGCGGCGAGCGCGGCGCGGGCGTCGATCCCCTCGGCGGCCGCGCGGGCGAGGCTGTCGGGAGCGAGGATGGCGCCGGCGCTGTCCTCGGTGCCATCGATCCCGTCGGTATCGCAGGCGACCGCCCAGATGCCCGGTGCGCCGTCGAGTTCGGCCGCGAGCGCCAGCAGGTATTCGGTGTTGCGCCCGCCACGGCCGAAACCGGGGCGCGGCAGGGTCACCGCGGTCTCTCCGCCGGAGAGCAGCGCGACCGGGCCGCTCGCGGCTTCCGCGATTTCGACGGCGAGCCGGGCATGCGTCGCGCCGAGTTCGGCGGCTTCTCCGGCGAGGTCGTCGCCCAGCACGGTGGCCGCGAACCCCTCCCGCTCGGCGGCCCGGGCGGCGGCGGCAAGCGCGTCGCGGGCCCGCGCGACGATTTGGAACCGTGCGTTGGAGAGCGTCTTCGGCGTTTCCCCGGCGGGACCCGCGAGAGCGGCCGCTATCGACGGCCCCGCCTCGATTCCGTAACGCGCGAGGATAGCCCGCGCATCGGCGCCGGTGGTCGGATCGGCGACCGTGGGTCCGGACGCGATGATCGCCGGGTCGTCGCCCGGAACGTCGGAGATCGCGAGCGTCGCGACCCGCGCGGGGGCCGCCGCAGCGGCAAGCCACCCGCCCTTGATCGCCGAAAGGTGCTTCCGGACGCAGTTGATCTCGTCGATCGCCGCGCCGCAGGCGAGCAGCGACCGGGTCAGGGACTGCTTCTCCTCGAGGCGGATGCCGGGCGCCGGCTTCGCGAGCAGGGCCGAGCCGCCGCCGGATACAAGACAGACCATAAGGTCGTCCGCGCCGAGCCCTGAGGCCAGCGCGAGAGCCCGGTCGGCGGCGGCAACCGCGGCTTCGTCCGGAACCGGGTGGCCGGCCTCCACGACCTCGATAGCCCGGCACGGCGCGCCGTGGCCGTAGCGGGTTACGGCGAAGCCTTCGAACGGGGCGGGCCAGTGCGCCTCGAACGCGCGCGCCATCTCGGCCGCCGCCTTGCCGAAGCCCAGCACCGCGGTACGCCCTTCGGGCGGTTGGGGGAGGTACGGCGGCAGCACATGCGCGGGAGAAACCGCGGCGAGCGCGGCATCGAACAGGGATTTCAGCGTTTGCCGCGGATCCATCGGCATCGGTGCCTTATACCGAAAGCAGGCCAACGCCCCAAAACCGGGCGCGATACCAAGCTGACGGATTGGCGCGCCCGGACGTTCGCATATAGTGTGGCGCCGCCCAACGATACGAGGCCCGCCGCGTGCTGACCGACCGCGAACCGCCCCCTTTCACGATAGAGAATCCCGATGGCGCCAGCCCGATCGTGCTGGCCTGCGATCACGCCAGCAATCGGGTTCCGCACTCCCTCAAGGGCCTCGGTCTGGTCGAGCGGGAACTCCATCGCCACATCGCCTGGGACCAGGGAGCGGCCGAGGTGACGCTCGGGCTGTCGCGGCGGCTCGACGCGACGGCGGTCCTCTCCGGCTATTCCCGGCTCGCGATCGACTGCAACCGCTCCCCCGGCCACGAGACCTCGATACCGGAGAAGAGCGACGGCACGGTCGTTCCAGGCAATGTCGGGATCGGCGACGACGAGCGAGAAGCCCGGAGGCGTGCCCTGTTCGACCCCTATCACGCGGCGCTCGACGGAGCTCTCGACCGGGCGCGCGAGCACACGCGCATGCCGGTCCTGATCGCGGTCCACAGCTTCACCCCGGTGATGGCGGGCAAGGCGCGCCCGTGGCAGATATCGATCCTCTGGGGATACGATCCGCGAGTGCCGGTGCCGCTGCTGGCCGCGCTGCGCGCGCGGGGCGACCTTGTGATCGGCGACAACGAGCCCTATTCCGGCCGCAAGGGGCAGGGCCATACGATCAGGGTCCACGGCGCCCGGAGGGGGATTCCGCACGCCCTGATCGAGATGCGCGCCGACCAGGTGGCGGACCCGGACGGCGCCGCCCGCTTCACCGATATTCTGGGCAGCGCGCTGGAATCGGTGCTCACCCAGCTCCCGGCGGGCTGACCGGAGGCGCACGATGGCAATCGCCGAGCCCAGCTTCACCTTCGGCATTGAGGAGGAGTATCTCCTCGTCGACCGCGACAGCCGCGATCTGGTGGCGGAGTCCCGGCCCGGCATGATGGAAGCCTGCGTCGACCGCCTCGGCGGGTCCGTCGCGCCGGAGTTCCTGCGCTCGCAAATCGAGGTGGCAACCCCCGTCTGCGGCAGCCCGGCCGAGGCGCGGGACCATATCGCGCGGCTGCGCGGTGAGTTGGGGGAGATCGCCGCGGGATACGGGTGCGCGCCCATCGCGGCCTCGACCCATCCGTTCGGCGATTGGCTCGACCAGAAGCCGACCGAGGGCGAGCGCTACATACAGATCGACGAGGATCTTCAGTTGGTCGCGCGCCGGCTGCTCACCTGCGGCATGCATGTCCATGTCGGGATCGAGGATCCGGAGATGCGGATCGACCTGATGAACCAGGCGGTCTATTTCCTGCCGCATCTGCTGGCGCTCTCGACCTCTTCGCCGTTCTGGGGCGGGGCGGAGACCGGGCTGATGTCGTACCGGCTGGCGGTGATCGACGAGTTGCCGCGCGCCGGGCTTCCCGAACGCTTCCAGACCCTGAGCGACTACGAGCGCACGGTGAACATCATGACCGGCGCGGGGCTGATCGAGGACGCCACCAAGCTGTGGTGGGACATCCGCCCGAGCGCGCGCTTCCCGACGCTGGAGATGCGCGTCACTGACGTCTGCACCTACGCGGACGACGGGCTCGCCATCGCCGCCCTCTTCCGCTGCCTGTGCCGGATGCTGTGGCGGCTGCGCCGCGACAACCAGCGCTGGCGGATCTATTCGCGCACCCTGGTGAACGAGAACCGCTGGCGGGCGCAACGCTACGGCTTCGACCGGGGCCTGGTCGATTTCGGCCGCGGCGAGGTCGTCCCTTACGCCGACCTTCTGGAGGAGGTGCTCGTGTTGATCGAGGAGGACGCGGAGCATTTCGGCTGTACCGGGGAGGTCGCCCACGCGCGCAAGATTCTCGCCCGAGGCACCGGCGCGCATCGCCAGCGCGCCGCCTGGCGGGCCGCGCTGGAAGCCGGCGAGAGCGGGGAAGACGCGCTGCGCCAAGTGGTCGACCTGCTGATCGAGGAGACCCTGAGCGCGCCCTGAGCCGTCTGGACTTGCGGGACGGATTGGCCAATATCACCCGAAACGGACACTGGAGGACGGAATGGACGATCGGACACGGATCGAGCTGGAAGCGGCGGCGTTCCGGACGCTCGTCGACCACCTGCGCGAGCGCACCGACGTGCAGAACATCGACCTGATGAACCTGTCGGGGTTCTGCCGCAACTGCCTGAGCAAGTGGTACCGCGCGGCGGCGGAAGAGCGGGGCCTCGAGATGGGCTACGAGGACGCGCGCGAGATCGTCTACGGCATGCCCTATGCCGAATGGAAGGGCAGGTACCAGAAAGAGGCGACGCCCGAGCAGATCGAGGCGATGAAGGCCGCCCAGGCCGCCGCGGGGCACTGATCCCGCCGGCTCCGCAACCGTCTAAAGACCGAGCGCGTCGGAGAGGAACTCCGCGATCGCCGCGTCCGTTCCGGCGGGATCTTCGAGATGCGGAAAGTGGTCAATGTCGGGCAGCAGGCGGGCGTCGGCATGCGGCACGGCGCGGACGATGTTTTCGAGTTGCTCCGGCACCCCGTAGGCGTCCTTCGCACCGTGCAGCGCGAGCAGCGGACCCGCGATTCCCGACAAGGCCGGCGAAATATCCCAGTCGGCGGCGAAGATTTCGAGCCAAGTGGCCGACCAGCAGGCGGCGACGTCCACCGCCTTGTCGCCGTGAAACCGGCTCATCCACGCGGGCAGGGTTTTCTCCGACGCATGCTTCGCGAAGCGATGAAGATGCGCTTCGGCCAGCGGGTCGCGATGCACATGGGAGGACAGGCTCACGGTGGCCTTCAACCCGGGCGGATTGTCGGCGGCGTAGAGAAGCGCGATCGTGCCGCCGTCGCTGTGCCCGATCGCCGCATGGTCGCCGATCCCGGCGATACGCAGTATCTCGGGCAGGCGGGCGGCTTCCTGCTCTATGAAGTCGACCGGAAAAGGCACGCGCCTCTCGGAACGCCCGTAACCCCAGCGGTCGTAGGCGAAGGCGCCGATCCCGAGCCGGCGGCCGACGCGCGCAGGCAGGCCGCGCCAGTTCTCGACCGAACCCAGCCCGTCATGGAGAAAGACCAGCGCGGGCTTGCCCGCGACGGGTTCAGCGCACCACTCGCCGTAAAGACGCGTTCCGTCGACCGGGATCGATACCGCGCGGCCGCTCAACCGCCGTCCCCGAGCCAGTCCTCGGGGATGTCGTAACGGTTCATCGTCTCGTCGAGGTCCGCCTCGTACTCTTCCCACGGCAGATGCCGGTAGCTGTACCCGGAAACCAGGAAACCGGGGCCGGCATAGAACTTCTCGTACTGCGCGTGACGACCGGCGAATTCCGAGCCCAGCAGGTCCCAGGCGAGCTTGAGCACCTTCATGCGCTCGATCGCGCTCTGCCCGGGGACCGACCAGTAGGTCTCGAAGGTCTCCCGCATCTCCGGGTCCTTCACGACGGAGATATCGGCGGGCATCTGGAACGGCCCGCCGCCCAGGAGCTCGCGCACCTCGTCGCAGATCTGCCCGTAGGTCATCGTGCAGAAGTGGAGCGCGGCATACATGAAGCGTCGGTTCACGTTGACATAGCCCGGGGCGTATTCCTCATGGTTCTCGACCTGGCCGGCAATCATCGCTTCCAGCCCGGAGAGCCTGGCGGCGAGGTCGCCGAGCGTGGTCTGCACCGCCGGGATGTGGCCGACATTGTTCATGTCGGTCACCCGCCGGGCGACCGCGAGGATGAGCTTCATCTTTTCGAGGAAGCGCACGTTCGACTGGTGGTTGCCCATCACGTGGCTCGGCGAGCGGACGTAAATCTCGCGCGACATTTCGGCATTGTCGTGCACGACGACGCGCTCCCACGGCACCTTCACGTCCTTGAAGATCACCATCGAGTCGGTCTCGTCGAAACGATAGGCGAGCGGGTTGTCGAACTCGCTTACGGCGTGCTGCTCGAAGGGCTTCCGCGACCAGATCGAGATGCCCTCGGTGCCGAGGGGGACGCCGCAGGTGATCGATTCCTTGACCTGGCCGGGGCCGAGCGGCAGCAGATTGCCGACCCAGGTCTCGTTGGCGAAGATCGCCGAGGTGCCCAGCATCTTCATGCCGTTGAGGGTGACGCCGGCATCGTCCTCGTCGGTCACGCGGAGCGTCGGGACCGTCATGCCCTCGCGCTCGTACATTTCCGGCTTGCGCGCGCCCTGGGGCGGCAGAACGGTGTAGGTCGCGCACACGTCGTTCTCGCGCATGTGCCGGTAATAGCCGACCATGTTCTCGCCGAACCCCTGCCGGATGCCCTCGAACAGGTCGGGCCGCATGGCGAGCCCGGTGACGAAGCTCGCGACGTGATCGGGCGACCGCCCGAGCAGGCCGTGAGTCCAGGACGCGATGCGGCGGTGGGTCTCCATCCGCTTGCGAAGGTCGTCCTTCGTCTTCGGCATCAGGAACCAGCTCGAGTAGCGTTCCCCGTCCTCCTCGAACGACATGACGTCGACGTTCTCGGGGGCGCGCTTGCGGTCGTAGAGCATCGCGAACGATCGGGCGCCATTGCGGAAGGCGGGATGCGCGGTCACGTCGTCGACCGGCGTGCCGCCGATATAGACCTTGCGCCCGTCCCGCAGGCTTTCGAGATGCTCGTCGCCGGTCTTCAGCATTCTGCGCCTACCCTTCGATGTCGCAGCCGAGGAAGGTACGACCGCACTGGCGGGCGGCTTCGAGAACGGTGAACGACCCCGCGGCCGGATCGATGACGAAATCTCCCTCGTTGCTCACGGCGGACATCAGCGCGGACTGCAGACCCACCGGCTTGGCATGGGGATGCGTTTTCCGGTCGACCTTTTCGAGGACGATATCCGTGATGTTGTGGATCTTCCAGACTCCCTTGGCCCGGCGCGGTTTCTTCTGGAGCACGACGCAGTATTCCGCGCGCCGCCGCGTCCGGTACCCCATGCCGAACGTGCCCTTGTCCCAGGTCACCAGATCGACGACATCGAGCTCCGTGCCGTCGAACCAGCCGTGAAAATCCTGGCAAAGATGGAACTTGTCGATCCACAGGAACAGGTGACCGGACGGCAGGAGCGCCCGGTCGATGCCGCGGATGAAATCGACGATCGTCTCCTCGGACATCTGCGCGAGGGCGGCGCGCTGTTTGCCGCGCAGTTCGCCCTCGTTGCCGTATTTGAGCTTTTCGAGCACCCCGCGATATTGCGGGTCGAGAAACGCCACCGGGATCGCCGCTTCGGGCAGGAGGGAAAGGAATACCAGACCGTCCATTCGGAGGCGGGTATCGGGAATCAACTCTTCGGGCAGGAGAAGAAGCGGCGCCCGGACGGTCCTCTTCCCCGAGAAGACCGCCGCGCGCGGCTCGTCGCCCGTCGTGCCGGCCGGGCTGCTCACAGGCGGAACGCGGTCACTTGGCCGCCGCGCGCGCCGCCTCTGCGCGGCGGAACTCGGGCAGCGTCATGGCGCCGGCATAGATCTCGAAGCAGATGCCGTTGGGGTCGTTGAAGAAGATCGCGTAGCTGCCGCTGCCGCCGTCGAGCCCGCCGCCGTCGGGACCCTGCACATAGGGGCCGTCGATCTCGATACCGGCGGCCGCCAGCCTCTCTTCCCAGGACTTGACCTCGTCGACGCTCTCCGCCGGCAGGGCGATGTGGTGGACCCCGACGGGCTCGGTCTTCGAGTTGCCGCTCGGCAGGCGGTCGCCGTCCTCGAACAGGGCGAGCGAGTGATGCCGCTCGCCGTCGAGCGAAACGAAGGCGACCCGGCCGACCGGCGCCCGGTCGATGCAGGTGAGCTCGCCGCCGATCAACTCCAGAAAGGCGATTTCTTCTTCGAGGTCGCGGACATGGAGCCCGACATGGCCGATGGAAAGGCGCGTCACCGAGCGATCTCCAGAGCTTGCGTCCCGCATCGGAGACTAGCGTATTCCCCGCCCCAAGGCGAACCGTGCTCAGGCCAGCAGGGTGCGCCTGAGGAAGCTCAGCAGGTGGATCACCGCGTATTCGCGCGCCTGCTTCCGGTCTCCCGGCAGGGCGACGCTGTGCGTCGCCGTGTCCCTGCCGGTGGCGACCGCCATGCGGGCCAGCCCGGGCGGGACGTCCTCGCCCGGCTCGCGACCGATCGCGGCGATCCCGACCGAGGCGCCGAATTCGGCCCGGACCCGGTTCGCCGCTTCCGCCGCGCGGGCCTCGCCCTTGGCCGAAGCGTCTTCCGAGGTCCCGCCCCAGGGCCCCAGAGTGCCGCCGACGAAGGTCTCCATCCCGGTGTCGATCCGGGTCAGGCGCGCCGCTGCAAGTCCGCCGGTAAAACCTTCCGCCACCGCCAGCGTCCGGCCGGACTGCCGGAGCATCGCGAGCACCACCGATTCCATCGTCTCTTCGTCAACGCCGAAGATCACGTCGCCCAGCAGGCCGCGGATCAGCGTCTCCTCTTCGGCGAGCATGGCCGCGGCCGCTGCTTCGTCGGGCGCCTTGGCGGTGATCCGCACCTTGAGGCCGTCGGCGCCGGACGCCTGGAAGGCGAGCGTCGGGTTGCCGATCCCGTCGAGCGTGACGATGCGGTCGGCGAGGATCTCGGCGAGCCCCGACTCGCTCTGCCCCCAGGTGCGCAAGACCCGGCTGCGAATGACCGCCGCGCCGCCGGAACGCTTCTGGAGGTCGGGAAGCACCGTTCCCTCCATCATCTCCCGCATCTCGTAGGGGACCCCCGGCAGGGCGTAAATCACCCTGTCCCCGACCGGGCAGACCAGGCCCGGCGCGGTCCCCGGCATCTGTTTGATCGGCCAGCCGCCCTGCGGGATATCGGCCTGACGCCGGTTGTTCTCGGTCATGACCCGGCCGCGCGCCCTGAACAGGTCGACGATCCGTTGCTCCACCTCGGGATCGCGGCGAAGCTCGACCCCCATAACCCGGGCGATCACCTCGCGGGTGATGTCGTCCTGGGTCGGGCCGAGCCCGCCGCAGCAGATCACCGCGTCGCTACGCTCAAGCGCCTGGCGGATGCAGAATTCCATGCGCCCGGCGTTGTCGCCGACTTTGGTCTGGAAGTGGGAATCGATGCCGATCAGCGCCAGCCGCTCGCCGATCCATGACGAGTTGGTGTCGACGATCTGACCGAGCAGGAGCTCGGTGCCGATGGCGACCACTTCGCAGCGCAACCCGACCCCCTCAGCTCTCGTGGACCACGAGACGGATAGCGCTCAGCCGGTCGCCGTTGATCCCGGTCAGGTCCATGGGGCAGGCCGACGCGACGGCGATGACGTCGACCAGGGCTCGCAGCACCACCTTGTCGCCCGGTTTCGCCACCGAAGCCCCACCGTAGGCGATGCTCCCGTCGGCGCGAACCGGCGTGTTCTGGAAGAAGTTGACGGGATCGGGCAGGTGCTCGTAGGCGATGCCGCGATCCGCCATCGCCTCGGCGAGGTTCGCGCGGCAGCTTCGATGGTCCTCGAGCCCGAAACCGAGCCTGTAGCGCGGCGGATCGCAAGCGGGGAAGATCATGTCGTGGCTTCCCACCGTGTCCTCGACGATCTCGAACATCGGCGCCCGCCGGACGCTGACCAGCCGGTCTCCGGCGCCGAGCGTGAGGCGCATCAGCTCGGCACGGGTGTGACCGGGCGACAGGAACTCGCCGATGTCGTCCGCGCGGAAGGCGAAGAAATCGCAGATCTGGCTACCCTCGACATTGACGATCTCGAGCCGCTCGCCGGCGCGCATCTCGATGCGCCCGCCATGTCCGCCCTCGATCAGAAGTTCCCGCATCCACCGGTCCAGCCTAGGCCGCCTTCTTCGCGGCCCCGAGCCGGCCGGGCGAGATCGAGCACTGGCCGCGGTCGGGATTGGGCTCCACCTCGCGCTCGACGATCTCGGCCAGCGCGTCGGCGCCGCCGACATAGTCCCCGTCGATCCAGATCTGGGGGACGGTGATCGGCGTCTTGGGTCCGACGATCGGCTTGACCCGGGCCAGCATCTCGTAGAGCGCGGCGGGCTCGCGCACCACGTCGTGGTAGTCGTAGGCGATCCCCGCCTCGTCCAGATAGCCCTTGGCGCGGACGCAGTGCGGGCAGGTCGCCTTGCCGAACAACCGGTTCCCGGAGATCGGCGCCCTCTTTGCGTGGGCCTCGATGATCGCCTGGGTCAGGACGCCCCGGTTGAGCGCCGCGCCCTGGCTCACGATACGGCCTTCGACCAGAACGATGGGTGCATGCCAGCCGCCCCTGGGGAGCGGTTTCCACCATTCCGTCAACCAGTCGCGCGTGTCGACCTCCACCGGCACGTCGCCGAGCTCGGTCTCGACCACGTCCCCGATCACATCCTTCGTCAGGGAGCACTCGCCGCAGGGGATCTTCACCTTGAATGGCCCCCACGCGCCCGCCCAGCGATAGAGTGTGACCTTGACCGGCTCCATCCCGTCTTCCCCGTTTGACCGCGGCGGGCTCTTTTCCCAAGATTGACGCAGCGATCCGCCCCGTTTCGCGCGGCGCGACTTTACACCAATCCGCGCACCGTCGGTGCTAACCTACTGAAAAACAATCGTTTTTTTCTCCCGGTATCTGCAACTGGGGAAGCAATTCTGCAACCGTCGCTTCCCCGAACGCAAACGCCAATCGGGAGACCGAACATGCCCAAAGTCGCCTTAACGGAGGCCCGCGTCAAGGCACTCAGGCCGCGCCGCGCCGCCTACAACGTCCGGGACCGAAAGCTGAAAGGCTTCGGAGTCCGGGTGATGCCCTCGGGCCGGAAACGGTTCTTCGTCCAGTGCCAGCATCAGGGAGAGCGCGTCTGGAAAATCCTCGGCGACGCCGGGGAGATGGAGGTCCGCGAGGCGCGATCCCGCGCCGGAGGGATCATGGCCGCGGTGCGCCGCGACGAGGGCGTGCCTCTCGATCCCGAGGAGACGGTCTTCGAAGCCGTCGCCGAGACGGTGTTCCAGCGCTACGAACGGATCTGGAAACCGCGGACCCTCCAGGTGAACCGGCACTATCTGAAGAAGCAGATCCTGCCCCGTTTCGCCGGGCGGCAGATCGCCGAAATCGACGGCCAGGAGGTCCGCAGCTGGTTCGCCTCGCTCCGCGCCACGCCGGTCGCGGCCGACAGGTCGATGCCGGTGCTCTCCGTCATCATGCGCGAAGCGGAGCTGATGGGCGCCCGGCCGGAGAGCTCCAACCCCTGCCGCGGCATCCGGCGATACCGCCGCAAGGGGCGCGAACGCTTCCTCTCCGACGACGAGATCCGCCGCCTGTCGGAGCGGCTGTCGGCGCACGCGGACCGGTTCCCGCGCCAGGTCGCCGTCATCCGCCTTCTGCTGCTCACGGGGTGCCGCAAGAGCGAGATCCTGACGCTGCGCTGGGCCGACTACCGCGAAGGTCATCTCTTCCTGCGCGATTCCAAGACCGGCCCGAGAACGGTCTGGCTCTCCGAGCCGGCGAGGCGCATTCTCGAGTCCCTGGACCGTACCGGCCGCTGGGTGTTTCCGGGACCGGGAGCGAAGGGGCCCCGGTCCACCGTCTGGCTGGACCACGTCTGGTGCCCGATCCGCAAGGAAGCGGACCTGCGCGGCGTGCGCCTTCACGATCTCCGTCACACCCATGCGAGCATCGCCCTGCGTCAGGGGGAGACCGTCCCCGCGATCGGCAGACTGCTCGGTCACACGGCCCCCGAGACCACCCTCAAATACATCCACCCGGCCGATGCCACGGTGCGCGACGCCGCCGAGACGGTGGGCGCCCTCCTCGGACAGGGCACTCAACTGCACCTCGACGATGCGTCGAGCGGCGGGTCTTCCGAGTGACGCACCCGTTTCATCCGCTTCACGGCCGTGAGTTCGAACTGGTCGAGATCAAGCCGGTGATGGGGGTGGGGTATGTGCATTACACGGGAGATGACGGGGCACTGTGCAGCATACGGCAAGCCTGGACCAGCGTTTCTTCAGAGGATCCGTTTGTGCGGGTGGCGGCGGGCCGGTCGGCGTTCCGCGTTTCGGATCTGCTGGCGCTGGGGGCATTGATGGACAGCCTGGCCGGGGACGATGGCGGCGGGAAGGAGGCCGACGGCGGGACGGAGACTGTCAAGGAGATTTTGCCGAATGTGTAAGAATGTTTTTACGCATGACTGGCGAGGGCAAGATGTTGCAACGCCCGATGAGACGGCAAGAACTGGCTCTCATGCAAGGTGTTTCGGCCTCTTTTCGACCATGGAGAAGAAGGCATGGCTCGATTCGGCGCTGCATATGTGTATAATAATATTTACATCCCTTTGCCGATGGAGCCCGCGCGATGGCCAGACGCCCCGCCGACGCCAAGTCCCGCGCCCTCAAGCAGCACGGCTGCCTGAACCCGAACGCGGAGGCGGTGCGCGACGAGCTGTTCCTGTCGAACCCGTTCTTCGACCCGCGCGACCTGCTCCAGGTCAGGTACGAGATGCTGCGCCGGGTGCGCGAGGACGGCGTGACGGTGAGCCACGCCGCCGCCAGCTTCGGCGTCTCGCGGCCCACCTGGTATCAGGCGAAGCGCGCCTGGGAGGCGGGCGGGCTGCCGGGCCTGCTGCCGGACCGGCCGGGGCCGCGGCGTGCGCACAAGCTCAGCGACGAGGTGGTCGAAGCGTTGCGGACGGCGAAGGACGAGCGGCCGGAGATGACCGCCGCCGAGCTGGTCGCGCTGGTGCGCGAACGCTTCGGCATCTCGCTCCATCGCAGCAGCATCGACCGCGCCCTCGCGCGGGGAAAAAAACGATGACGATGCACAACCCGCCCCGCGCCGCGCTGGCCGCGGCGGAACATTCCGCCTACGGGCACGGTTACGAGCGGATGCGCCGTCATGCCGTCGAGCCCGGCGCCGGCCACGACCGCCACGGGCTCGCCGTGGTGGCGCTGCGCGGCGTCGCGGCCTGGCTGCACGCCTTCGCCGAGCTGCCCGCCCCGCCGGCGGCCGTGCGCGGCGGCGCCTCCCCCGAGCCGCTGCCCGCCAGCGTCGAAAGGCCGGTGATCGACATCCTGCTTGCGATGATCGGCAACCACATGAAAGGGGAGCCGGCATGAGCACCGCTCATCAGAAGGTCAAGGCGAGCCACCTGAGCCGCGATGCCTATCTGTATGTGCGTCAGTCCACCCCGCGTCAGGTGGTCGAGCATGGCGAGAGCAGGCGCCGCCAGTACGCGCTGCGCGACCGGGCGGTGGCGCTGGGCTGGCCGACCGAGTGCATCGTCGTGATCGACAGCGATCAGGGCCTCTCCGGCGCCGACAGGGACCGCGAGGGATTCCAGCGCCTGGTCGCCGAGGTCGGCATGGGCCGGGCCGGGATCGTGCTCGGGCTCGAGGTCAGCCGGCTCGCGCGCAACTCCACCGAGTGGCACCGCCTGCTCGAGATCTGCGCGCTGAGCGAGACGCTGATCCTCGACGAGGACGGCGTATACGACCCCGGCGACTTCAACGATCGGCTCCTCCTGGGACTCAAAGGCACCATGAGCGAGGCGGAGCTGCACATGATGCGCGCCCGGATGCGGGGCGGATTGCTGGCCAAGGCCAGGCGCGGGGAGTTGAAGACGACGCTGCCGGTGGGGCTGATCTACGACCCGCTCGGCAACGTGGTGCTCGATCCCGACGAGCAGGTGCGGCACAGCCTGCGGCTGCTGTTCGACACCTTTACCCGGACCGGCTCGGCCAGCGCCACGGTCAGGCACTTCAACAACGAGAAACTGCTGTTTCCGCATCATCCTCAAAGCGGGCCGCGCAGGGGCGAGCTGTATTGGAAGCCCCTGAGGCACACGCGCGTGCGGCAGATTCTTCACAACCCGCGATACGCGGGCGCGTTCGTGTTCGGGCGCAGCCGCAGCCGGCGGCGTCCCGGAGGGGGTAGCGAGAAGAGACGCCTGGCACGCGAGGAATGGACGGTGCTGCTGCGCGATGCCCACCCGGGCTATATCACCTGGGAGCGCTTCGAGCAGAATGAGCGCCAGCTCCGGGACAACGCTCAAGCGCGCGTCGCGGAGCGCCGCAGCGCACCGCGCGAGGGGATCGCGCTGCTGCAGGGTCTGGCCGTCTGCGGCGTGTGCGGCAAGAACATGACGGTGCGCTATCGCAGCCGCAGAGAAGGGCTGAACCCATACTATCTGTGCGCCCGTGAAAGGATCGAGACGGGGAGCGCCGAGAAATGTCAGAGCATATCCGGCGGCGCCATCGACCGGGCGGTTGGCGAGCTTCTGGTCGAGCTGATGACGCCGCTCACGCTGGACGTCGCGTTGCAGGTCCAGGACGAGCTCGCCGCGCGCGCCGGTGAGGCGGATCTGTGGCGCGCTCAGCTGGTTCAGCGCGCCCGCGAGGAAGCCGACCTGGCGCGCCAGCGCTTCATGCAGACCCGTCCCGACAACCGGATGGTGGCCGACGTTCTGGAGGCGGAGTGGAACGCCAGGCTTCGGGCGCTCGACGAGGCCCAGCGCGAGCTCGAGCGCGGCCGCGCCGAACCGGGCCAGGGGTTGGACGACGGGCAACGCGAGCGAATCCTCGCGCTGGCCGGCGACTTCCCCCGCCTGTGGAACGATCCGGCGACGCCGCACCGCGAGCGCAAGCGGATGGCGCGGCTGCTGATCGAGGACGTGACCCTGACCAAGGCCACGCGGAGCCTCGGGGTGCGCCTGCGCGGCGGCGCGACCCGACAGCTCACCTGGACACCGGGTCCACTCGCGTCCGAAATCCACAAGACCAGCGCCGAGGTCGTCGCCGAGGTCGACAGGCTGTTGAACGACCACACCGTCGGCGAGATCGCAACGATTCTCAACGAGCGCGGGTATCGAAGCGGACACGGCCACGCCTTCAATCCGATGTTGGTAAGGGTGGTCCGGGACAAATACGCTCTCAAGTCCCGCCGGCAACGGCTGCGCGAACGCGGGCTGTTGACCGCCCTGGAAGCCGCCGACCGGCTCGGGGTGTCCGACGAAACGATATACAGATGGCACCGGGCCGGGCTTCTGCATGGACACGCCTGTAACGACAGACGCGGATACCTATTCGAGATCCCCGATCCGCCACCATCCAAACAACCAAAGCGCTCAAAACAAAGGCGTTTCCCCGATCCTGTGGGGCAACGAACTACTGGGGCGCAGTATGAAACGTAATCTTCGAGGGCTGAGCCATGGCGAAAAGCAAACGCATCCGCCTCAGCGACGCCGGCATCGCCCGCCTGCGTCCCGGCGCGCGGGAATACACGGTCTGGGACAGAAGCGCGGACGGGCTCGGGATACGGGTGCGGCCGTCCGGGGGAAAGAGCTACGTCATGCTCCGGCAGGTTGCGGGCCCCGCGACGCGCATATCCCTCGGCCCGGTCTCGTCCAGGAACATCGCGGAGGCTCGCCGGGAGTTCCATGCGCGCCGGGCGAAGCTCGAACCGGAGCGAGAAGCTGCCCCGGCCCGCTCGGTTCCGCCGTTGAGGGAGTTCGTCGAGGACACCTGGAAGGCGGCTTATTACGACCGGTACAAGCCCACCACGAAGAAGGGCGTCCATTCGCTGGTGGCGGGCAGGATACTGCCCGCCTTCGGTTCCAGGCGGCTAGACCGCATCAGGCCGTCGCAGGTGAGGCGGTGGTTCGACGCTTTCAGCCGGACCGCGCCGGGCAACGCCAACTACGCGCTCCGCATTTTTCGCCAGATCATGAACTTCGCCATCGCCTGCGGACATGTCAAAACCGATCCGACGCGGAACATCCGACCCAACCGCCGGCCGAGGCTGACCCGGTTCATGTCCCGCGAGGAGATCGGTCGGCTCCATCGGGCGCTGGACGAACATGCGGACAGGGGCAGAGCCCAGCAGGCCGACATCATCCGGCTGCTGCTGCTGACCGGGTGCCGCAGGGGCGAGATCGTGGAGCTGCGCTGGTCGGAGGTCGAGGATGACAGGCTCGTGCTTGCCGACAGCAAGACGGGGCCGAAACAGGTTCTTCTGAATACACAGGCCCGGCGCGTTCTCGAACGGCAACCGCGGGGCGACAGCGCGTTCGTGTTTCCTTCGCCGTTCGATCCGTCGCGCCCGCGCAGTTCCGACCTCCGCCTCTGGTACCGGGTTCGGCGCGAAGCCGGAATCGAGGATGTCCGCCTGCACGATCTCCGCCACACGCTCGCGAGCCACGCGGTGATGAGCGGCGTCCCCGTGCCGGTCGTCGCGCGGATGCTCGGACATTCCAACGTCAGCATGACGCTCCGCTACGCCCACCTCGAGGACCGGGTGAGTGTGCTCGCGGTATTTGATGGCGGGGTGATCGGGTTGTTCGATGGGTTTCGGTCGTGGGGTCGATCATGACGGCGCGGGTGTCGGACGGCCGTCGGCGCGTCAAGCCGCTTTGCGGCTCCTCCGCTTCGCTCCGG
>JAJDVM010000255.1 GCA_022826125.1 Defluviicoccus sp.
CACCAGCGCGACCGGCTCGCCGACATAGCGGACCACGCCCTGCGCGAGGATCGGCTGGCGGTAGGGCTCCAGCCCTTCCACCCGCGACAGGCGGAAATCGATCGGCGGAATGTCGGCCACGTCCGCGCCGGTCCAGACCGCGGCGACGCCCGCCATCGCCCGTGCGTCTTCCGTGCGGATCGCGGCGATCCGGCCGTGCGCGGCGGGCGCGCGCACCACCCGCATGTGAAGCTGGCCCGGGGCATTGAAGTCGTCCGCGAACCGGCCTCGTCCGGTCAGCAGCGGCCCGTCCTCCAGACGGGTCACGCTCTTGCCGATCAGGGTCACGGGGCGCGGGCGGGTTGCGCGCGCGAATGCAGGCGCGGTCTCATGCCCGGCGACGATAGCAAGGCGCGCTCCGCCGCGCCAATCGAGGCCCGACTGTCCGCGCCGTTGCCGACCCCGAGACTGCCACCCGGAACAAGTCCGGGGTGACAGTGGGGCGCGGGACAGGGTACGGAAATCGACCGACCCGCCGTAAGCGGCCGGCATTCAGACCAATTCGATGTCCGCGCCGTGGCCGCTTCGCCCGCGGCCGTGGCCAGGAGCATCGAAGACCATCACCGGGCTTCGCGTTCCCGTCGGACCGCCTCGGCGGGCGGTACGGAGGGGGCCACGACGGCACGGCGCGCGATGCGTTGGCGCAGCTCGTCCACGTTCGGACTCAGGCGCTCGATCACTTCGTCCAGCACCATCACGTCGGCGTATTTGTGGTGCATGTCGAACAGGTTGACCTTGTGCGACAGCTCGCTCCGGTCGAACACGCATTCCTCGACGACGGTGACGTGGAATCCGGCCGAGTAGGCATCGACCACCGAGGCGCGGACGCAGCCGGACGTGCTCTCGCCGCAGACGATGAGGCCGTTCACGTCGAGCTCGTTGAGATGCGCGGCCAGCGGCGTGCCGGCGAAGGCGCTCGCGCGCTCCTTGCGGAACACCGCGTCGCCGTCCTCGGGCGCGAAGGCCTCGAAGATCTCGTACGCGTCGGGGCCGATCTGGTCGCTCTTTTGCCGCTTGGTCGACTGGACGCGGGTCTTGCGGGTCGAGCCCGTGACGTAGAGCACCGGCAGCCCGGCGGCGCGGGCCGCGGCGAGCAGCGCCTTCGTCGGCTCGATCGCCTCCCAGGCGTAGATGCCGCAGGTGTTGGGATGGTCCAGCAGCTCGTGCGGCGGGTGCGGCCCGCCGCGATAGACCAGGTCGTAGAGGTCGATCGCCAGCAGCGCGGGACGTGACGCGATGCGGAGTTCGCGCCGGTAGCACTCGTAGACCCTGAGCACCTCCGGCGGGACGATGTCCTTCCAGCAGTGATCCTCGAAGTCGCGCGCCATTTTGGGCCTCCCTGTTCGGTTTCGTCAGTCTATCGGCCAGCGCCCGCTATGCTACCCTCGCTCTCCGGCAAAACGCATTCCAGGAAGGTTCGAATGGCGGAAACCTCACCGGCGCTCCGGCTGACCAACGAAGGGGCGATGAAGATCCTCGATGCCGCGATGGCGAAGGCCGCGGAGATGGGGGTGCCGCAATGCATCTCCGTCGTCGACGCCGGCGGTCACCTGCTCGCCTTCTCCCGCATGGACGGGGCGTTCGTGCTGTCGATCGATTCCTCGCTGATGAAGGCGATGACGGCGGCCTCCTACGGCGAGCCGACCGGCCATATCCCCGAGGGCGTCGACCTCAAGCTCGCCATCGCGACGCAGGGCAAGCGCGTCAACCTGCCGGGCGGGCTCCCCATAATCGTCGACGGGCACCTGGTCGGCGGCATCGGCGTCGGCTCCGGGGCAGGGCACGAGGACCTCGAGGTCGCCAACGCAGGGTTGGCCGCGATTCCCGGCACGAAGCGCTTCGAAGGGTAGCCGCCCTTCGATACGCGGCTTCGCGGCTACTCAGGGTGAGGGATGCGTCCCCTCAGTCGAACATCGCCACGCAGTCGATCTCGACGTTGACGCCCTTGCGGTGCGGGGTGCCGCCGATGCAGGTGCGGGTGACCTTCTCGCCCTGCATGAACTCGGTGAAGGCCTCGTTGAAGCGCGGGAAGTCGGCCACGTCGCGCAGGCACACCCGCATGTTGACCACGTTGGTGAAATCCGCCCCCGCAGCTTCCAGGACGTTCTGCAGATTGGTCAGCGTCTGACGCGTCTGCTCGGCGATGTCGTCGGAGACGATCTCGCGGGTCTCGGGGTCGAGCGCGCCCTGGCCCGACACGAACAGCATGTTGCCGAACCGGATCGACTGGGCGAGCGGCGAGGGCGTCGCCTTGTCGGTAAACCCCGTGGTCGGCGACCGGGCGGAGGTGAAGATCTGTTTCGGCATTTGCGTTGCTGGTCCTCCGTCGTCGCGGGTCAGGGGCGCGGCATCACGGTGCCGCATTCGGAACAGGTGCGCGCGTCTTCCGAATCGAAAAACCGCGCATAGGCCTTCGACACCGGATCGAGGGCGTAGTCGCTGACGACGAACTCCTCCTCGTGGAGCAGCGACCCGCAGTTCTCGCAATACCACTGGAAGCGGTCGATCTCGCCCGCGCGCCGCTTGCGCTCGATCACCAACACGAAGGCATCCGGCGGGAAGCGCGGCGAATGGGGCACCCCGGCCGGGGTGTAGATCGTCGCGCCCTCGGGAAGCTCCGCGATCTCCTCCTTGCCCTCGGGCGTCCGGTAGTGGAGCTTCATGTCGCCCTCGATCATCAGCATCACCTCGTCCGCCGGATCGATGTGGAACTCGCTCCGGTACTCGCGCCCGCGGGCGACGAAGGCGAGCGACTCGTCCTCCTGCCAGAGGACGCGGACCCGCTCGCCGGTGGCCGCGAGATCGGCGGCGACCGCTTTCAAATCGGCAATCGGCATCTGCTGCATGGCTCGCTCCTTGCTTGGTGCGCCGAGCGTAGCCCGTTTTCCCGCCGCATTCACCTGACAGTTTGATTGTCCCCCGATCCTGTCGGGCGACCTCGCTACCAGCCCGCCGGCCTCCTGATGCTGGTACCGGGGATGGGGTCGGGGAGCTGCGAATGCCGCAATCCGTTCGCCCTGACATGTCGCGAGAAATCCGCGTGCGCCATGAGTTGTCGGGACGGTCTTCCCGTCCCCGGCGTCACGAGCCCGATCCGTTTCTCGCGTTGCTGGCGCACCAGCCGCATGGCTTCGGCGATGTCGCTATCGTTACTCACCACGACACCGCAGTCATAGGCATCGAGCCAACCGTCATTCAGCAGATGCACGGCGAGATTGACGTCCGAGCCCTTTTCCTCGGTCCTGATCACTTCGACCGTGCGCCGGTTTCCCCCCGGTTGCGCCAGTGGCGCGCGCACCCTGTGTCTCAGAAAATGTCCGAAATACACCTCGACCTCGGGCCGGTAGCGCTGGAGGGCGCGCAGATAGACATCTTGGCGCTGCGGTTTCGAGGGGTCGCCGGGCGTGCCCGAGACGCGCGCCGTGAAATACTTGACCGCCAATATCTGATGCCGAGGCTGGAGCACTCTTGAGCAAAGGGCGACCAGATCGAGCCATTTCCACGGCGTTCCCTTGAGCGCGCCGTAGTAAAGGTTGAATCCGTCCACATAGACGATGGTGCGCATCGAAGACCGCCCGAAAAAGCAGGGGCCTCCGAAGAGGCCCCGCGCCCTGCGGTCGAAACCGCAAGGGGTATTGCAAGCAATCTAATACGCCTTGGCCCCTGGGATCAAGCCGCCGACGGCGACACACGTCGGCGCCAATGGGATGTGTTGTAGACCCCGGCCGTTTAAGCAGCGTTTTCGGGCGGGTAGGAAAGTATGGCGGACCCGGTACCGC
>JAJDVM010000368.1 GCA_022826125.1 Defluviicoccus sp.
GCTGAACGCCATCGACCTGGCCTGGGATCTGATTGCCCGCTTCGCCGACCCGGCCCTGCCCCGCGAATTCCACGACGACTGGGTGCGGGTCGCGGACGAGGAAGCCAGGCATTTCAGCCTCCTCGCCGGCCTCCTGGACGACGCGGGCGCGGCCTACGGCGACCTGCCCGCGCACGACGGCCTGTGGGAGGCGGCGGCCGAAACCGCCGACGATATCCTGGCTCGTATCGCCATCGTGCCCATGGTCTTGGAGGCCCGCGGCCTCGACATCGCGCCGGACGCCATCAAGCGGCTCGGCAGGGCCGGCGACGAGGCGTCCGTCCGGGTTCTGGAAATCATCGCCCGGGACGAGGAGACCCATGTGGGGTTCGGGGTCAAGTGGTTCGACCGCTTGTGCGCGGAGCGGGGGCTCGACCCGGCGGACACCTTCCGGGAGCTGGTGAGATCACGGTTCAAGGGCGCGCTCAAACCGCCGTTCGCCGACGCCGCGCGGGAACGCGCGGGCTTTCCCAAATCCTATTACGAACCGCTGGCGGCGGGAGCTTAGGCAGAACCGACATTTATCTCATCCATACCATAGCTGCTGCGATATAGATGAAGGCTTGGAGCAGTTTCGGTGTTTGTAGATTTCGGCGTCATAGCCGATGAGGCGCTTTCGCGTTGGATTGCAGGGGATGATGGATTCAGCCCCGATGTCGGCGATACGGTTGCGAATGGCGTTGGCGTCGTAGGCCGCGTCGCCTACCCCGGACCCCGAGCCGGGATTGTCGTTTGCCGTTGCGCCGGTCGCGCATGGCGCTCACATCGACGTGGTCGAGCCAATAGTCGACCGCTTCGGCCAACCGACCCTCGATAATCTCAACCAGTGCCCGGCGGCCGGGCGGGTTGACACCATTTGTCATGCAGTATAGATTATAGAATGCAGAAATGCATTAGGAGAGCAATATGGCCAGAAAAACAAAGGGCATCGCGGTCCCTGAGGCCAAACAATTTGGCGTCGGCGACCAGCGGCACGTCCAGGCACAACGCGTCTGGATGATCCTCACGGCCCACGTCATGAAGGAATGGAAATGGGAGGGAAAACCCCGGCCGCCTCGGGGACGAAAAGACGACTTGCTCATCACCTATGGTGAGCTCGCGGAGAGAATGCGGATGGATCCGAGGGCCGGTCGAACTTTGACGATTCCGTTGGGGATCGTCGGAGAATATTGCCGGGTAAACGATCTGCCCACGTTGAACAGCATCGTGATCAGAGAGGATACGGGAGCCCCAGGTGACCACGTCCTGGTTAGGGACGGCAAGACTTACAAGGACGAACAGCGGGAGGTCATGAGAACGAACTGGTTCGCCTATCGTGTCCCCACGACTGGAGCTTTCCGCAGGATCAGAGAATATCAGAGACGCTGAGCGGCGGGACGCCTCGCCCAGCCCCGAGCTGGATTGGCATGCCCAAACGCCCTCGCTGGCACAGCGAATGAACGCGCCCGTCCTGCCGCATCCAAACCTCGATACAGTCGTTCGTCCAAGTTTTCAGCGTCCTGCGTCGCAATGCTAGGCAGCGCACACGGAAGGAAGTGAACATGAAACCAAGCAGCCGCAAGTACGAGCGCGTTCGCAAACTAATTCGCGAAGAGCGTCGCAAACAGCCCCCCATGCCCATAATGTTCCTCTCCCGTCTGAATGGCCGCTGGGCCGACAAGCGGTCTGCCAACAAGTTTCTGTTGGGGTGCATCCTCGACTACCAGATGAGGGTCGGCTTGATTTGGGAAAATGCCCGCCGTTTTGCCGAGGACGATCTTGGCGATCCACGTGATCTGTGGGACGACATCATCAGAATTCCCAAGTGGAACACCAAGACGGTACGCCGTCGGTACAACCTTCACCGGTTGACTGCCGCGCATGATCGTGTCCAGAGAATTGGCAAGGAAATCGTCGAGCAATATGGCGGTGATGCTCGCAACATCTGGAAGAATCAATCCCCGTGCGTCACTCAGAATCGACTCGAAGGGATGGGGGTAGGACCGCAGATTTCCCGGATGACCGCCGGGATGCTCTATGACACCAAGCAGATTAAAGGGGCCGGCGAACTCAAGGCGGACATCCATGTGCGAAGGGTCTTGGGCCGCGTCTTCACCGGCGACATGGTCTCGGCGGACGCCGCTCTCGACATTGCAAAGGAGATGATGCCTCGAGGGTCGTGGAAGCTGGACGCCCAACTGTTCCGCTTGGGAAAGTCTACCTGCAAGAAGACAAACCCGGACTGCGGAGGGTGCTTTCTCCGCGCGGAGTGCAAATCCCGTAAAGGTTCTCGCCGTCGGAACGCCGTTCGTTGATCGGCTTAGGAACGCGTTCGGGTAGACTGCGACGGCAGGCTTATGCCTCGCGGAAGACGATCAACTCGCCGGGGTTGAGCACGAGTTCCTTCTTCCTGCCTCCCCGGACATGGAGCTCGTCAAACCCGATGCGGCGCATTTCACTGTCGCCGGGGGGAGACGAGTCGAAGACGATCAACGCGTCCTTGTGCTTGACGAAGGAAAACCAGTGCTTGTCCGGCTCCTCCATGCCGACGATTCCGCAGATGACGTCGTCGCGGGAAAATATCTCGTCAAACCGCTTCCGGAATTTCTTGCCGGTGCGCGGCGGGTTCCTGCGGAAGGGATAGTCGATTTCGATCGGATACTCGCAGTCCGCTTCCCTGTAAGCCTTCTTCAGCGCCTTCTGGGAGGCCTTGAGCATCGTTCTCATCTGCCCGAACGTGGTTCCTTTCCACAGCACCTTTGGCCAGTTGCCGGCTTCCGAACACGCGAATTTGAAGACGTCCTTGCCCAGCCAGTCCTCGTCGATATCACACAGATCATAGGCGTTGACGATCGCGTAGGGGCCGCAGAGGCCGTCCAAAGATCCTTGAGTGGCCATGGTGATTCCTCCTGTTATTGGGGTCCATGATGCGCGACCAGCGCGGCGCACATGTCCGTTAAGCGCTCGCGGAGGCGGTTGGGTTCTTCCACCGTGACGCTCTCGCCCCAGGTGACCAGGTGCCAGCACATTTCGTCGATGCCGCCCGCGGTGAAGCGGACGGTGAGCGTGCCGTCGGCGTTCTCCTCGACGGACTGGCCGGGGTGGAAGAGGAATGCGGCGGCGTCCCGCTTCGCTTCGGCCGTGAAGCGCAGCACCACGTCCACCGGGTCCTCCTGGAAGGTGCCGAAGGAACGCTTGGCGTAGGCCTCCAGATCGAAACCGGGATCGCGCGCGAAGGTCTCGCCGGTCACGCGCGGTTCGCTCATGTTCGCGAGACGCCACAGCCGCATGCCGCCGGTCCAGTCCGTCCGGCCGACCAGGAAGGCGCGGTTGCCGTAGAGGAGGCCATAGGGCTCGATCCGCTGGCGGCTGCGCCGGCCCGTGGACTGGGACAGATAGCGGAGTTCGACGATACGGCAGGTCGCGATGGCATCACGGAGACTGTCGAGCAGGTCCGTGTCGAGTTGCGGCCTGGGACCGGGACGCATGGCAAGCCCCTCGGCCTGGGCCAGCACCTCGATGTCGGCCTCGATGCGCGCCAGCGAGTCGCCGTGCAGCGTGGCCCGCAGCTTGGTGTCCAGCTCCCGCAGCGCCGAGGCGCGCGCTCCGAACCCGCTGGCGTCCAGGGTGTCCGCCGCGGCCGCGAGGTCCGCCAGTTCGGTGGCCGATATCCTGGCGAGACGGCGGAGCGCGTCGGAACCGAGCCGCCAGTGGTTCTTGTTGTCGTCGCTTTCGGCGATCTCCAGCGGACCGAACGCCCACTCGACCGCGTCGCGCATACGCTCGGCGGTGCTCCGGCTCACGCCGAATTCCGCCCGGATGCCGTCGAGGGTCATGCCGGCGCGCAGGCCCTGCATGCGGATCGCCAGCGTGACGATGTCCTTCAGGCGTTCGTAGCGCACCAGACTTCTCCTTCCGGCCCCAACGGTTCCGCGCCTTCCAGCCTCGCGGGCGGCGGGAAGACGCGGTAAATCGCTCATTGTATCCGTTCGCGCCGCTATTTCGGAAGCCTGAAGCCGAAAGGCCGGGGCCTGTCCGGCTTGGCGGCGCACTCGTCGCTCAGCATTACGGCCAGCGCGTCCGGTTCCTCCAGCCTGCCGAGGAGTTCGGCCTTCCTGCGCACCACCGCGAAATCCCCCGGCGTCAGGGCGGTCAGCGCCGCGGCCTGCGCCGGCGGCGCCATCCCGAAATACCCCCGGAACGCCGTCTCGACCTGTTCCGGCGAGAGGTAGTCCAGCGCCACCTTGAAGACGAACCGCCTCAGGGTCGCCGCGTCCAGATGCTCGGCGAAGTTGGTGGTGCAGGCGAAGGGAAGCGGGTGGCTCTCCATCCAGGTGAGCATCTCGTTCACCTGGCTGATTTCCCAACTCCGATGGGCGAAGCGGCGGTCGGCGAGCAGCGAATCCGCCTCGTCGAAGATCAAGATGGCGCCGGTGTCGCGGGCCTCGGCGAAAGCGGCGGCGATCTCCTTCTCGGTCTCGCCCAGCCACTTCGACTTCAGGTCGGAGGCGCGCTTCTGCAGTACCTCCAGCCCCATGCGCTCGGCGAGGTAGCGGACGAAGGCGCTCTTGCCGGTGCCCGGCGGTCCCTGGAGGCAGAGGGAGAAGCACGGGTTCCCGCCGGCGACGAGGCTATCGGCGAGCCCGACAATGTCGATATCGGCGTGGATCAGCGCGGGGTCGAAGCGCCGCGGCGTTCCCTGCGGCGGCGTTTCGCAGGAGAGCACCCGGGAGAGGCCGCGCACCCCGCGCCGCACCGCGTCGATCCCCCCGCCGCCGATCCGGGCGGCCTCGGTGGCGCCCGCCGCAACCCCCGGGGTCGCGGCGAACTCCCGCGCCAGGGCATCGGCCTCGTGCGGTTCGGCCTCTATCCCGTGACTCTCGAGTTGCCGGGCCCAGATGCGCGCCCTGACCGCCGCCGTCGGCGGGCGAAGTTCCAACGCGAACATCATGCGCCGCAGGAGCGCGCGGCTGACCCATCTGGCGTCGTTCATCGTCCACAGCGTGGGCGCCGGGGCCTGTTCGAGCAGCCGGTGCATGTACACTTTGGAACTGCCGCCGCGGGCGCCTCCGAAGAGCGGCTGCCCGAACAGGAACATCCCGACGCCGGCGGAATCCGACAGCAGGTCCTCCATTTCGTCGAACAGGAGCAGCGAGCCGCCGTTCCGCCTGAGAAGCCGCTGGGCGAGGCGGAGGTCCTGCAGGCGCTCACGGCGGCTGGGCTCGTCGCCCATGTCGTCGGTCTCGCCGACGCTGTAGAGGGTCGCGCCGAGCCGCTCCGCCAGCACCTTGCAGAACTCCGTCTTGCCGGTCCCGGGCGGGCCGTAGAGGAGCACGTTCACCCCCGCCGTTCCGCTTCGCAGCGCTCCACGGATCAGGCGTTCGATATGATCGCGTCCCTCGGCGACGTGATCGAAGTCCGCCCACTCGAGCTCGCTCCCGGGCGCGGCGTCGAGCAGCAGGCGGTTCACGTCGAGCCCCGTCTTGCCGGGAACCGTGGTCAGCCGCCGCAAGCGGTCGACGGGCGTCATGTCGCCGTCGCTTTCCATGACGACAAGTCCGGAACTCACCAGCGGCGACCCGTGCTCGAGGCGGCCACGAACGGCGCCCGGCGATACTCCGAGAAGAGAGGGAATTGCCCTGCCCCTCACATTGAGAGGCCTCCCGCGCGCGTAGGGGTGGTTGAAGATTTCGTCGACTATGGACTCGATTAGAGGCTGCGTCTGATAGCGCAGCAGCACCTCCAGGATGCCGATGTCGATCCGTTCGAGGCCCGTGGCCTTGCCAAGCCGCCGGAGGCGTTGTGCGGTCCGGTCGGGCTTCGCTCCCTTTGTGGACGCGCACTCGTCGCGCAGAGCCTGTTTCAGGCGGCGAAATTGCCGCGCGGAAATCGGCCCGTCGAATTCGATATCTCCGCGGGCCAGGCGCGGGAACAGATCTTTCGTTCTGTCGTACGCAGAGTGGCTGTCGCGGTCCGCGATCCAGTCGGCCAGGGCGAACGCTTCCCGGTCCCGGTAACGAATTCGTCCCGCGGCGTTGGCGAGGTAGAAGGCGATGAGATGGCGTTCGTAGGCGGTCGGCATGGCTCTCTCCATCCAATTGTTGGGAGAGCCTAAGGCAAGAGTGCGTCAAATACGGACGTATCAGCAGAGAAAATTACCGCCGACGAAACTCGTACCTGGATCAAACATTACGAGTCCGCGACCTAGCCCGCGTCCCCGCCCTCGCCTGATGCCTCGATGCGGGCGGCAAGCGCCGCGGCCATGAACTCGTCCAGATCGCCGTCGAGCACGGCCTGGGTGTTGGACGTCTCCATATCGGTCCTGAGATCCTTCACCATCTGGTAGGGCTGCAGCACATAGGAGCGGATCTGGTGCCCCCAGCCGATATCGGTCTTGGCGTCGTGCGCGGCCTGGGCTTCCTCCTCCCGCTTCTGCAATTCCGCCTCGTAGAGCCGGGCGCGCAGCATG
>JAJDVM010000227.1 GCA_022826125.1 Defluviicoccus sp.
GTTGATCACCAGCCCGGTGACCTTTTCCAGGATCGTCTTGTCGGCGTTCCAGTAGATCGGGTTCCTGACCCGCGTGTGGAACTCGTTGAGCACCACCTCCTTGAGGACATAGGCGCCGTTCGAGACGATGTTTCCGGGCGCGGTCCATTTCGCGCCGTGCGCCTCGATCGTCGCCCGGTGCGCGGGAAACAGGGTAGCGTAGGTGGTCATCGCCGGGAAGTAGGGCAACGGCCGGTCGAGCCTGACCTCCAGCGTATGGTCGTCGACCGCGCGCGCGCCGAGCGCCGACGGCGGCTTCCTGCCGGCCAGGATGTCCTTCGCGTTCGCCATCTGGGTCAGCTCGACATACCAACCGTAGGGCGAGGCGGTCTTCGGGTCGGCCGCGCGCCGCCACGCATAGACGAAGTCGTGCGCCGTCACCGGGTCGCCGTTGGACCATTTCGCGTTCTTGCGCAGCGCGAAGGTGTAGGTCCGGTTGCCGTCAGAGGCCGCATAGGAGGTGGCGACGCCGGGCACGAGATTGCCGTCGGCGTCTTGGCTCAACAGCCCCTCGAACAGGTCGCGGATGACGTGGAACCCCGCGACCTCCTCGTTCAGCTGCGGATCGAGGGTGGGGAACTGGTCGAGCAGCCGGTAGGTGAAGGTCTGGTCGTCCGACAGCGCCTCGCCGGTCACCGGATGGGTCCCGGTGGCCTGGGCCTGGGCGCCCGCGGTCAGCGCGATTACCGTCGCCGCCTTGAGGGTTGAGGCAAGCGTCTTTCGCGGTTTTTCGACCGGCATGGCTTTCCCTTTCGGGGTCGGCTTTCCCGGCGGGAGGCTAGTCGATTGCCAGATTCGGCTCTAGGCGGCATCGACGGGATCCGATGCTCAGGTCAGGCGGTCGATCTCCGCAAGCTCGGCCCCGGTGAGCCTCCAGCCTGCCGCCTCGACGTTCCGTTCGATCTGTTCGGCCGAGGTCGCGCCGGCGATGACGCTGAAGATGCCCGGCCGGCAGGCGAGCCACGAGAACGCGAGCTCGAGCAGGCTCCGGCCGCGCGCCTCCGCGAAGCGCTCCAGCCGCTCGACCGCCTCCCACCGCGCCTCGGGCACGAAGCCGGCGGAGAGCCGCGTCCCTTTGGGCCACTCCGCGCCGCGCCGGTACTTGCCGGTCAGCAGCCCGTTGGCGAGCGGGTAGTAGGGCAGGATGCCGATGCCGGCATCCGCGCAGGCCGGCGCGACGTCGTCCTCGATCCCGCGCTCCAGCAGGCTCCACGGGTTTTGGGCGGTGACGAAGGCGCACCAGCCGCGCTCCCGCGATACCGCCCGCGCCCGCTCGATCTGCTCGCCGGAGAAATTGGAGCAGCCGACGAAGCGCACCTTGCCTTGGCGCACCAGCGCATCGAGCGCCTCCAGCGTCTCCTCGATCGGCGTCGACGGGTCGGGGCGGTGGATCTGGTAGAGGTCGATCCAGTCGGTGCGGAGGCGCTTCAGGCTGCCCTCGACCGCTTTCGTCACCTTGCGCCGCGACGCGCCGCCGCTCCAGCCGAACTTGGTGGCGATCGCGATGTCGCGGCGGCGCGGCCCGAGCGCGTTGCCGATGAACTTCTCCGATTTCCCGCCGCCGTAGGATTCGGCGGTATCGAACAGCGTGATCCCGGCATCGAGCGCGGCGTGGATTACCGCCCGGGACTCCCGCTCGCGGAGCCGCCGCCCGAAATTGTTGCACCCGAGCCCCACGACGGAGGCGGTCAGCCCGCCGTCGCCGTCTCCGAGAGACCTCAAATCCATGCGCCGTTCACTCTCCCGCGACCGGGCTGTGCGGGTCGAGACGCCCCTCGATCCTCGCGACGCGCTCTCCCATGATGCGAAGCTCCTCGCGCACGTCGGTCAGCCCGTTGTGAACCGCCAGCCAAATCGCGCCGAAGCCGAGCACGAAGGCCGGTACCAGCACGGCGGCCAACGGGAGCGCGGCATCGAGGATGTTCGCGAAATCCATACGCGCTCTCCGGGGTGCGATCGGAGTATGCGACAAACGACGATATTCTGCTACCTCAGGTTGAGAGCGACCGTTCCACCTTCCAGGCGTTCCACGCCCGCAGGTTCTCATGCGCGGAATCCCCATGCTCCGCGAACTCGCGCGATTCCCCGTCGTCCTCGGCAGTGAACTCGAAGCGGTAGCCGTTAGGGTCGTGGAAATAGATCGAGCTGCAGATGCCGTGCCGTATCGGCCCCTCGTAGGCGATGCCGGCGGCGGCGAGCCGGTCGGACCAACGGGCGAGCGCGTCGTGATCGGCGACCCGCATGGCGAAATGGAGGTCCATGCCCCAGCGGGTCTTGTAGAGCTCGTCGGGATCGTCCCCGTCGCGGAACGGCACGTCGAAATAGGCGACGTAGTTCGATTGCCCCGGCTCGTCCGCGTGGCTGCCGATGTCGAAGAAGATATGCATGTAGCTGACCGCCTCGCCGGTGGTCGGGTGCCCGTCGATCTTGAGCGCCATCACGAGAGGAAAGCCGAGCCTGTCCTCCCAGAAGGCGCGGGTCTCCTCGGCGTCGCGGCAGCGATAGGCGGAGTGGTGAAGACCGAGGGCGTCGATCTCGCGTCTGCTGGAGGCCATGGCCGTCGTCCCTGTTGCGGTTCCGGAAAGCCTACCAGAATTCGGGGGCGATTACCGCTCGTGGGGACGGTTTCTCGACGCCTGTATCCGCTTGATGCGGTCGGGCCAAGTCGAGCGGATGAAGGCGAGAATGTCCCAGATATCGTCGTCCGAGAGCACCTCTCCGAACCCCTCCATGCCGCTCCTGAATTCGCTTACCCCGCGCGCCTCCATCAGCGCCTTGCCGCCGAGCTTGGTGTAGTCGAACAGCAGCCGGTTATCGTGATGCCAGGTATGGCCGGTCGCGTCGTGCGGCGGCGCCGGGAGCAGCCCGTCCTTGCCGATCCGGCGCCAGTTCGGCTGGCCTTCCAGATCGGCGCCGTGGCAGGAGGCGCAGTGCTCCTTGTAGAGGACCCGCCCGTTGCGGAGGTCGCGGTTCTCCAGCTCGTGCCCCGCCATCGCGGTCGCCGGCAGGAGCAGCGCGAGGACCGTCAGGAGACGCGTCACGCAACCTCGACCCAGGTCTTCATCCCCGACGCCTGGTGCGCCAGCGTATGGCAGTGGATAAGCCACTTGCCCGGGTTGTCGAACACGCAGAGCACGTCCCGACTCTTGCGCGGATCGACCAGCGTGGTGTCGCGGTAATGGCCGGGCGTACCGTCGGCGCCGAGCTCGTGGAAATGGTGGCCGTGGATGTGGATGCCGTGCGGGAACGCGGTGTCGTTGCGCATCGCGATCCGCGCCGTCTCGCCGCGCGCGAAGCGCTGCCACGGCGCATCCGGCATGCCGGAGCGGCCGTTGAAGGCCCAGAAATCGTCGCCCCGGTGCCGTCCGCCCATCGCGCCGCCCTCCATGGCGAGCGTGAGCCGCCGCGCGCCCTTCGCGTCGGGCGTCGGCACGGCGGTCGGCGGCAGGGGCTCGACCGGGCCCCGCGGCGGCGCGGGGTTGCTGCCCTCGACCGCGACGGTGCCGAGCGGGTAGGGCTCGCCGCGCGGCAGCAGGTGAAAGGTCACCGGCCCGGCGACGTCGAGCACGATGTCGGTCCGCTGCGCCGGGGCCAACACGGGCTCGCCGATGGGCTCGGGCGCGGCGAGCGGCATCCCGTCCTGCGCCACGACCGCGCCGGAGCCGCCGCCGATCCTCACCTTGAACGTCCGCGCGGTCGCCGCGTTGATCAGCCTGAACCTCACCCGGTCGCCCTTCCGCACCGTCCCGGCGGAGAAGAACGCGCGCCCGTAATTGCCGAGCCTGCCGGCGTGGGAGAAGTCGTGCCGGTTGCCGAAGCTCGGATGAAGCGCGCCGTCCGGCGTGAGCCGCCAGTCGTCGAGCACCACGGCGATGTCGCGGTCGACCTTCGGGGGGTCGCGCTCCTCGACGATCAGCGGGCCGTAGAGCCCCTTCGCCACCTGTTCCCAGGAGCGGTGATGGGCGTGGTACCAGTAGGTGCCAGGATGGGGCGCGGCGAAGTCGTATTCGAAGGTCGCGCCGGGCGCGACCGCGTCCTGGGTGAGCCCCGGCACCCCGTCCATCGCGTTGTCGATATGGATGCCGTGCCAGTGGACCGCGCTCGGCCGGTCGATCCCGTTCTCGAACGCCACCGACACCCGTCCGCCCGCGCGCACCCGGATCGCGGGCCCCGGCGTACGGCCGTTGAACCCCAGCATCCGCGTCGGCCCGTGCCCCTCCTCGTCCGGCAGCAGGCGGACGAGGACCGGCTCCGCCCTCAACCGCATCGTCCCCGCGCTGCCGGTCGCCGGCAGGAGGGCGCATGCTGCGGAGGTCGCAAGGAACTGCCTTCGGTTCATGGCGCGCAAAACATGGCACGGATCGGGACGGGGTCCAAGACGGGAAAGGGCGACCGTTCCGCCCCACTCGCGAATCGCGCGGCGCTTTGGCAGGATGACCGCCATGGCGCGGGATACGACGGACGAATTGCCGCTTTACCTGACCACGCGGGAGGTGGCGGCGCTGCTGCGGGTCAGGGAGCGCAAGATCTACGACCTCGCGGCGGCGGGCGAGATCCCGCACCGCAGGATCACCGGCAAGCTCCTGTTCCCGCGCGCCGAGCTGATGGACTGGGCCGGGCTGGGCGCCGAGGGCGCGCTGTCGGAGCGGCCGATGGTGCTGGCCGGGTCGCACGATCCGCTGCTCGAATGGGCGGTGCGCGAGTCGGGCTCCGGGCTGGCGACGATCCTCAACGGCAGCGCCGACGGGCTGCAGCGCTTCGTCGACCGGGAGGCGGCGCTTGCCGGCATCCATTTCCACGAGGGCGGCGAGTGGAACGTCGCGACGGTGGAGGGCTGGCGGCTGGTGGGCTGCGTCCTGCTCGAATGGGCGGTGCGCGCGCGCGGGCTGATCCTGTCGGAGGAGGTCGGCGACAGCGTGACTTGCGTGGCCGATCTCAGGGGCATGCGGGTCGCGATGCGCCAGGAAGGCGCGGCGGCGGCGACGCTGTTCGAGGAGCTCCTGCGTGAGGCGGGCGTGAAGGAGACAGAAATCGTGCGCCTCGCCACCCCCGCCTGGACCGAGAGCGACGCGGCGGCGGCGGTCGCGGCGGGCGAGGCCGACGCGGCGCTCGGAATCGAGGCGATGGCGCGGCAGTTCGACCTGCCCTTCCGGCTGCTGGTGCTGGAGCGTTTCGACCTGGTGGTCGACCGCCGCGCCTATTTCACCGACCCGGTGCGCGCGCTGCTCGACTTCGCCGCGGGCAAAGCGATGAAGGAGAAGGCGAGGGCGATGGGCGGCTACGTGCTGTCGGAGACCGGCAAGGTGCGCTGGCTGTCGCCCTGAGGTCAGAATTTGATGGCGGCCAGGAGCGCCGCCAGGTAGACCGCCGCGGTGCCGATCTGCGACCCGGTGACCCACCTGATCGTGTCGGCCGACGACCGCGTGATCTTCGTTTCGAGCGTGGAGCGCTGGGCGTCGAACTGAAGATCTATGCTCTCGTGCAGATGCTCGATCTCGGTGTGCAGCCGGTCGATGTCTTTGCCCGTCGCGAAGTCGTAGTCGGCCCAGCGCCCGTGCAGCCGCACGACGACCCTGGCCTGCTCCGGCTGCATCCCGGCCGCCACCAGCTCGTCGACAGCGCCCTGGGTATCGAACGGAGGGACGGAGGATCTTTCTCTCATGGGCCGACCCTACCCAAAACACGCTATGGTTGCAGTACCTTTAAGCATACGCTACCCGGCATCGCGAGCGAGCGAGGGGACGCAGACGGTTCTGCCGTCGGCGAGGGCCTCGACCTTCACGTCGACGCCGTAGACCGACGACAGCGCCTCCTCGGTCAGCGCCTCGCCGGGCGTCCCGGTTGCCCGCACCCTGCCTTCGTGCAGCAGCGCGACGCCGGTGCCGACGGCGAACGCATGGTCGGGGTCGTGGGTGGACAGGATCACCGTGAGCCCGTCGGCGGCGAGCCCGGCGATCTCGCGCAGCACCAGGGTCTGGTTGCCGAAATCGAGGCTGGCGGTGGGCTCGTCCATGATGAGCGCCGGGGTTTCCTGGGCGAGCGCGCGGGCGATCAGGACGAGCTGGCGCTGTCCGCCGGAGAGCCGCGTGTAGTCGGACTCCGCGAGGTCCTCGATCCGGAGCCGTGCGAGCGCGCTCAGCGCCGCCTCGCGGTCGGCCTCGCCCGGCTGCGAGAACATGCCGAGCCTGGCCGTCCGGCCCATCAGGACGACCTCCAGAACGGGATAGGCGAAGGGCGCGGCGTGAGCCTGAGGGACGTAGGCCGCGCGGGTCGCAATCTCGGTCCGCGCCAGCGCCCCGAGCTCGCTGCCGCCGAGCAGCACCTCGCCGCCGCGCGCCGGGATCAGCCCGAGCATCGTCTTGAACAGGGTCGTCTTGCCGGACCCGTTGGGGCCCAGCAGGCACAGCACCTCGCCGGGGCCCGCGCCGAGCTCGATCCCGTTCCCGACCTCGTGCCCGGGATAGCCGATCGCGAGCCCGCGGGTCTCGACGGTCATGCCCATACCCGGCGCCCCCGCCCGAGCAGCCAGAGGAAGAACGGCGCGCCGACCACGGCGGTCAGGATGCCGAGCGGCACCTCGACGGCCGAGATGGTGCGCGCGAGCGTGTCCGTGGCGAGCATGTAGCCCGCGCCGAGCAGCGCCGCCGCCGGCAGAAGCCGCCCGAAGCCGGGGCCCACGATCATCCGCGCGATATGCGGGATCACCAGCCCGACCCAGCCGACGACGCCCGCGACGGCGACCACGCTCGCGGTGATCAGCGTCGCGCAGACGATGACGACGAGGCGGAGCCGCCCGGCCTCGACCCCGAGCGCGCGCGCCTCCTCGTCGCCGAGCGCCAGCACGTTGATCCGCCACCGCAGCAGGACCAGCGGAACGAGGCCCGCCAGGACGACGGGCGCGGCGGGCAGGATGTCCTCGGTCTTCACCCCGGCGAGGCTGCCGAGCAGCCAGAAGGTAATCGCGGGAAGCTGGTCGTAAGGATCGGCCAGCACCTTGAGGAGCGAGGTCGCCGCTCCGGTCAGCGCGCCCACCACCACGCCGGCCAGCACCAGGATCAGCGTGCGGTCGCCGACGCTCACCGAGGCGGCGACGAAGCCGACCAGCGCCACCGCGGCGAGGCCGCCGGCGAACCCCATCAGCTGGATCGCCAGCACCGGGAGCGACAGGAAGATGCCGAGCACCGCGCCGAGCCCGGCGCCCGCCGAGACGCCGAGGATGTCGGGCGAGACCAGCGGGTTGCGGAACAGCGTTTGGTAGCAGGCGCCGGCGGCGGCCAGAGCGGCGCCAACCAGGAGCGAGGCCGCCACCCGGGGCAGGCGGATCGAGAGCAGCACGGTCTCAGCCTGCCCCCCGCCCCCGCCCCCGGCGAGGATCCCGAGCGCCTCGCCGAGCCCGATCGGATAGGGGCCGATCAGCAGCGCCGCGAACGAGCCGGCGGCCAGCGCGGCCGACAGCCAGAGCGCCGTCCCGCTCCCGCCCGCAAGGCGGGCGATCAGGGCGCGCGTCCCCTCGCCCATTCGAGCAGCCGGTCGAGCTCGGCCTCGCCGAGGTCGACGCGGTACCAGAGCCTGTAGAACGCGGCGGTATCCGCGCGCAAATCGCCCTTCCAGCGATCCGGGTAGAACACGCCGGCGAGCCATTTGAGGCCCATCAGCCGGTTGATCGAGGGCGGCCGGTCGATCCAGCCGAACGGCGCAGTGGGCGAGAGATAGACCCGGCCCCGGCGGACCGCGGCGATCCCCCGCCACAGCCGGTCGCGCCAGACCCGGGCGTAGAAGACGCGGTCCCAGGTCACGATCGTGTCGGGATCGGCGACAATGACCTGCTCGAGAGACGCCTGGACCAGCCCATGGCGCCCCGGCACCTCGGCCACGTTGCGCCCGCCGGCGCGCTCGATGATCTCGGTGTTGATCGAGCCCTTGAGCCCGGTCTCCAGCCCGTCCGGTCCGCGCCCCAGATAGACCCGGGGGCGCTTGTCCGGGGGCACCGCGCCGAGCGCCTCGTCGAGAGCGGCGAAGGTCTCTTCGACGTCGCGGGCGAGTGCCTCGCCGCGTTCCGGCACGCCGAGTGCGCGGCCGACCAGGCGGAGCGATTTCGCGGTCTCGGCGAAGCGTCCGTTGACCAGGATGTAGGGGATGCCGGTCTGTTCCTGCACCCGGTCGGCGAGATCGATATAGGTGCCGCGCACCGAGCCGAAATCGACGATCAGGTCGGGCTTCAGCGCCAGCACGCGCTCGAGATTCGCCTCGCCGCCGCGCCCGGTGAGGCGGCCGGTCTCGGGGAGGTCGCGATAGGGCGCGGCGATGTAGGGCTTCTCGTCGTCCCGGAGCACGCGCGGCCAGCCGAGCAGCACCTCCGGCCGCACCGCGTAGAGCATGATCGCCGCCGGCGGGCCGGAGGCGAAGACGCGGGTCACGCGGTCGGGGATCTCCACGACCCGCCCGGCGGAATCGGTGACGTTGCGCGCCTCGGGTTGCGCGGCGAGGAGGAAGAGGCCCGCGAGGCCTGTCAGAAGGGCACGAGCGATCATCGCGCCCCTTTGTGCATCACCTTGGCGGGCGAGGGAAGGGCCGGGGGAGGGCAGACCGGACGGAATGCGAGCAGCCGGCGGGCGGGGGCCCGCCGGCTGCCCCGCCGGCCGACGGGGGGAGGAAACCGTCGCCGGCGGCGAACGCCGGGATGAACGGGTGCAGTCTGGCAACGGCAGCCCGGGAAAGGCCAATACCGTTTTCCTTGGGACTCGATAAGTTCCCGAGGGCGCTCCCGCCGGGGGCCTATTCGTACTGCACGGGACCGGTGCGGATGGGCCAGATCTCGTCGAGATACTCGCCGCTGTCGCGCTCCCTGACGGCCTGCTTGAAGCCGGCCTCCTCGGCGCGGTGCTTGAAGGCCATGCCCTCGGGCGAGTGCCGCGCGATGCCGTCGAACAGCGTGGCGATCGTCTGGCTGGTCTCGAGGCCCATATTGGCGATCGCCTGGTTGATCGCGAGCTTCTGCATCATCAGCTGGTTCTTCGGCACGCCGGCCAGCCGCTCGGCCAGCGCATCGACCCGCGCATCGAGCCGGTCGGCGGGCACGGCGTCGGTCACCAGCCCCATCGCCTTCGCCTCGATCCCGGTCGCGAGGTCGCCGGTCAGCAGCATGCGCTTGGCGCCCTCCGCGCCCAGCCGGTAGACCCACATCGCGGTGCTGGGGCAGCCCCAGACCCGCGCCGGCGGGTAGCCGATCCGCGCATCCTCGGCCATCACCACGAGATCGCAGCAGAGCGCGATGTCCGACCCGCCGGCCACGGCGTAGCCCTGTACCTTGCAGATCACCGGCTTGTGGGAGCGCCACAGGCTCATGAACTTGTCGGTGTAGCCCTTCATCAGGGCGTAGTCCTTCATCGGGTCCCAGGGCATGCGCTCCTGGACCCCCTCGCTCTGGCCCTCGGCGAAGTCCCGGAGGTCGTAGCCGGCGCAGAAGGCGGCGCCCCGGCCGGCGAGCACGATGACATGGACCCGGTCGTCGGCGTTGGCCTCGGCGACCGCACGCTCGATCTCGCCCGGCGTAACCGCGGCGATCGCGTTCAGCCGCTCAGGCCGCTCGAAGGTGATCCTGGCGATGCGGCCGTCGCGCTCATGGGAAAGGGTCGTGTAGGCCATGACGCCGGCATCCTCCTGTCCGGTCCGGTCCGCGCGGCGGTCAATCGGCGCCGCCCTTTGCCGCGTTGACGTGGCCGCAGGACGAGCAGGTCCGGAGCGCCGGGTCGGCGGCGTATTCCTCGAGGACGCGGTTGACGCCCTGCTCCAGCCCGGCCACCTGTATCTCCCGCCGGTGGACCCGCGCGCCGCATTGCTCGCAGAACCATTCGAAGCCATCGATCGCGCCGGGCGCGCGGGTGCGCTCCACGATCAGCCCGATCGTGTCGGCGCCGCGCTGCGGCGAATGCAGCACGTGCGGCGGAAGCAGGAAGATCTCGCCTTCGCGGATCGGTATGTCGCGGCGCGCCCCGTCGTCGATCACCCGGAGAATCATGTCGCCCTTGAGCTGAAAGAACAGCTCCTCCAGCGGATCGTCGTGATAGTCGGGCCGGTCGTTGGGGCCGCCCACGACGGTCACGATGAAATCGGTATCGGTCCAGATCGTCCGCCCGCCCACCGGAGGCTTGAGAAAGTCCCGGTGCTCCTCGATCCATCCGGCCAGGTTGAGCGGTATCGGCAGGGCCATCGGCCTTCTCCCGGAAGGGGTGAGCGGAGGGAAACACTAGCCCGGGTTCCTCGCCGCTGTCACGGCCCGCGGCGCTGTCCGGGAGGTGTCGGCTTGACCGTCGGGTGTTGCGAAACAACCTTCCCGGTAACGCTGGAGGCATCGGAGGCGCACGATGAAGAGGCTCCTGTTGGTCGCGGTCCTGGCCCTGGGACTCGCGGCTCCGACGGCCGGGGCCCTGGCCCATCACGGCTGGTCGTGGACGACCGGCGGCAATATCGACCTGACCGGCATCGTCAAGACCGTCCGCCTGGGCAATCCCCACGGGGTGCTCAAGATCGACGTGGAGGGCGAGGAGTGGACGGTCGAGGTCGGTCAGCCGTGGCGCAACCGGCGCGCCGGTCTCAGGGACGGCGACCTGGCCGAAGGGGTCGAGATCCGGGTGATCGGCGAGCCGTCCGCCGACCTGTCGGACAGGCGGGTCAAGGTGGAACGGCTGTTTCTGGGCAAGCGGGAGTACGTCCTCTACCCCGAGCGCGACTGAGACCTTGGAAGCCCTGTTCGCGGCGCTGGAAGGGACCGCCCTGGCGCAGGCCCTGCGGACTTCCCGCTGGCTCTATGCCGGGGTCAACGCCGCGCACATATTTGCGATCGCCCTGCTGGTCGGCTCCGTCGTGCCGCTCAACCTGCGGCTTCTGGGCGTGTGGCGCGGCGTCTCCCGCGAGGCGGTGGTGCGGGTGCTCGCGCCGGTCGCGGCGAGCGGGCTGGCCCTGGCGCTGATCACGGGACCGCTGCTGTTCGCGGTCCGGGCGCGGGACTATGGCGGCATCGGGGTCCTGCAGCTCAAGCTTGCCCTCATCGCGGTCGGGGTCCTCTCCGCGCTCGCCCTGTGCCGGTCGCACGGGTTCCTGCTCAGGGACGCCCCGCGCGCCCGCCTCGCCGGTCACGCGATCCTCTCGACGGTCTGCTGGCTGGGCGCGCTCGTCTGCGGGCGGTTGATCGCGTTCGCGGGGGATTAGCGCGGCGCTAGCCGAGCAGCCGCAGCGCCTCCCGGGAAACCGGGCTCGGCGCCGCCGCGGAGCCGGTGAAATATGCCATCGAGGCGGCGAGGATCCGGTCCCGCCATGCGGTGGGCGCCATCTGCCGGTGGTTCTCCAGCGCGGCCTCGGTGAACTTGTAGTCGTGCGACCACCGTCCGTTGCGGGCGAGATGCCGGCGCGCGGCTGCGGCGAGCGCGTCCGGGGAGCCGCCGCGTTGCAGGTAGTGCAGGGCCTTGCGGGCGCCGGATACGGGATCGCCGGGCAGCTCGGAGAAGGCGTCGCGCAACGCGTCCGCGCCGGTGCCGGGGACCGCGAGAGGTTCCAGCTCCTCGATCCGCGGACCGGGCGGCGCGTGGCGGACCCGGCGGCGGAAGCCCGGCATGAAGGCCGCCGACTGCAACAGCGCGAGAAGCCGCGTGTCCCCGTCCCGCGCGTGCCGGAACGCGTAGTGAAACGCGTTGGCCGAGGTCTGGGCGTGCACCGGGACCACCCTCGGCGATCTCAGCACCAGCTCGGCGGCGGTGGCGAAGAGGGCCTCCCATATCGAGTCGGCGGAGACGCCGCGTTTCAGCAGGTCGATTACCGCCCGGCCCGCGTCGAGCTCCGAGACCTCGCGCAGCGCGCGGACCAGCCCGTCGCGCGCCGCGTCGTCCCGGTGGCCCCGTTGCCAGCTCTTCGGGATCTCTCGCAGCATC
>JAJDVM010000057.1 GCA_022826125.1 Defluviicoccus sp.
CCTCGGAGCGCCTGGTGTGGGAGGGTTCCAGCGCGGCGACGGCCTCCAGCATCGCCAGCATGCGGCGGGGTCCGTCCGCACCGGCGCCCGCATTGCGCCGCATGCCCCGGCCGTAGCGCTGCATGAAGATCACGACGGCCGCTTCGGCGGCCTCGTAGGCATCCTTCCAGACCCAGGCGCCGGCGGCGTCCGATCCGCCGAAAGCGTCCGTCATGGCGTCCCGCAGCGTCTCGGCATCCAGGGGCCGGCCGGCTTCCAGGACCGGCAGCAGGGTCCGGGCCGCGGCGAACAGGGCGTCGCCCTGGACCGGACGGGCCGGCGCTGCGGGCGTGTCGATGGGGACGGTGGGAGAAAGAGGACGCGCGAGGGCGTCCGGCGCCGGGCGGGCGTCGAGCATGGGCCGGTCTCCGTGCTGAAGGGCATCGGACCGGCGTTGACTGGATGCGGAGAGCGACTCCCGCCCCGGCTCCGCCGGCCCACCTCCGACACGCTCGACTGCCTTCTGCCGGCAAGGCGCGCGGCGGCGGACCCTCGCGGGAGAGCGGCCCGGCAACGGGGACGGGACGGGGATGGACTGCGGCGGAGTGGGAAGGCCCGTGTCCGGTATCGGTCGGATGCGGCGGTCAGCCGAAGCGTCGACTGCCGGCACCGCGCGCCTTCCCTTTCGCTGCGGCGGACGGTTTGCCGATCCCGTAAGGAACGGCCCCTACGGTGGCAGGCCCGGGTTCACTTCGGCTGCGGGCCGGGCTCGGCGTCGTCCTCGCGGATGTCGTAGCGGCTGCCCGGGAAGTGCTTCATCGCCCGCTCGACATAGGCTTCCGCCTCCTCGCGGCTGCCGAAACGGCTGTCCATGGCGGCGCCGGTGCCGAGCGTGAACAGCCGGGACCTGACAAGATATTTGCCGGTCACCGGCACTTCCTCGCCGTCGGGGACGGGCCGGGACGAAGCCGGGCAGGATACTCCGGCGCTGGCCGGAACCGGACGATCCGGGCTATGGACTTGCCCGCTTTCCGGCGCCCGGCTGCGGCGGGTGTCGCCAGGGGAAGCGCGCACGAACCGTACCGCCTCGCGGATGCGCCGCCTTGCAACGCGGTCGCAGTCGGGATCGGCGCGGAACCACGGGCGGGGTTTGCGCCCAAGCCAGGCTCCCGAGTCCGCGACGAAGCCGTCGCCATAGGCGATGAAATGATTGCTCGCCGAAATCGCCCACGCTCCGGCGGGCGCGGGGTCGAGGAACGTCCCCAAGGTCATGGCGCACACGTCGAAGGCAACGCCGGCGAAGATCCGTTCCCAGGTCTCCTCCCGACGCGCGAAGCGGCGCTCGCGGTATTTCGGATGGCGGATCGCATAATCCGCTATCCAGCCGAACTCGGCCAGCGCGGCGGCGAGCTCGTCGATGAAGACGCCGTTGACCGAAGGCCGGTCGAACAGGCGGCGGATGACGGCGGCGGCCTCGTGCGTCGGCACGCCGGCAATGGCAGAAATCGCGGAGGGGCCGCACTTCGTGGCGCGGCCGGTGATCCTGTGAAGCATGGCGGCTCCTTCAGGTGTCGGGAGACGGGGGTGGGCCGTCGAGGCGGAAGACCCCGGCAGCGGGTCATGCCGCGGGACCGGCCGACGGGTCCTGATCGAGCGGGTTTTCGAGGATGCGCCGGACCTCGCGCCAGACGCCGGGCGAGCGGTCGGCGGCGAGCAGCCGGGCGATCCGCCGGCGCTTTTCGATGCGGTATTTCCGGGTCCTCTCGGCCTCGGCGAAGGCGAACGTCTCGCAGTAGCGCCGGACCCCCGAAAGGGTTTCGGCGGCATGGCAGCGCCCGGCCTCGCCGAAGCCGCGGATGCGCCAATAGCGCCCGTCCCTCTGCAGGATGGCCGCCTCCTCGCCCTCGACCAGGAAGGCATGGACGCCTGGCCGGCGGCGCTTGGTTGCGGTCCGGGACCGGAGGCCGGGATATTCGGGGAGGGAGGCGCGGGCGGAGTGAAGAACCGCCACTGCGATCTCCTGAGAATTGCAGACCTCATCGAACAGGACGAGCTCCAGCGAACCGGCCGGCAGCGCCTTGCGCAGCATGGCGTGGAGATGGCCGGCCAGGGCGCGCAGCGCGTCGCCCGCGCTATCGGCGGGGTCGAGCCGGTTGCGGCAATGCCGCCCGCCCAGGTCGTAGGCGGCGCGGCGGATGGCGGCGTCGAGGGAGAAGCGCCGGGCATGCGGCGACAGCGCGTTACAGGACCCGCCTTCGGCATCGAGCGCGCCCTCCCGGGTCCAGCCGGATTCCAGCAGCGCGATCGCGTCGTCGCAGAGGTCCGCCGGCGTGACGATGGGCGGCCGGTCGGCAAGGACCGCCGCCGGGTCCGTCCGGCAGGCGCCCTGGCGGGAGGGGTCGGGAAACGGTGTCATGGCCGGTTGTCCTCTGTCCGATGAAACGGGAGAACGCCCTCGACGTCGTTGCGCCGGGGCGGGGTTGCGGGGCGCCAGGGCCGCCGGCGCGGCGGGTCCGGCGTTGCGTGCGGGGATCGCGCCGGCCCGTCCGGAGCGTCAGAGCAGCCCTCGCGCCTGAAAGCTCACCGAGGCGTTCGGGGTGACAATCAGATGGTCGAGCAGCGTGACGCCAATCGTCTTCAGGGCGCTCTTGAGGCGGTTCGTCATGTCGATGTCGGCCCTGGACGGCTCGGGATCGCCACTGGGATGCGCATGCACCGCGATGACGGCGCTGGCCTGGAGCTCCAGGCAGCGGATGCAGACCTCCCGGGGATAGACCGGGGTGTGGCAGACCGAGCCCTGCTGGTGCAGGCGGTCGGTAATGAGCCCGTTCTTGCGATCGAGGTACAGGACATGGAACTGCTCGACCTCGCGGTGGCCCGCGAGCGTGCGGCAATAGTCGATGACCTTGTCATACTTGCCGAAGGCCGGGCGCACGGTCTGCGGCACCTGCTCCCGCGCCATGCGGATGCCGAGCGCCTCGGCGGTCTTGAGCGCGGCGACGGCGTGCTCCGAGAGGCCGGGCACCGCGCGCAGCCGGTCCGGGCGGGCGGCGAGAGTGCGCGGCGCCGTGCCGAAGGTGTCGAGCAGAGCGCCGGCGAGCGCCCCGGCATCGTGTGCCGGACGGCAGCCGGAGAGCAGCAGCTCCAGCAGCTCGCGGTCGTCGACCGCGTGGCGTCCGGCGCGCAGGAAGCGGGCCCGGAGCCGGCGGCGGCTTGCGGCCTCCTGAACGGACGCCGGGGCCGCGGGCACGTCGAACAGCGGCATCTCCCGGAGGCCGTCCCCGGGCGTGTCGAGCGGGCTCATGCCGCCGTCTCCATGACGGGGGAGGTCTGGCGCTCCGCGGCGCGGGCGGTGCATTGCGCTACCAGCCGGGCGTATTCGGCGCCGTCGAGGATGCGGTCGACATTGAGCAGGAAGGCGAGCTGGAGGCCGATCAGGCGGACGGCGGGATCGTCGCGCTGCGACACCCCCTCCGCGATCGCCTGCCGGCAGGCCTGGTGGAGGGCGAGCGCGACGCCCGAGGGATTGCAGGCCCCCGGATCGACGATGTCGAGCGCCGCCCGGTGGCGATCGAAGCCGGCGGGAAGATCGGCGGCGCTCATCGGCCGGACCTCCGCATCTTCGCGACCAGGCCGTCGATGGTGGCGGTGTCGGCCCCGCAGGCCTCGCCCCAACCGCGCAGATTGCGCTCAAAATCCTCGGCGGAGCCGAGATAGCCGTTGAAGAAGGGATCGTCGGTGGTGGCGGCCAGCACGGAGTCTCCGGCGACCGAAATCCCGGTGATGGCCGGCGTGGTCATCGGTTCCAGTCCGAGCAGCCAGCAGAGGAAGGCGCCGAACATGGGCGAGAGGGTCTCGCCCCGGCGCGGGTCCATCGGGTGCATCGGCGGCGGTGCAAACTCGGGCGCGGCCGCGGTTCCGGTATCGGGCATGGGCGGTCTCCGTGGTCGGGAAACGGGAACGCCCCGCCCCGGCCTGCTCCGGATACCGATCCGGGGGCTAGGCAGGGACGGGACGCGGGGAGGACACCGGCGGTCAGGCGCCGGCGGGGACGGTGCGGCTCCGGGCGGCGGCGTCGAGCTCCGGCCCGGCCTCCACGATGCGCCCGGCACGCCGCGCCGCCTCGGCGTAGACCGAGATGGAATGAACGGGCTCGAACCAGAGGTCGCGCTCGATGCCGAGGCCGAACGGCCCCTCGAAGGCCTCCAGCTCGCTGAGGCGCACGCTGCCGAGCTCCGGCGTGCCGAAGCCGAGATCCATCAGCCCGAAATGAATGTCGGGGTCCTTGGGATCGGCGTCGACGATCAGCCAGGTGCCGGCGCCCGCCGGGTTGAACCACTTGACGAGCGGAACCCGGTCGCTGTCGGGGTTCCTGCCGTTGGCGATGAGCTGCTCGCGCAGCTCGGGGGTGACGAGTTCCATGGGGAGTCTCCCTTGGGTCGGAGGGATGCGGTGCGCGGCGGAACGCTCCCGCGCCCAGCCCCGCCCGGCGCCCGGCCGCGGCTCCGCACTGCCTCCGTCCGGAGCGGAAACGCGGTTGGGAATGGATCGAACGGGGCCGGTTCAAGCCGGGGACCGGGCGGGATTTGCGCGGTCAGTGGGCCGGGGCCTCCGGCATCGGGCCGGGCGGGCCGAGCTCGACCGCGACCCGGCCGTCGTGGACGGTAACAGTGACGGTGCGTCCGGTCGGCATCAGCCAGAGCAGATCGGTCCAGACGGCATTGGCGATGGCGCGCTTCTGCGCCTCGTCGTCTGGCCCGTCCGGAACGGGAACCCTGGATCGCGGTGAGCACGCCCCGGACACCGATCCGGAGGGACAGGCAGCGGGCAAGGTGGAGAGCTTCATGGCTGCGGTCTCCCGTGATTGCGAGCCGTCCCGGCGCGCGGCGGCGGCCGGGACGGCTTCGGGGTGGATGGGATGGCGGCGGGCCGGTGGCCGGTCAGGCGCCGAGAGTCACGGTGACGTCGGGCCGGCGGATGCGGATATCGACGGTGCGGTCGCGCGGCGCGAGCCAGACCAGCTCGCGCCGGACGGCCTCGGCGATGGAGGTCTTGCAGGCCTCGTCGTCGGACAGCAGCAGCCGGGTCGCCAGGTGCAGCGCGGCCTCGTCGAAGCGTTCGCGCTGGGTCTCCCAGCTGTCGGAGTCGGCATCGTCGGACGGCGAGAAGAATCCCGCCGCGAGAAAATCGGCGAGCTGGTGGGGCTGGAGCGCGCTGTCTTCCGTCACCAGCGGCATGGCCTCCTCGATCCAGGACCAGGCCTCGCCGGCGAAGACCAGATCGGCCGGCACATCGAGGGTGCGCGCCGGCCCCGATGCCGGACGGACGGAAAGCTCGAAGCGGATCGCGGCGGGCCGGGAGGGCAGCGGCGCGGCCGGGGAACGTGACGTCCCGGGCAGCGGGTACGCGTCGAGCACCATCCACTTCCCTTCGGCGGCGACCCGGACGGTCATGTCGGTCACCCGGTCGAGCGCGCCGTACCAGCCATAGCCCTCCAGCCGGCGGTCGGCATCGAACAGCCGCGATGCGAGGCCCGCCCGCTGGGCTGCGCGCCAGAGCGCCTGCGCCTCCGGCGGCTCGGGATCGCAGACGACGACCAAGGCGTCGTGCCCGGCTTCGGCGAGCTTCGGCGGCTCGCGCCAGTGGTTGCAGTCGGCGACGGAGGGCCGCCACGGCCGCAGCACCGCCGGCGGCGGCGCGATGTGGATGCCGGCCTCGCGCGCTCTCTCGCGGTCCTCGAAGGCGGGGCGCGGATCGGAATCGGCCGCCATGGCGCGGTAGATCGCGAGGCGGGCCGCCGCGCGCATCTCCTTGAGGAAGGCGTTCTCGACCGCCTCCTTGCGCGCCGGCAGGACCAGCTCCAGGCCGGGGCAGTCGTCCACGTCCGCCAGCACGCTCCAGGCCGGGCCGTGGACGGTCTCGACCGTCGGCAGGCGGACCGGCAGGGTGAGGCCGAAGAAGTTGAGGTCGGGGTCGTTGTAGCCGTCATGGCGGCTCTTGAAGACCCCGAAGACGAGGCCGCGCCAGGGCTCGGCATGGACCGCGCCGTCGAGAAAGGCGCGGCGCGGCAGATCTTCGGCGGCTGAGTCTCCGTCCGTACGGTCCTCGAACACGACCGGCAGCGGGAAGTGCCGGGCTGCGTTCTCGGCCGCGCTGCGGATCGCGGCGGCGGCCTCGGTCGCCTCGAACGAAATCGCCGTGCCCCAGGGATACGGCGCCGCGTCGTCGGCACGCACCTCTGCCTCGGCCTCCCCGAGAAAGTGCGCCGGTTCGAGCTGGACGCGCCAACCGGGCGCCATCTCCCCGTCCGGCGAACGGGGCCTGGATGACACCGTGCAGTTACGGCGCGCCAGGCTGGCGAAGCCGAAACCAGCGGCGTCCTCGCGCCGGACGAGGTCGTGGTCCCAGCCGTTCTCGCCGAAGCTGAGCAGCACGGCGGGATCGGCGATCCCCGCGCCGTCGTCGGAAACGGTGACGGTGAGCGGCGTCTCGCCGGCGCCCTGGGTGTTGTCGGCGGGATCGCAGGTGGGCGCGGATACCGAAATACGCACTCGCGCGGCATCGGCGCGGCGGCTGTTCTGCAGGGTCTCGGCGAAGATGTCGGCCAGCGTGGCGGCATAGATGCGGGTGACGCGCCTGACGGCGCTCTCGTGGATGCGGGCGCGGATCGTCCGGTTCATGGACGGACCTCCATGCTATTGCGGAAACGGAAACGCCCCGCCAGCCTGCCCCGGCCCCCGAGGCGGGGGTGACGGTGCGCTGGCGGGGCGTCTTGGCGGGGCCTGCGGTCGGCTACTGGACGCGGCGGAGGAACTCGGGGATCTCCAGCGGGTCCGGCGGCGCGTCGTGGCCGTTGGCGGCGCCGACACCATGCACGATGACGCGCGGCCCGCCGTCGGCGGTGGGCACCGCGTTCATCGCGTCGATGGCGTCGGCAATGGACGGCTCCTGCTCTCCATGCCCCGGCTCGTCGCCGTTCACGCCGGTGTCCGGGGCGGCGGCGGCCTCGTCCGGTTCGGGCGCGGATCCAGCGTGGCCGTTGCCGGTTTCAGGACCATCGCCCTGCGACGGTTCCGTTTCCGGTGCCGTCTCCGTCGCACGGCCGTTCCCGTCCGGCGCCGCCTCCACGGTTCCGGTCTCGGCGCCCGGTTCCGCGGGCTCCGCTTCGGCGGAGCGACCGTCGCTGTCGGCGCGGGCGGCGAGCGCCTTGGCCCGGCGCGCCAAGACGTCCGGCGAGTCGATGCTCTCGACAACCGAGGTCCTGCGCGGCGGATCGGCGGGCTTGTCCGCCGTCCCGGCGGTGTCCGCAGCCGCTTCCGGTGCTTCCGCGCCGTCCGCCCCGTCGCCGATGCGCCCGGTGTCGAACGCCGCGAAGCCGGGCGGCGTCCAGGCCAGCGCCGCGGCGTGCATGCCGGCGCTCAGGCTCACCGGCCTGTCGCCCGCAGCGAAGGCAGCCTCCATCGCCTCGGCCAGCACCGGCTTCCTGCTCTTCGAGCGTGCCGACGCCCAGGCGATCCCGAACACCGTGCGGGCGATGTCGAGGATGCGCGCCTTGGCGATCCGCGACCACAGCATCGCCGCCGTCGGACGCACATGCCTGGCGAAGTCGATGTCGAGCCGGGCCACCGTGGCTTCGAGCTCGGGCCGGGCCTGGGGCTCGAAGGCGAGCTGGGGGTTCACCGTGCGCGCGACACAGGCCGCGAACAGCGCCTGCTTGTCGACCTGCGGCAGCGCCCGAAGCGTGGCGAAGGACTCGCCGTCGTCCTCGATCTCCAGCCAGTCCATCGACAGGCCGGAACGGTCCGCCAGCACCGCCTCGCCGGGCGACCAGGCCGCGAAGTCGGCGTCGTTCATCCGGGTCGTCGGCCGGTCGGCAGTCTCGCGCACCGCAATGTCGAGCGCGTTCGCCTTGTAGCCGAAGGTGAACACGGAGCGTCCCATCTGGAACACCACGAGGTCGAAGGCGGCCTCGAAGTCCCCGGCGAGATACGCCTTGATGAGCGCGGTCCGGATGTGCCGCAAGTCGTCGGCAAGGCCGATGCCGACGCCGGCCTCCTTGCGCGCCTCGGCCTCGCGGTCGCGCGGCGGCGCCATCGGCGTGGAAACCGATGTACCGGCGGTGTGGACGCCATGACTGGCGGCATTCGGGTCGTGGCCGTTGGCGGCCGGGGAACCGGCGTCGCCGGTCTCTTCCGGCTTCGGCATGTCCTCGGGCTTCACCAGGCCCTGGATGACCTGCATCGCGCCGTCATGGCCGACGGTGACGATGCAGCCCGCCATGGCGAAATCCTCGCGACGGAACACCGCGCGGGCCTCGACGGCGCCCTCGATCTCGTCGAGGCGGGCCTCGATGGCCTCGGCTTCCGAGACCAGCTCTCCGGTCCACTGGTCGTCGTCGAGCTCGGCGAGTTCGGCCTGCCGGGCTTCCAGCCTGGCGATCTCGGCCTGCTCCTCGTCGGTGGGAACGCCGGGCTGCGGCTCGATGCGCCCGTATGAGGCGGTATCGCCCCACGCGACCTCGATCATGGCGGTGGCCCACTTCCAGCGGGTCGCCAGCTCGTCTGCGGCCGCCTGGAGCTTCTGCGTCGCCAGCTTCTCCAGCAGCACCGGGTCCTCGAACCAGACGCCGCTCTCGTCGTCCCGCGCGAACAGGTCGCGCATGACCTGGCCGCCCGCGGCCTCATAGGCCTCGACCCCGACGAAACGGGCGATGCCCGACGCGCCCGGCACCCGCTCCTCGGTCAGCAGGCGCCTCACCTGCCAGGCCGACGGGCGGTAGCCCTGGGCCGCGACCTGTTCCCAGACCGCCATCTGGCGCTCGCGGTCGGCGGTGACGGCGAAGGCCTTCAGCACTTCGAGGTCGATCTCGTCGGCGCGGTAGGCATCCAGCAGTTCCGGCGCGGTGTTGCCGAGGCGCAGCCGCTGCTCGACGATGCGCTCCGACGCGCCGAAACGCACCGCGATCGCGGAAACCGACTGGCCGGCGTCGGCCAGCTTGGTGAATGCGACCACCTGATCGGCCGGATGCATCGGCACGCGGATGACGTTCTCGGCGAGCGAGAGTTCGGCCGGCTCGGCGTCGCCGGACCTGACCTGGCAGGGCACCGGATGATCGGCATCGAGCACCTTGTCCTCGACCAGTTCCTGCATGGCCTTGAGGCGGCGGCCGCCGGCGACCACGGCGTAGCGCTCGGCGTCACCCTCGGCAGCGTCATCGGCGCGGACGACCAGGTTCTCCAGCAGCCCGAGGGCGGCGATGGAGGCCTTGAGCGAAGCATCGGCCTGCGCATCGGGCGGCGTCTTGCGGACATTCTCGGGGGCGAGCGCGAGCCGGCTCAGCGGGATCTCCCGGATGAGCGGTTCGGCCCTGGGGGTGATGAAGTTCATGCCAGTCTCCATGGAGGATTGCACCGGCGCGGCGCCGACGGCCCTCGCCGCCGCCTGTCCGCGCCCACCCCAGAGCGGCCCCGCTCCGCCTTTCGGCGCCGCGGCCGCATTCGGCAGGCGCATCGATCCGAAAGAAATTTGCGAGGCCCGGTTCAGGCGAACGGCGGCGCGACGAGGGCGGGTCTGGCCCCGACCGGAACCCTGTCCCGGCGGTGGCAGGGCACGGCCTCCTGTGTCACAAGTGCGCCACGGGGCGGGCTCGTGTCGACGTCGGTAGTCGGCCGGGCCGGCGTGGGGGCTGGATCGGCCACTTCACGCGAATGCCCATTGCGGCACGGAATGACGGGGCGCACGCAGGCATGGATGCGAAAGAGAGAAGAGGGGCTCCGGCCCTTGCCAGGTGCATGGCGCTGATGTGCGTCAGGCAGTCGATGCTGGAGAACCTTCACCGGGGCCTGCGGCCGAAGACGAAGACCGGCGACTACTCCGACGTTGTGGTGATCGATGCCGACGGGGAGCGCCTGTCCTGGCCCGACGTCTCGCGCTTCGACGAGAACGAGATGTGCGATCTGATGCGCGAGATCGTCAACAAGATCTACACGTTCCTGGTGAAGATGGACGATCCGGACTTCACGGCGTGGCGCGACTTCGTGCGGCCGCAGGCGGAACACTGGGACAAGCCGAGACTCGACAGGACCCTGATGCACTTCGTCGAGGAGTATGCCCGAGTCCGCCGAATGCCGGACTGATGCCCCATGTCAGTATCGATCCGGAACTGCTTGAAGAATCCGGGATGAGGCAGTGTGGTTTTCATGAGAAAGGCCGAGCGAATGCTATCGAAGATTTCATCCTGGACGGTGGCAGTGGCGGGTGCGGCGATCGTGATCGTCGCGACGGCTACGAGTTCGATTCTACTCCATGAGACCCGAGTTGATGTTGCTCAGGCTCAGATGAAAGTCTCGGAAACACGCCGGACGGTCGACCGGCTGTGGGGCAACCATCTACAGGCAGACCAGCGCTCGACAGCCGCCGATGTGTTTTTTGCGCAGGCGCTGTTGTCCAGCGCTAACCGATCATTCCTGCTGGGAAAGGTAGCGTATCAGTTGCGAGGCGCCGCACTATCGATGAGGGCGGCGTCAGGAGAGAGCGTTTCCGATGAAGTTGCGGCGGAGATTGCAGCCTTTGAAAAACAACTCGGAGAAGGGGATGCTCGCGGGTATGTCTCGCTCAAGGAGGAAATAGACCGGTTGCGGTTGGGTTCGCAGGACCGCATCAATGGTCTGGCCGATGAAATTCGAGTGATGGAGGCACGTGTCGAAGCGGGTAGGACGCGCGAGTCCTGGATCTATCTGGCCTACGTTTTTTTCAACTTGCTCGGTCTCATGATCACCATGTGCAAGGATCTTCCCATTTGGAAAGTGAACAGTCGAGGCTAGAGGCGAGGTAGCCTCGGCTACAAGAGCGCATGGTGGACGCGCCGCTTCATAGCACCATGGTCGTCGGTGTTTCCCAGCACGAGACTGGCTATTGACGAAACAGACGGTATAGACCAGTATTGGAGCGAGGCTTCCTTGCCTAGGAGGACTGCCATGGCCCGAGGCGGTGGAGAGAAGGTGCGCGAGCTCGAAGGCGTGCTGCATGAGGCAGCGGGCCGCCTGAGCCCGGCCCACGTGGCGGCGCTGGTCGCCCATCCCGATGCCGTGTGCTCGGCGCTGGCGGTGGCGGCCGATGTTCTGACGCTGGACGACGAGGGTCAGTCCGGAGTTGAAATCGTCGCGGGCGCCGAGCCACGTCTTGTGGACGACGAAGAGACAGCCGGGCGCATGGCAGAGCGTACCCGCGCCGGCGCGTCCGAGACGCTATTGACCTCGGATGAACTAGCAGAGCGGGTTGGGCTCAAGACGCGCCAGTCAGTACATGACTGGCTGAAGAAGGGCCGGATCGTGGGCTGGCGGGGCGCCAGGCGCGGCCATGTCTTCCCGGCGGGACAACTCGACGGGCGGGGCCGGCCGTTTAACGGTCTCGACCGCGTCACTGGGTTGTTCCATGACGGCTATGCCGCCTGGGTCTGGCTCACGACGGAACTGTCCTCGCTCGACGGGGCGAAGCCGCTGACGTTGCTAGCCGGAGGCGAAATCGACCGCGTGGCGAAGGCTGCGGAGGGAGACCGCCAGGGCGACTTTGCGTGACCGGCGGCTACGATCCGGACCGCTTGCGCTCGCGGCTGCGCGCCATCCGTCTTGAGCGCGTCTTCCGCGTGATCCACCGCGACCGCCGCGCGACCCCGATGGAGGCAGCGCCGGCGCCAAGCCGGTTCAGCGACCCTGAAGGGTGCTATGCCGTGCTGTATGCGTCCGATGCGGTGCGCTGCGCATTCTGGGAGACGCTGGGGCGTAACCGCTTCGTGCGCCGACGCCGGCGCGAACTCCCGCTGAGCGAGGTCGAAGCCCGGCTGGTGGTGTCGATAGCCTCAACTGGAACTCTCGCCCTGGTCGACCTGCGTCGGGACGGGCCGGTGCGCATCGGCGCGCCCAGTGCGGTGGTACACGATGGCAACCATGCGGCAGGCCGCGCTCTTTCGGCGGCCGTCCATGACGGCATGCCGGAAGTGGACGGATTTCTGTTCGCGTCGAGATTCACCGGCGACAGCTGCGTGGCCGTCTTCGACCGGGCTTTCGGCAAGCTGAGGGCGCTCGGCATCGAAGAGCTGGTCCGCCATGTCGACTTCCTGGACGCCCTCGACGATTACGATATTGTGCTGACGGAATCGCCTGGGTAGCAGCGAACGGGAGGAGCCGATCGATTGTCGAGTGACGACCGTAAGTGTAACGAAGGGTGAAAAGGCCTATGCTGAACCATTGGGTTAGGATTCGGAATTGTCCGCTTGGATCAACAAGTGCATAGGTCATAATCCGTAGACCGGACAATGAGGATAGGCCATGAAAATGATCGTAGTCATTTCGGCCATCGTGTCCATGATCGCGGTGGCAGCATGCTCCAATTCTTCCGTGCAGACAAACGAAGAAGGAATAGTTTCCGCTGAGACTTCCGGATCAATCCTTCGCTATTCTATGGATGATGTGATTAAGCTAACGCTCGAGAATGCAAACAAGCATTGTCTGGAAAAAGAAACTCGGGCGAATACAGGGACGATCGACGGGGAGAAAATTGCGTTTGAAATAAAGGTCAATATAGATGACTTGAAGGGTGAACTGACCAAGCTCAAGGACGTATTGGAAACGGGAAAGGGAATTTTTGATATTTTTCCCTCGCACATCTATAAGGTGACGGGAACCTGCAAGCAGGACACCGAGGGAAGCGGAGAAAAGCGGAAATAGTATCGTCACTGACGTTTTATGTTGAGCTCAACATAAAATGTCGGCCGCAATGCTCTCCGCGATTCGCTCCGCCGCCTCGTGGACGGAATCCTGCGCCAGGTGCGCGTATCTCGCCGTCGTTTCGATATCGTTGTGACCGAGCAGCTTGCCGATCACCGGCAGCGTCTCGCCGAGCGCCAGCGCCCTGGACGCAAAGCTGTGTCTG